>CAYLME010000151.1:0-8240 GCA_964384585.1 uncultured Gemmatimonadaceae bacterium | reverse complement strand
GTCGAGATGATCCGGGGCGTGTTCCATCTTTCAGAAACGCAGACCAGTGAAGTGATGACGCCACGGACGTCGGTCATCGGGCTGCCGGTCGAGACGCCGCTCGAGGAAGCAGCGGATTTCATTCTGGAGAACGGACACTCGCGCTATCCCGTCTACGACGAAACCATCGACCACGTGGTCGGTGTCGTGCTCGCGCGCGATGTCTGGCAGGCCCTGCGCAGCGGAGGCACACCACCGCTCGAGGACGTCGCGCGCGAGGCGCTGTTCGTGCCCGACACGAAGTCGGTCGAGCAGCTGCTGCGCGAGATGCAGAAGGACGGTACGCACATGGCCGTCGTCGTGGACGAGTTCGGCGGCACGGCGGGCATCGTCACGATCGAGGATCTGCTCGAGGAGGTCGTGGGCGAGATTTCCGATGAGACGGACGAAGCGGAAACCAGCTTCGAATCCATGCCGGACGGTGCGACGCACTTCGTGGGCGGCGTCGCGATCGCCGAGCTGAATGACGTCTTCGGGCTGGCGCTTCCGGATGAGGAGTACACCACGGTGGGCGGCTTTGTGCTCGGCCGGCTCGGCCGACTGCCCCGCGTCGGGGACGAGGTCGAGGTGCGCGGCGGCAGCCTGCGCGTGCTGAGCGTCAAGGGCCGTCGCATCGAGAAGCTGTCGCTGCGTCTGGCACCACGCATCGGTGACGCCAGCGGGGATACGGACAGCGACGACTTCGAGCACGAGTCGCTCGAGTGAGTGCGGACGCGCAGTGGTGGCGCACGTATTTCGACGACGTCTTCTTCCGGCTGCACGACCCCCTGTTCACGGAAGCGGCCAGCCGTCAGGAGGTGTCGGCGATCCGCGAGATGCTCGCGCTGCCGTTCGGTGCGCGCATCCTGGACGTGCCCTGCGGCTGGGGCCGGCATACCGCGCTCTTTGCGGAGGCAGGCCTCGCCGCGTTCGGTGCGGACATCTCCACGGACCTGCTCGCACGTGCCGAACCGGAGTCCCGGCCACGCAGCGCACACTACGCGGCCGCTGACCTGCGCATGCTGCCGTTCGCGGACCGGAGCTTCGATGCGGTCATCAATGTGTTCACCAGCCTCGGCCTCTTCCTGGACGACGCGGAGGACATCCGCGCGCTGGTCGAGGCACGACGGGTGCTTGCGCCGGACGGTGCACTCCTGCTCGAGAGCATGCACCGCGACGAAGTAATCGCCGCCTATGCGGAGCGCGATCGCTGGCGCCTGCCTGACGGCACCGAGATCCGGGTGCGCCGGCGGTTCGACCCGGTGCGCGGCATCAGCCACGAGCGCTGGCGCTGGCGCAGTGGGGACGGCAGCGAGCAGGGCGAGAAGCGACACGCGTTACGCTTGCGCACGGCGACGGAGATCGATGGCCTGCTGCGCGCGGCGGGGTTCCAGGACATCACCTACCATGGCGACTGGGACGGCTCACCGCTGACGCACGATGCGGAGCGGCTGATCGCTGTGGCGCGTGCCTGAAGCGACCGATCGAGTGTGCCCGGGAGGCTGCCGCCGCCGTGTACGCCGTTGCGGCTGCTGCATCGCAGGCCTAACCTTTGTTCCAGAGTCCGTTTTCACTGACAGGTGTTATGACTGATCGCAAGATCCGCGTTCTCGTCGCCAAGCCCGGTCTCGATGGACACGATCGGGGCGCGAAGGTGATCGCGAGCTCGTTCCGCGATGCGGGCTTCGAGGTGATCTATACCGGCCTGCATCAGACGCCCGAGATGATCGCGAATGCGGCCGTGCAGGAGGACGTGGACGTCGTCGCGCTCTCCATTCTGTCCGGTGCGCACATGACGCTCTTCCCGCGTGTGCTCGAGTTGCTGCGCACCGAAGGCATGGGTCACGTGCTCGTGATCGGTGGCGGCATCATGCCCGAAGAAGACATCGCGGCTCTGGAGGCACAGGGTGTCGGCAAGCTCTTCGGGCCGGGCACGCCGACGACTGCGCCGATCGACTTCGTGCGCGCCTATTTCTCCGGGCGGGAGGCGGGCGCCGCAGGACCGTCGTGAGCACAAGGGTGCAGGCGGCCGGAGCCGGGCGGCTCGAGTCGCTCACCCACGAGCTGCGCGCGCTGGAGGCACGCCTGCGCGAGGGCGGCGGCGCGGAGAAGATCGAGCGGCAGCACGCGCAGGGGAAGCTGACAGCACGCGAGCGTATCGAGCTGCTGCGCGACCCGGACACCCACTTCCTCGAGATCGGACTGCTCGTCGCCCACGACAGCTACGACGGGCAGGCACCCGCCGCGGGCGTCGTCACCGGTATCATCACCGTACATGATCGACCCGTCGTCGTCGTTGCGAACGACGCGACCGTCAAGGCCGGCTCATGGTGGCCGGAGACGATCACGAAGATGCTGCGCGCGCAGGAGATCGCGATGCGCTGCCGCGTTCCGATCGTCTACCTCGTGGATTCCGCCGGTGTCAACCTGCCCTACCAGGGCGGTGTGTTTCCTGGGCAGTACGGCGCGAGCCGGATCTTCTACTACAACTCGATCATGCGCCGCTACCTGCGCGTTCCGCAGATCGCGGCGGTCATGGGTCCGTGCATCGCGGGTGGGGCATATCTGCCGGCGCTCTCGGATGTCATCCTCATGGTCGAGGGCACCAGCTTCATGGGGTTGGGCGGCCCGAACCTGGTGAAGGGCGCGACCGGCCAGACCGTCGACGGTGAGACGCTGGGCGGCGCGTGGACGCACACCGCACTGTCCGGCGTGGCACACTACCGTGTCAGCGACGATCGCGCGTGCACCGACCGCATCCGTCAGCTGATCGAAGAGCTGCCGTACGATGCGCCCCCGGGCGCGGCTCCGGCCGGTGCTGTCGCCAGCGCGACGTCGGACACGCTCGCGACGCTGCTGCCGGACGATCACCGCCAGCCCTACGACGCGCACGCGCTGCTTGGCGCGCTGCTCGATGAGGACGGGCTCGACGAGTTCCAGGCGGACCGCGCGCCCGAGATGATCTGCGGCACCGGCCGCATCGACGGCGTGCGTGTCGGTGTGATCGCGAACGCGCGCGGCATGATCCGCGATCCTGCCGGCGGACAGCCGCGCTTTGGCGGCATCGTGTACGCCGACAGCGCCGAGAAGGTCGCCTACTTCATCGACACGATGAACCGTCACCGGACGCCGTTGCTGTTCGTGCAGGACGTGAGCGGTTTCATGGTCGGGGCGGAAGCCGAGCATTCGGGCATCATCCGCGCGGGTGCGCACTTCGTCGAAGCGATGGCCACCGCGGTTGTGCCGAAGCTCGTGCTGACGATCAATCATGCCTCCGGCGCGGGCTACTACGCGATGGCGGGTCAGGGCTTCGACCCCGATTTCATCTTCACGTGGCCGACCGGCCGCATGGGCGTAATGGAAGGCGAAAGCGCCGTCATGGCGCTCTTCGGCCCGCAGCTGGAAGAACTGAAGAAGTCACGCAGCAAGCCGGACGAGTCGCTGCAGAAGAAGATCGACGCGGTGCGCGCCGACTACGAGAAGCAGCTCGATGCGCGCTACGCCGCCGCGCGCGGCTTCGTCGATGCGGTCATCGCACCGGAGGAGACGCGTACGGTAGTGGGGCTGGCGCTGCGCACCGCACTCCACAATGACGGCCCGCATCTCGGGCCGTGGGGGGAGCTGGGCAGGATATGAAGAGGATTCGTATTGCATCGGGCCAGGGCTTCTGGGGTGATCGCCTGGCCGCGCCCGTCGAACAGGTCCGGCGCGGGCCGATCGACTACCTGATGCTCGACTACCTGGCGGAAGTCACGATGTCGATCATGCAGCGCCAGCGCATGCGCGACGCGTCGCAGGGCTACGCACGGGATTTCGTGCCGCTCATGGGCGAGATCCTTCCGGACATCGTCGAGAAGAACATTCGCGTGATCGCGAATGCCGGTGGCGTCAATCCCGGCGCATGCCGCGACGGCGTGCTCGAGCAGGCGCGCGCGAAGGGATTCGCCGGCAGGGTGAAGGTCGGCGTCGTGAGCGGTGACGACATCATGGACCGGCTCGAGGAACTCGTTCGTGCCGGCCACGAGCTCCGCAACATGGATGACGGGCGACCACTCGACGACGTGATGGGCCGCATCCAGAGCGCGAACGCGTACATCGGCGCAGAGCCGATCATCGAGGCACTGAAGCGCGACGCGCAGATCGTGATCACCGGCCGCTCGACCGACACCGCACTGACGTACGCGCCGATGATGTACGAGTTCGGCTGGCGCGACACGGACTGGGACAGGCTCGCCGCGGGCGTCGTCGCAGGTCACATCAATGAGTGCGGCGCCCAGGCGACGGGCGGCAACTCGATCGTGGCTTGGGAGGAGATCGACGACCTGGGCGACGTCGGCTACCCGATCATCGAGGCCTGCGACGACGGCACGTTCGTCGTCACGAAGCACACCGGTACCGGCGGCCGCGTGAGCCGCGCCGTCGTCGCCGAGCAGATCCTCTACGAGATGGGCAACCCCGCGGAATACATCACGCCGGACGTGGTTGCGGATTTCACGACCATCGAGCTGCACGACGAGGGCAACGACCGCGTGCGTGTGCACGGCGTGCGCGGCGGACCGCGCACGGACCGGCTCAAGGTGTCGATCTCGTACAGCGCGGGGTGGAAGGCGGCGGGCACGCTGGTTTACGGGTGGCCTGATCCCGTGAAGAAGGCGGAGTATGCCGCACGCATCCTGCGAGAGCGGCTGGATCGCATGGGTGCGAAGTTCGACAGCGTGCGCGTGGAGTACGTCGGCTGGAACGCATGCCACGGTCCGCTCGCCGGACCGCCCCCTGCCGACCTGCCCGAAGTCGAGCTGCGTGTGGCGGTGCGCGGGCAGGACAGGGAGTCCATTGAAATGTTCTCGCGCGAGCTGGCACCGCTCATCCTGACCGGACCACCCACCGTGACAGGGTTCGCCGGCGGACGCCCGCGCGTACAGGAGATCGTCGCATACTGGCCGGCGCTGATCGACCGCTCGGTGATCGAACCGGGTCTCCGCGTCGACGTCATGGAGGCTTGAGCGATGGCACGCGTGCTACTCTACGATCTCGCGCACGGCCGATCGGGTGACAAGGGCGACACGGTGAACATCGGCGTGATCGCCCGTCGCATCGAATACTGGGATATCATCCGCAACGCGCTGACGACGGAGCGCGTGACACAGCACTTCGAGGGGATGTTCGACGGCCGCGTCGAGCGCTATGAGCTGCCGAACCTGCAGGCGCTGAACTTCCTGCTGCACGGCGCACTCGATGGCGGCGGCACCGTATCGCTCATGACGGACGCGCAGGGCAAGACATTCTCGACGGCGATGCTGCGCATGGAGATCGAGGTGCCGGACCAGCTCGCCGAGCTGCTGCCACGGAGCGAACGATGAGTGATCGGCTCGCGGTCACGTTCGCCGACGGGATCGCACGGCTCACGCTGAACCGCCCGGAGAAGCGCAACGCGCTGGATGGTGACATGGTCGCCGCACTGCACGCCGCGATTGAGGAAGCGGAGCGTGACGCCACGGTGCGGGTCATCGCGATCCAGGGAGCCGGCAGCGACTTCTGTGCAGGCGCCGACCTCGCACAGCTCGAGCGTATTGCCGAAGGCGCGGGTGTACTCGAGAACCTCGACGACGCGACGGCGCTCGGCGAGTTGTTCATCCGCATGCGACACGCGCATCGGCCGATCGTTGCCCTCGTCCAGGGAAACGCGATCGCAGGCGGCGCCGGGCTGGCCACCGCGTGCGATGTCATCCTCGCGCGCGAGGATGCCGTGTTCGGCTATCCCGAGGTCCAGCTCGGCTTCGTGCCGGCCATGGTGATGGCCCTGCTGCGACGCTCACTCGGCGAGAAGCGCGCCTTCGAGCTCGTCGCACGCGGTGAGCGCGTCACGGCGCAGCACGCGCAGTCGCTCGGGCTCGTCAATCACGTCTATCCGCGCGGGACTTTCGAGGAGGAAACACACGCATACCTGCGTGGCTTCACCGCGCGCTCCGCGTCGGCACTCCGGCTGACGAAACGACTGCTCTACGGCATGGACGGGCTGTCGTTCGAGGAGGCGATCGCACGCGGCGCAGAGATCAACGTGCTCGCGCGCAGCACCGAGGATTGCCGGCAGGGCGTGCGCGATTTCCTCGCCCGCAGGAAGTCGTAAGCCTGGTGTTGCGCATCGATCGCAGGCGGCGCGCCCCCGACCGGATGCTGCTGCAACGCATGGCCCTGTTCGGTGTCGGTGCCGCGCTCGCCCTGGCCGGGATCCTGTGGAGCCGTAACATCCTCATCAATACGGCGATCCTGATCCTGGCGACCGCGATCCTGCTCGGCCTGTGGGGCAGGAAGTCCCGCGACGAGGACGACGGGCCGACGAACCACTGATCGCGCTGAGCCTGCGGCCGCTCTCAGGTGACCGTGGTGTCTCCGTGAGGTTTTTCCACACGACGACGAGAAGCGGTGTCGCACGGTGCAACATCCGTCAGCGCGCCCATTTCAGACAAGGCGGCCGGGACAATAAAAAGGTGGCCCGGCAGCGCCGCGCGGTGTATCTTCGTCGCCGCAGCACAGTTGAGCAGGTCCTTCGGTCTGCCGCCCTCTCTCTCTCCCGGCAGTGAAGCACCTCGTAATCGGCGTGTACCGGCCACGGCCGCATCGCACGTGCGTAACGCACGTGTCGTGGGGGTGTGGTGGCACGCGATAGCATTGACCATATCTGGAAAGCACGGACTGCGATGAGGCAACTCCACCGGTACCCGCTCCTGGCGGTGATCGCTCTGCTGTACGCTGCGTGCGGCGGTGATGGCAAGCGCATCACGCCCCCGACACAGACGAGCATAACGCTCAGCACGGCCAGTGCGACGCTGATCGAAGGCGACTCGCTTCGACTCACCTGGACGCTGAGCGGATTCCAGACGACACCGAACGTCACCCTCGGCTCGTCTGACACCGACGTTGCCACCGTGGCAGCATCCGGCTGGGTCCGCGCAGTTGCCCCCGGCAGCGCACGCATCATTGCGCAGGCGGGGAGTGCGGCGGATACCACGGAGTTACAGGTTACGCAGCGGCCGGTCGCGCTCGCGTTCGTGAACATGCCCGATACCGTTGCTGCGGGCTCGGGCAATGCAGCGCTGCAGGTACGCGTCACCGACGCACGCAACGACGGCGTGGCCGGCGTGCAGGTGCGACTGGTGCCTCTTTATGCCGGTGGACAGGAGTCCACGGTTGCTGCTGGCAATGACGGAATCGCGAACTTCGCGATAGCCGCTCCCACCGAAGCAGGTGAGTACGAGTTCGAGGCGCGTGCCGTGCAGCCTGCCGGCATGGCGCCGGACACTGCGGTACTCGTCGTGACTGCTGCGGATGCGGCCGTTCTCGCGATCGGCGGCGATGAGCAGCTCGACCTGCAGGTGGGCGACACCGCACAGCTGACGACATCGTTCACGGATGCGTTCGGTAACGCCGCGCCCGCTCAGCCCATCACGTGGGTGTCGTCCGACGAGCAGGTGGCGACGGTCGCGGCGGGCCTGGTCGAGGCGACCGGCGCTGGCACGGCGAGCATCCTTGCGATCGCCGGTGTGCTGCGCGACTCGGTACGCGCCGTGGTCACGCTGCCGCCGCCCTCGAACGCGACGATCGCACCTGCGTCCGCCAGCTTCACGGCACTTCTCGACACCGTGCAGTTCTCGCTGACTCTGACCACACCGCAGGGCGACACGGTGACCGGCCAGCCGGTGACGTGGAGCGTGCTGAACAGTTCCATCGCTTCGGTTGATACCCAGGGACGTGTCGTTGCGCTCGCGCCCGGTGCGACACGCGTGATCGGCACGAGTGCTGCGCTCAGCGATACGGCCGATATCACGGTTGCACAGGTGCCTGCGTCGGTCGTCATCTCGCCAGCGAGCGTTTCACTGGACGCCGTGGGTGCGACAGAGCCGCTGTCCGCTGCGGTAACGGACGCCAACGGGCAGACGATAGCTGGTGCTGCTGTGGCATGGTCATCACTGAACGCGGCGGTCGCGAGTGTGAACGCGAGCGGAGTGGTGACGGCGCAGACCAATGGCAGCGCTTCGATCGTGGCGGTCGCCGGCGGCGCCGCCGACACGGTGAGTGTCACCGTGCAGCAGGTCGCGGCGTCGGTCGAGATCTCTCCCGACGGTGCCACGCTGGACGCGATCGGTGCGCCCACCCCGCTCGGAGCAGTGGTGCGCGATGGGGGCGGGCAGACGATCGCCGGTGCGTCGGTCACCTGGTCGTCG
>CAYLME010000150.1:0-8355 GCA_964384585.1 uncultured Gemmatimonadaceae bacterium | reverse complement strand
GCCACGCGGCCGACGAACTCGTGGCCCATGACCGTGCCGGTGTCGAGACCGCGCTCACGGCCGAGATAGGGATGCAGGTCGGAGCCGCAGATGCCTGCTGCCTCGACCGCAACGATTGCATCGTCGTCGTGGACGAGTACGGGGTCGGCGACCGGTCCGTACGCGAGATTCTCGATGTGGACGAAGGTGATAGCGTTCATTCTGTGCCCGAAGCTGCCGTCACACCCGATAACCCGATAACCCGATAACCCGATAGCCCGACAGGCATGACATCGCCAGACGATGCGTGGCGGCTCGTCGGTGCTGGGAACCGTCAGGACGGCGATCGTCTCCGTCGCCGCGGGATGGTTGGCGTCTTAGCGGTGCCTACGACCGATAATCCGCCACGGATCAGGTCAGGCGAACATGCGTGGCGGGTTGTCGGGGGGCAACGGGCGGATCGATTCATGCCACTGCCTGAGCCTGCTCGGGGCACGCCCTGGCAGCGTGTCCCGAGCAGCAGGCATTGCGGCGTGGACCGGATCTCGCAGTATCGTGTTGCAGTCGGAACTCCGACGTGATGCACCACTCAGCGAGAACGGCTACCGACATGACACAGGGCAAGGAATCCCGCGGCCGCATCGATCGCACGGCCGTCGAGACAGGACGCGAGACTGCGGAAACACGATCGAAGACCGTCGTTTCGCGGATCGAACCAGCGGACACCGGCGCCATCGGTCATGGCGCGGTCGTGAATACCGAATACCCGGACCCGATCGACGAGACACTCGACGAGTCGTTTCCGGCGAGCGACCCGCCGTCCTGGACACTGGGCACGGACAGCCCCGTGACGTCGTGAAAGCCCGGCCGCTGCACGCGCGACAGCCGGGCCACGACGCTCACCGCGCCGGTACCTCGACGCCATCGATCGACCGCGGCGCCCACGTCTCGCCCGTCCAGCACATCTCCCAGAACATCCACTCGTAGCGGGACGAGAGCACGAAGATGTCGATCAGTCGCTGCCGCTTCTCCGATGACACGCCCTCACCGAGCCGGTCCATCTCGTCGATCAGCCAGTCGCGTGCGGCGACGAACTCTTCGGAGACATACATCGCGATCCAGTCGGCGTAGCGCGCATCCTCCGGTGTGCCGAGCTTCGCCATGTGCTCGGCGACGTACGCGTAGCCCCACGCACACGGCAGCAGTGCCGCGACGAGGTCGGCCATGTCGCCGTCGGCTGCCGTACGCACCAGGAAGTCCGTGTAGGCCCGTGTCGTGGGCCAGATCGCCTCGCCTTCCAGCTCCTCCAGCGTGATGTTGAAGCGCTCGGCGTACGTGCGGTGCAGACCCATCTCGAGGTTCAGCGTGAGGTCCAGGATCTTCGCGTACCACTGCATCGCGGCGAGGCGGTCGGACCTGGCTGCGCCCCAGGCGAACATGCGGGAGTATTCCTTGAGATACAGGTAATCCTGCCGCACCCAGTTCTTGAACGTTTCCGGATCGAGCGTGCCGTCCGCGATGCCGCGGACGAACGGATGCTGGAGCTGTGCGTCCCAGAGCGGCCGCGCCGCGTTGAACAGGTCGTCGGTGAGCTTCTGCATTCCTGGTCGATGGTGTCGTGAACGATTGAAGGCGCAGTGCGCCGCGCCGCGACGATGTCGCACGTGCCGACGTCGCCTGAATGAACCTAACCGACTGTGCGCCGGCGCGCCCGTTCGTTGCGTTTGCTGCACCCCGCTGCGATCGTATGCCAGTCAGTGAAACCTTCCGGTCCGCCGCCGCGTCGTGCATCCTTACATTCGCACGACGCCCATGCACCATCGACCGTGACGACGATCATGCAACGAAGCCTCATCCGTACTGCGGCTGCGCTCGCGCTGCTCCTGGCCGCTGCCTGCGCGACCGCTGCGCCCGGGACACCGGCCAGCCCCGGCGACGCCGTAACATCCCGGCAGCCCCTGCAGTCAGTCCCCGCGCCTCAGCCGCATGAAGCCACGATCGACTCCCTCATGGCCGCGTACGACCGAACCGACTCGCCCGGCGGCATCGTGGGCGTGGTCGTGGACGGCGACGTCGTATTCGTGAAGGGATACGGCATGGCGAACCTGACGCATGGCCTGCCGATCACGCCGGCCACGCGCTTCAACCTCGGCAGCGTGGCCAAGCAGTTCACCGCCTTCGCGATCGGGCTGCTGGAGAGTCGTGGCGCGCTGTCGATCGACGATCCGGTGACGCGCCACATTCCCGAGCTGCCCGCGTTCGATCAGGAAGTCACGCTCCGCCACCTGCTCACGCACACGAGCGGCTACCGCGAGACCTACGGCATCGGCGGCCTGGCGGGCTACGGCCCCGACGACGCCGTCTTTCCGCGCGACGACGCGATCCGCGTGGTGCAGCGGCAGAGCGAGCTCGAGTTCGCACCCGGCTCGAACTGGCAGTACAACAGCAGCGCGTACGTGATCCTGGCGATCGTCGTCGAGCGTGTGACGGGCGAATCGTTCCCGCAGTGGATGCGGGCGAACGTGTTCGAGCCGCTCGGCATGTACGACACGCTCGTCGAAGAGGAGATCGAACAGGTCATCCCGGGCGCCGCGGATTCGTACAGCGACCTGGCGGGCGGTGGCTATCGTACGGCGTTCAGCAATCGCGCCTATCACGGCGCCGCGGACGTGTACACGACGGTCACCGATCTTGCGAAGTGGCTGGACAACTTCGATACCGGCGCGCTCGGCGGCCTGGCGGTGCAGCAGCGCATGCGCGAACGGTTCGTGCTGACGTCCGGCGACACGACGAACTATGCGCTCGGCATCAACGTCGATGAGCTGAACGGCCTCGCGCGGATTCATCACACGGGCTCGCATGCCGGCTATCGCGCGGCACTGAGCTGGTTCCCCGAGATCGACGCGGGCGTGATCTTCATGAGCAACTACGCTGCGCTGGGTCCGGGCATGGCGAACCGCGTCGCGCGTGTATTCTTCGCCGAGCACATGACGCAGGCCGTTGCCGCGACACAGGCGGGCCCCGCCGCGGAAGGGGCGGCGGCGCCACACACGCTCAGCGCCGCACTGCTCGACCGCTACGCAGGCGAGTACCAGATCGAGGGCGGCCCGCCGTTCACGGTCGCGCGTGCGGCCGAAGGCCTGACGGGCAGCGTCCAAGGTCAGACGTTCCCGCTGATCGCACTGTCGGACACACTCTTCGCCGTCGGTGATGTACGCTCTGCCGACCGGCTCATGTTCTACACTGCGCCCGAGGCCGGTGCGCCGAGTGCGACCATATGGTTCAGCGACCGGGTGTTCCCGCTGCACCGCGTGATCGCCGGCCCCGTGTCAGGCGAGTTGCGCGCGTATACCGGTCGCTATTTCAGCGAGGAAGTCGGCACCATCTACACGCTCGAGCTGCGCAACGACACCCTGTTCGCGACGCATCGCATCAATGGCGACGTGCAGCTGCGCGCCGTCGGCGACGATGCGTTCACCGGCATCGAGATCCCGCTGCACTTCGAGTTCAAGCGGGACGCGGAAGGCGCGATCACAGGGTTCAGCATCTCGATCGTGCGGACCACGCGGGTCTGGTTCGAGAGGATGTGAGGGCTAGGCGCGGGAGTCGGCGCCTCAGCGCGTCGGCACCGGCGGCCTCGTCAGCGTCCGGCGCGGCGTTCGTGCTCCCGGCGGCACCACCGGCGGATGCGGCTTCCCGCGCAGCAGCCGCAGTCCGTTCGCCGCCACCAGCAGCGTGCTGCCTTCATGGCCGACGACGGCCAGCGGCAGCGGGATGCCAACCGTGAGTGCGACGATGACCAGCAGCCCCATCCACCCGATACTGAAGTACACGTTCTGCCGCACGACACGTCGGGTACGCTTCCCGAGATGGATCACGTAGTCGACCTTCTCGATGTCGTCGCTCATCAGCACGACGTCGGCCGTCTCGATCGCGACGTCGGTACCGACCGCGCCCATCGCGACACCGAGCGTTGCCGCAGCCATTGCCGGGGCGTCGTTCACGCCGTCACCGACCATGGCGACGCCGATCGAGCTCGCGCGCAGCACGCGCACGGCCTCCACCTTCTCGTGCGGCAGCAGCCCCGCGCGTACCTCGTCGGCACCGATCTCTGCGGCCATTGCACGCACTGCGTCCGGGTGATCACCCGACAGCACCGTGATCCAGCGGATGCCTTCGTATTTGAGGTGCCGGACAGCGGCCGCGGCGGTCGGCTTCAGCTCGTCACCGAATGACATCGCGCCCTCGACCGCGTCATCGACGCCGATGTACACGACGGAACGGCCGAGCGACGTATGCTCCGCGGTCCAGCCGCGCAGTACCGGCGTCGCGGCGGCGTGCTGTCGCCCTGCCATCGTCGCATTCCCGATCCAGACGCTCGTCCCTTCGACACTGGCGATCACGCCCTCACCCGGATACGACGCGAAGTCATCCGCGAGCGGCACGTCGAGTCCGCGTTCCACCGCGGCTGCGACGACCGCTTTTCCGAGATGATGCTCGGACGTCTGCTCGACGGCCGCCGCGAGTCGCAGCAGGTCGTTTTCGTCGAGCGTGTGGAGCGGGTCGCGGCTGTTGGTGTCGGCGCGGCTCACGATGTCGGTGAGGACCGGCTTGCCGAGTGTGAGTGTGCCGGTCTTGTCGAATGCGATCGTGTCGATCGTGCCGGCCACGTCGAGGTATGCGCCACCCTTGAAGAGGATGCCGTGACGCGCGCCGTTGGCGATACCCGACAGGATGGCGGACGGCGTCGAGATCACGAGAGCGCACGGGCTCGCGACCACGAGCAGCGTCATGGCGCGATAGAACGCATCCCTCCACGGGACCTCGAAGACGAGTGGCGGAGCGATCGCAGCGATAGCGGTGCCCGCGACGACGGCGAGCGTGTACGGATGCGCGAAGCGATCGATGAAATGCTGTGCGGGTGCGCGCTCCTCGCGCGCTTCCTCGACGAGTCGCACGATGCGCGCGAGCATCGTCTCGCCCGCGGGTTTCGAGACCTCGACGACGAGTGCGCCACCCCCGTTTACGGTGCCGGCGTAAATCTCGTCGCCCTGCGTCTTGCGCACGGGCATCGATTCGCCCGTGATCGCGGCCTGGTCGACCTCCGTACGACCCGAATGCACGCGGCCGTCCGCCGCGATCCGCTCCCCGGGCCTGACCAGAATGCGCTGACCGGGCACGAGATCCTCGACGCGGACCCGACCCGCGTCGCGGCCTTCGTCGTCGGCGAGCGTGGCGACCTCGGGCGTGAGGTCCATCAGCAATGCGATCGCGTGGCGCGTACGCCCCATGGCGTACGCCTCGAGCGCCTTCGACAGTGAGAACAGGAAGATCAGCACCACGCCCTCGAGCGGACTGCCGACCAGGGCCGCGCCAGCCGCCGCGGCGCCCATCAGGAAGTCGATCGAGAGCCGCTTCTTCTTCAGCTCCTCCCAGCTGTCGATGGCGATGCGCCAGCCGCCGACCAGGTATGCGACACCGTACGCGAACCATGCGATCGCGACGTCGTACTGCCACTGGAGCACCGCGCCGACTGCGAGTGCGACCGCGACGATGAGCGTGACGCGCAGGTAGTAGGTCGCCTCGCGGTCTTCGTCGGTGAGCGCGTCGCGACCCAGTACGAGGCGAAGGGGCCTGGAAGTCAAAGCGTCCTCACGGGCGATGGTCGATCCGGTGTACTACCCCGGAACGTGGCGACCGTGCGCGCTTTGTGCCACTCCCTCAGAACTGGAAGGTCAGTCCCGCCCTGCCGCCCGGCAGTGTCACAGGCACGAGATCGCGCAGTCGCTCCGGCCGCGCATCCGGGTCGAGCAGGCCATCACGCACAAAGGCCACGAGCGCCTCGAACTCCTCCACTGTCAGCTCGATGGGCTGGCGCAGCAGCGGATCCAGCCGCTGGAGCACTGGCTCCATCGGGCCGAGGGGACCCTGGAGGTCCGGTGGAAGGTCGAGGGTGCTGTACTGCGCGCTGCCGCCCACTGCATCCAGGTGGTACCGTATCGCATCATCCAGGCGCACGAACGCGCCGTTGTGCATGAATGCGGGCTGAAGTGCGACATTGCGCAGCGGTGAGGTGCGGAACGCGTACCGGTGCGACGCATCGCCGGTCGCCTGCTCGAGGCCGAAGTCCTCGTTCGCACCCGCACCGTCGTACGTCATGTTGGTGTTCGAAGGCATGACCTGCGGTACGCCCGCGACGTGCTGCGCGAAGTCGCTGAACATCTCGTTCGCGTTGCCGGATACGGCATGGCACTCGACGCAGCCAGCACGGCCGAAGAAGAGGACGGCGCCCTGCTTCTCACGCTCGCTCAGTGCGCTCCGATGCCCGCGTGCGTACCGGTCGATCGGCGCGTCCGCGTAGGTTTGCGAGAACTCGAACTCGGCGATCGCGCGTGCGAAATGCTCGAACTCGATTTCACCGCCCTTGCGCACCTCGGGGAACACCTGGCCGAAGAGCTCGCGATACTCCGCATTTTCGTTCAGTCGCCGCACCACCTCGCCGCGGATGTCGTCGTTGTCGCCGACGAAATGGAAGCCGGCGGCTTCCACCCGCTCGGTCGGCGGAATGAAGGCCTGCGCGGTGAGCAGGTGAGGCAGGTGCGACAGTGACATGCCCTCGGGCTCGGGGAAGACGAAGCCGGCGTGATTGTCGAATGGATCGCCCGATGGCGCGTGGAAGCGCGAGTTCCACATCAGCGTCGGATAGAAGGCGGTGTTGATGACCATGGGCGAACGCCGCTGATTGCGCGGGCCCGCCCGATCCGGCCCGACGATGCCGTTGTTGTCGACACCGATCGCGATCGGCTGCGTGTCACCAAGACCATGGGTGGGCGAGTGGCACCCGCCGCACGTGTTGTCGTCGTTCAGCCCCTGGATCGGGTCGAACCACAGAATGCGGCCGATATCGGCCAGCCTGCGGTCGACGCGACGGCCGAGCCTGCGCTCGAGTGTGCTCTCGATGCGACCGGTGAAGCCGAGCTCCGAGAGGTACGCGCGCAGCTCCGCGTCGAGCTCGTCGTGGGGCTCCGTGATGCCGGGGCCGTCGACACAGCCGGTGACGACGAGGCCCAGCACCAGGAGCCATGCGCGACGCGTCAGTTCCGCCCGCTTCATTCCTCCGCCTCACACGACACGCCGGGATGCGCCTGCGCGTACATGCCGTCCGGGTTGTCCCGCCAGAGCCAGATGTGCAGGCCCCAGGCGTCGAACTCCTCCTCGAGCTGGAGCGGATTGCCGAGGAACTCGGGTGGCTCCGCCTCACTCCACATCGCCGCCGGCAGCGCGACCTCGACACCGATCAGCTCGGGGCCGCCGGGCCCGGGCGCGTAGAGCAGACCGTCGGGAGACTTCGGGTCGAGCTCGCCATCGAGGAAGCGGTCCATGTGCACGTACAGGATTCCGACCGCGCCCTCGCCGGGCCGCACCTCGCACTCGTGCAGGAGGACGAAGCCGTCATCGAGGGCTGCATCGAGATCCTTGTAGCGGGCCGTCGCGTCGCGAAGCTGGGCGAGTGTGCGCTGCTCCTGGATCTTCGGGCCGAACAGTCCATCCTCGCAGCCGGCAAGTGTGGCAGCTGCGGCGGCGAGCAGGACGAGGCTCCGGCCGCGGGGCGTTGGGGTACGGGCCATCGGTTCTCCTCCGCGATCTGCGGTGCTGCTGCACCGCGTTAACGGGATTGGTGCCGGAGAAGGTGCTGCCGAAGGGTCCGCCGCAGCGTCGGCAGGGCTGCCCAAACTGCGCGCCGGGACTACCCATATTGGGGCGTGCGGTGCCCACCATTGGAGCGCACGACAGGCGTCTGCATATTCGGGGGACGTGCCCACGGGGCGCCCGCGGACAGGGAACGGACTCCACCCCTCACCACCCCGCGATCCCGATGCTCCTCGAGCGTGACTCCTTCCTGACCGACCTCGCGCAGGCCGGCGCGAATGCCGCCGCCGGCCAGGGGTGCGTCGTCTTCGTGAGCGGCGAAGCCGGCATGGGCAAGACGACGCTGGTCGAGGCGTTCGGCGCGCGCCTCCGGGAAGGCGACGCTCGTGCACGTGTGTTCTGGGGCGCCTGCGACGCCCTCTTCACGCCGCGGCCGCTCGGCCCGCTTCACGACATCGCGCACCAGGCGGAGGGCCCCCTGCGGGAGCTGATCCGCAGCGGCATGGATCGCGAGCTGCTGTTCGCCGCGTTTCTGGACGAGATCGCGCGCCCCGGTGCGGTCACGCTGACCGTCTTCGAGGACGTGCACTGGGCGGACGAGGCGACGCTGGATCTGCTCAAGTTTGTCGCGCGGCGGATCCGTCGGACGCAGGGGCTGCTCGTGCTGACGTTCCGCGACGACGAGGTGGACGCTGCGCACCCGCTGCGCCAACTGCTCGGGGAGCT
>CAYLME010000149.1:0-8368 GCA_964384585.1 uncultured Gemmatimonadaceae bacterium | reverse complement strand
CCAGGAAGCGCGGGTAGTGCATGGCACCCACGCCGGCGACGAACGGAGCGAAAGTCCGCACGATCGGCACGAAGCGGGCAATGATGATGGTCTTGCCCCCGTGCTTCTCGTAGAACTCCTGGGTTTTCCTGAGATGACTCTCCTTGATGAACCGGATGCGGCCTTGCGCGAGCCTGGGCGCGAGTGCGTTGCCGATCCAGTAGTTCACCGTGTCGCCGACGATCGCTGCAATAATCAGCAGCACGGAGAGCGTGAAGGGATCGAGTGCGCCGCGTGCCGAGAATGCGCCCGCAGCGAACAGCAGCGAGTCACCCGGCAGGAACGGCGTCACGACGAATCCCGTCTCGGCGAAGATGATCATGAACAGGATCATGTACGTCCATCCGCCGTATGCGCGGATGATTTCTTCGAGGTGGACGTCGATGTTGAGGATGAAATCGACGAGCCAGAGAATCCATTCCATCAGGCAGGCCACCCAAAGCGACCGAGCAGCGGCACGAACGTGCAGGCGGTGATTTCCTCCTGCTCGATCGCGCCATCCTCGCGCTTGCGGACAAGGGTCAATTGCTGCTCGGTGCGGTCACCGAGCGGGATCAGCATGCGCCCGCCGGGCGCGAGCTGGTCAACGAGGGCGGCGGGCACCGAGGGTGCGGCCGCAGCCACGAGAATTGCATCGTAGGGCGCGTAGCGCGCCCAGCCGATGGTCCCGTCGCCCACCAGCAGTGCGACATTCGAGATGCGGAGTGCATCGAGCGCGGCGCGCGCGCGGACCGACAGCTCGCGGATCCGCTCGATGGAGTACACGTGTTCCACCAGGTGCGCGAGCAGAGCGGTCTGGTATCCCGAGCCCGTCCCGATCTCGAGTACCTTGTCCTTCGGCTGCAGCTTCAGCGTTTCCAGGTAAAGCGCCTGCAGCGACGGCTGCGATGCCGTCTGGCCGAAACCGATGGGCAGCGGCACGTCATCGTACGCGCGGTTGTGCACGGATTCGGGCAGGAACGGGTGGCGCGGCACGCGGTCGAAAACCTGCAGCACCTCGAGGTCCTCGATCCCGCGCTCACGGATCTGCTCGATCAGCGAACGCCGCAACCGCTCCCAGCGGCGGTCGCTCAGAGAGTCAGCTCCCATTCGCCGATCTCCTTCAACAGATCGTAGTTCGTCAGGTCGAGGTGCAATGGTGTGATCGAGATGTAGCCGCCACGTACGGCGTCGTAATCGGTGCCCAGGTCGCCGCGTCCCCACCACTTGCTCTCACCGCCACCGATCCAGTAGTACTCGCGGCCGTTCGGATCGAGTGCGCGGGTGAGTGAGCCGATGTATGCACGTCGCGCGAGCGTCGTGACGCGCACGCCCTTCACCTCGTCGGGATCGACACCCGGCAGGTTGATGTTCAGCACCGTGTCTGCGGGAAACGCGCCACGCTCGATCACGCGTCCGATGAGCATCGTCAGCGGCTCGCGCCAGCGCGCCATGTCTTCGTGCTCACGGCTCGCGTGCGAGACCGCGATCGAAGGTATCCCGAGGATCGTCGCTTCCATGGCGGCCGCAACCGTGCCGGAGTACAGCACGTCGTCGCCCAGGTTCGCGCCGTGGTTGATGCCGGACACCACGATGTCCGGTCGCCGGTCCTTGAGCAGTTCACCAATGGCGAGCATCACGCAGTCCGTTGGTGTGCCGTCCACGACGGCGAGGTTCTGCTCCGGATGCCGCACGCGCAACGGGTAGTGCATCGTGAGCGAGTGACTCGTCGCGCTCTGTTCGCGGTCCGGCGCGACGACGTCCACGTCACCGAGCGCGCGCACGGCATCGGCGAGCACGCGGATGCCGGTCGCAAGGTAGCCGTCGTCGTTCGTGACCAGAATGCGCATCTACGTCCGGGCAGGCGGCGTCAGCAGCGTGGTCAGCTCGCTCAGCTCCGCCCTCAGCTGGTCGATCATGACGCGGTCCATGACGGGGCCGGCCGCAGCGGCCAGATCACCGCTCCGCCGCAGCTGGTCGAGCTTCGCCTTGGCGCCCTCGACCGTGTACTTCTCCTCGTACAGCAGGTGTCGGACAAGCGTGATCAGCCGGATCTCCTTGCGCTGATAGACGCGGTTGCCGGACCGGTTCTTGGACGGATTCAGCACCTGGAACTGCGTCTCCCAGTACCGCAGTACATGCGGCTTCAGCCCCACCAGGTCACACACTTCGCTGATCGAGTAGTACTCCTTCTGCGCAACCGGCTTCTCGCGCAGAGCCGAACTGGCTCGCTCCGCGGCCTGCCGCGCGTACTCGGTGTCGAGCACCGCGAAACGCGCCTCGTCCTCCGGGGCGTCGTCGCCGGACGTCACGCCTTCGCCGGACGCCACGCCGTCGCTTTCATCCGCAGGCGCCTGGGTCTCACCTGCACCGGCCTCCGCGTCTGCTGCGCTTACATGCGGCGTTTCCGCGGCCGCGCCGGCGTTCACCGTATCCGCAGGCGCGGCTTCGGCCGACTGCTCGACGGTCCGGGCCGCATCTGTGGCCGCCTGCTCCTCGTGCACGTCGTCGGCGCCCGCCGCAGGCCGCGTGTCCGCTGTGTCCGGCGTTGTCGGACCTGCCTGTGCGGTGTCCGCCGTGTCCGGATCGCGCTCGTGGTGGTCGGCGTGCCCGCCATGCTTCTCCCAGGGAAACAGCACGTCCGCGTCGTTCATCGCCAAAGCTCCGGCTTGGGGTCGCGCAGCATCAGTGTCTCGACCGCGTCGGCAGGCGGCCGGTTTTCGAACAGTACCTGGTACACAGCGGATGCGATCGGCATCTCGACGCGCGTGCGCTGTGCGAGCGCGTGGGTTGCGCGGGTGGTTGCAACGCCTTCAGCCACCATGGTCATCTCGCTGAGAACTTCGTCGAGCGTGCGACCCTTGCCGATCTCCATGCCGACGTGCCGGTTGCGGCTGAGTCCGCCGGTGCACGTCAGGATGAGGTCACCCATCCCGGCAAGTCCGCTCAGCGTGTGCGGGTTGGCGCCGAGCTCGATGGCGAGGCGCGTGATTTCCGCGAGCCCGCGGGTGATCAGCGCCGCCGTCGTATTGTGGCCGAAGCCGAGGCCGGTGACCATTCCGGACGCGACGGCAACCACGTTCTTCAGGGCGCCGCCCAGCTCGACGCCGACCACGTCCTGGCTGGTGTACGGCCGGAAGTACGGCGTCTGGAAGAGGTCCTGGGCGCGCAGTGCCACGTCCTCGTCGTGACTCGCGATGGTCACGGCCGTCGGCATCTGCTGCGCGACTTCGAGGGCAAAGCTGGGTCCGGACAGGTACGCGGTCGCCGTACCGCGCGGCAGGACCTGCGCGAGCACCTGCGCCATGGTACACAGCCGGTCCTGTTCGATGCCCTTCGACGCACTCACGATGAGCGCGTCGTCGCGCAGATGCTGCGCGGCATCCGCCATGATTGCGCGCACGTGCTGTGCGGGACTGACGGACACGACGACGCCGGCGCCGCGCAGGGCGTCGGCGAGCGACGACGTCGCCTGGAGCGAATCCGCGAGGCGCACGCCCTGCAGGTACTTCGGGTTCTCGTGCCTTGCCCCGATCGCGTCGGCGACATCGGGTTCGTACGACCACAGCACGACGTCGTACTCCTTGCGTGCGAGCAGATCGGCCAGGGCGGTACCCCAGCTGCCTGCACCGACGACGGCAATCCGTTCAGGCATCGGCGCGCGCCTTTCTCCGGAATCGGTGTTCCTCGCCGCGCATCAGCCGGCGCACGTTGGCGCGGTGCGCGTAGATCACGAACGTCGCGAGGGCGAGCGACAGGAAGAAGACCGGCCCGGCGCCCTGCGCAATCACCACGACCACCGGCAGGGTGACGGCAGCGGCGATCGACGCGACGGACACGTATCCGGTCGTGAACACGAGCAGCAGCCAGACGGCGAAGCCGGCGAGGACGGCAATGGGCGCGAGCGCGAGGAAGACACCTGCGCCTGTGGCGACGCCCTTGCCGCCGCGGAAGCCGACATAGACCGAGAAGACGTGACCGACGACGGCCATCGCGCCGTACGCGAGCGGCCAGCCCCAGCCACCCACGCCATCCCAGAGCGGGAAGAGCGCGGCCGGCAGCCATCCCTTGAAGATGTCAACGATGAAGATCGGCGTTGCGGCCTTCCAGCCGAGCACGCGGAAGGCGTTCGTCGCACCGAGGTTGCCGCTGCCGTGCTCGCGCAGGTCGATGCCATGAAAGCGGCGCGCGACGATGTAGCTGGTGGGCGTCGCACCGACCAGGTAGCTCGCGAGCAGGAACAGCCAGGGAATCATTCGCGGGTCTCGCGACGACCGCGCACGCGCAGCTTCACGGGCGTGCCGATGAATCCCCAGGCCTCGCGGATACCGCGCATCACGAAGCGCAGCCACGCGGGCGTCAGTGCTTTCGGATGATTCACGAACAGCACGAAGGTGGGCGGCTTCGCGGAGACCTGCGTGGCGAACATCACCTTTACCGGCATGCCCCGATAATGCGGGGGTGGTTGCCGCTGCGCCAGTTGCCGCACGAGCTCGACCACGTCATGTGTCGGGATGCGGCGGGCGCGCTCGGCCGCGACCTGCAGCACCAGGTCGAGCACCTTCTGCACACGCTGGCCCGTGAGCGCCGACGTGAAGATGATCGGCACGTTGCCGAGCTGTGGTGCGCGTTTGCGTAGCGCGCGCGCCCACTCGACCGACGTCATCGTCTCCTTCGGGACCAGGTCCCACTTGTTGGCGACGATGATCAGGCCGCAGCCCGCGCGCCACGCCTTCTCGGCGACCTTCAGGTCCTGCACGTGCGTCGGCTCCGTCGCGTCCATCAGCAGCAGGCAGACGTCCGAGCGCTCGACCGCGCGTTCCGTGCGCAGTGCGCTGAAGTACTCTATGCCGCGGTCGATCCGCGCCTGGCGGCGCAGCCCGGCCGTATCGACGAGCACGATGTCGCGGCCGTGGTAGCGAATCGGCGTGTCGATGCTGTCGCGCGTCGTACCCGCGACCTCGCTCACCACCATCCGCTCCTCGCCGATCAGCCGATTCACGAAGCTCGACTTGCCGACGTTCGGCTTGCCGATCACCGCGACGTACAGCGTCTCGTCGTCCTCGTCGGCTTCCTCCGCCGGTGGCAGCATCTCGACGACGCGGTCGAGCAGATCGCCCGAGCCCTTGCCGACCAGCGAACTGACCGGCATCGGCTCGCCGAGACCGAGCTCCCAGAACTCGTGATGGCCCAGATCCTCGGGCATGCGGTCCATCTTGTTGACGACGAGGAGCACAGGCAGCTGCACCTTGCGCAGCATCTCGGCGATCTGGTGATCGACCGGATGCGGCCCGGTCTTGCCGTCCACCAGCAGCACGATCACGTCGGCCTCGGCGATCGCCGCTTCCACCTGGCGGCGGATCGCGGCCTGCATCGGCTCGTCGCTCTCCGGCTCGAGGCCGCCCGTATCGATCAGGAAGAAGTGACGGCCCGCCCATTGCGCGCGGCCGAAGTTGCGGTCGCGCGTGACGCCCGGCTCGTCCTCGACGATCGCACGGCGCTCACCGAGTACGCGGTTGAAGAACGTGGACTTGCCGACGTTCGGGCGGCCGACGACCGCGACCGCGGGGAGTCCCTGCCTCACAGGCGCGACACTGTTTCGGCCAGCTCGTGACCAGCGACCACGCGGGCGGGCGAGAATGCTGCAACCACATCGTCGAACGCGACGTTGTCCACGAACACCAGATCGTCGTTCAACGCTTCTGCGGGCAGCAGCACACCATCGAACGTGCCGGCAGCGAGCACCGCGTCACGGATGTCGGCGCCGGGCAGCAGCCCCGCCGTCGTCGTCGTCGTACCGAACATGCGGTTCTCGACCCCGATCACTTCGAAATGTGCACCCGTGTGGGCCGCCACCGGCGCCATGATCTTCTCGATCACAGGCGCCATGCGCAGCCCGGTGACGATCGCAATGCGACGCCCCGGCATCGGCGCCAGTGATGCGGTCCCGTTCACGGCGTCATCCATGAGCCGGCGCACGGCACCGACACCGTTCTCCGTGAGCGGCCAGTCGTCGTAGAACGATGCATCGGGAATCGGGCGGCCTGCGATGAAGAACATCTCGTCGCCGATGTATGCCCAGCCGGTGCCGCGCTCCTTCATAGCACGCGAGCGCGCAGCGTCGACCTGGTCGATCGCACGTGCGGCTTCGTCGGCGGTCAGCAGACGGACGGGACGGTTCAGGTTGTACTTCGTGAGGCCGACGGGTACGACGGACAGCGACAGCACGCGCTCGCCCAGCGCGTACAGGTCGTCGATCGTGCGCTGCAGGTGCTCGCCATCGTTCCAGCCCGGACAGAGCACGATCTGCGTGTGCACCTCGATGCCTGCGTTCGTCAGCTCCGTCAGCTGCTCGATGATCTCGCCGCCGCGCGGAACGCCGAGCAACCGCTCGCGCACCTCCGGCTCGGTCGCGTGCACACTGACGTAGAGCGGTGAGAGCCGCTGCTCGATCAGGCGCTCGAAACCCCTGGGTCCGAGGTTCGTGAGCGTGACATAACTGCCATAGGTGAACGACAGACGGAAGTCGTCGTCCTTCAGGTGCAGCGACTTGCGTGCACCGTCCGGGTTGCCGTCAACGAAGCAGAAGACGCACTTGTTGGCACACTGACGCACGCTGTCGGCGGCGGGTATGATGCCGAGCGGCTCGCCCTCGTCCTTGTCGATCTCGTAGAGGATCCGCTCGCCACAGCCGGTCGCGACCTCGAGTTCGAGGTAGCCCTCCGACTCGAGGAAGCGGTAGTCGATCGTATCGCGGACCGCGGTGCCGTTGATGCGCACGACTCGACTGCCGATCTCGAGCTCGAGCTCGTCGGCGATCGTGCCGGCCACGATTTCGGCGATGCGCACCATGGGTCCCCCTGCGACTCGGGGCAGCCCTTCATGGACTGCCCCGATCCGTCGTAACGACAGCTATTTAAGGTAGTGCAACGGAGAGGCTGCCTCAAGCCATCGCGCGCGGCAGCTCGGTGCCGCAGGAGCGGCAGACCACGTCCCCGCTCTCATAGCCCGCTCCACAGGCAGGACATGCGAACGCGACCTCGCCCTGCCGGTCCATGTGGCCCTGCAGGACCTTGCGTGCGTCCAGCCAGGAGAACGAGGGGACGAGGACCCGGATCTGCGCGAAATCGCCCAGATCGAACGTCAGGGTTCGATCCTTCTGCGACAGCACCTCGGCGTCGATTCCCTCGGCCTGGAGGTTGTCACGGATGAGCTGTGCCTCCAGCTCCTCCGGTGTGTGGTAGACCTGCGCCCATCCCTGGAAGACCGGGACGTCGCTGTGCTCAGAACACACGCAGTAGCCACGCTCGTTGTTGCCGCTGTCCTCGCAGACGCGCCGGCCGCAGATGATGCATGCGCCGATCGCGGCGCGCTCCGGGTGTTCATCGCATGTCGCGTCGATGAAGAGCGTGCCGCAGGCCGGGCAGGATTCGCTGTCTGCGTCGATCTGCTGTTCGCAGTTCGGACAGCGCCGCGTCGCGTCGTTCTCGCTGGTAGCCATGATGTCTCCGTGGCAAGTGTACGCACGGAGGAAGTGCAAGAAGGGTTCCCGGCCTACGCCCGGGCCGCCGCTTCCACCTCGAGGCGTACCTGCCACGCGGGTAGGCCCTCCGCGGCGGCTGCCCTGACGACGTCGTCGTACTCGGGCTTCGCGCGGCGGCTGCCATCCGGCAGTACCACCCGCTTGCAGCGGATCGCATGACCACGCCAGTTCACGCGCACGGTCTCGCGCTCGAGCGCCGGCCGTTCCACCGTCCAGTGGCGTATGCCGATCGTTGGTGTGGCACGGAACACGGCAGCAATCACGGCGTCGAGCGATGCCTCGTCCGTCAGCGCTTCGAGCCGCAGGCCGGGACGCCCCTTCTTCATGGCGAGCGGCAGGAACACGACGTCGCGCGCACCCGCGCCGAGGATCTCGTCCTGCGCAGGCGCTGCGTACTCCGGTGCGAGGTCGTCGACGTCGGCCTGCAGCAGCACGAGACGGTCCGCCGGCAGTGCGGCCGGTGAGCAGGCGATCAGGCGCACGCAGTTGGGATGCGTCTCCGGATCGCGCGTACCGGCACCGAAACCCGTGCGCCGCGGTGTCAGTTCCGCGGGCGGCTGGCGGCCTTGCGTCAGCGTCGCGATGATCGCCGCGCCGGTTGGTGTCGTGCACTCACCTTCGATACCCAGGCCCGTGACGGGCACGCCTTCCAGTATCTTGAGCGTGGCGGGTGCAGGCACCGGGAAGCGTCCGTGTGCGATGTCAACCCAGCCGGAGCCAACCGCGACTGGGCGCGTGTAGAACGTCTCGTAGCCGAGCGCCTCGATGCCTGCCATGCTGCAGACGATGTCGAGGATCGTATCCAGC
>CAYLME010000148.1:0-8415 GCA_964384585.1 uncultured Gemmatimonadaceae bacterium | reverse complement strand
GCTCGCAAGGGCGCACGCAAGACGGCCCGCAAGGGTGCACGCAAGGCGACTGGCCGGAAGCGTACCGCGAAGAAGGCTGCTGCACCTGCAGCCGCAGCAACGGCCTGATTGCACACAGCAGTCGGTCTGGGAGGGCGCCACGGGAAACCGTGGCGCCTTTCCTTTTGGTGCGTATGGTGCAGGACAGGAACCCTGGCGGATGACGAGGGATGACGGAGGAGATGGTCATGGCGGAGCACCTGCACGACGAGGAACCGCACGACTACCGGCGCAGCATTCCGGAGCGGTTCGAGCGGCGGATCCAGATGAGCGTGCCCGAGCGGCACAACGACAAGCTGCGTGCGCTGGTCGCGGCCGCGAACGCGGACGATGAGCTGTACGGGCTGTGGCTGGCGGCGAACGTGAACGCGATCGAGCGGCTGGGCATGACGGACCACGGCCCGGTGCACGTGAAGATCGTGATGAACATCGCGATTCGCCTGCTGCGACTGCTCGTGGACGGCGGTGTCGAGCCGTCGATCGTGCGCAACTACGAGATGGGCCGGGATGACGCGGAGGTCGTCGTCGCAGCCGCTTCGCTGCTGCACGACGTCGGGATGGCGATCCACCGGACGGACCACGAGTCGTATTCTCTGTTTATCGCGCGCGAGCGGCTGGGTTCGCTGCTATCGGGGATCTACGACACGCGGACGGCGGCGATCGTGAAGGCGGAAACACTGCACGCGATCATTGCGCACCGTTCGGATGGCCGCCCGCTCACGATTGAGGCGGGCGTCGTCCGGGTGGCTGACGCGCTGGACATGGCGAAGGGCCGTTCGCGGATCCCGTTCGCCGCCGGGTCCACGAGCATCCATTCCCTGTCTGCGGCGGCGGTCGACTCCGTGCACATCGAGCACGGCGAGAACAAGCCGGTGCGGCTGCGCATCGAGCTGTCGAACTCGGCGGGCGTATTCCAGCTCGACCAGTTGTTCCGGGAGAAGCTCGCGGGCAGCGGTCTCGAGCCATACCTCGAGCTGGAAGCGAACATCGACGGCGAGGGCGAGAAGCGGCTGTTCCAGGAGTTCCGGCTGTAGTCGGTTTGCCGCCCGTGAGTGGCCGGCCTATGTTGATGGCAACCGTCCACGGGAGCCGCATGAGCACACCGCAGCCGCCAAGACGACTTCATCCGGAAGTCTTTCTCGCGCGACGTCGCGCCCGGCTCGAGCGCCTTCTGATGTCGCCGCTCGTACCGCCGCGCTCGTCCGGCATCGACGAGGAGCGGCGTACGTTCCTGCGCGAGGAAGCGGAGGAGCTGTACTGGAACGAGCTGGAGTGGGAGAAGCTCACCGAGGAGGAGATGTCGCAGGGTGGCAGCGAGCTGGTCGAGCTCGCGTTCCCCGGCTTCCTCGCGTTCGTCGATGGGCTGCTGCTGAAGAAGGCGACGGCGGACTCGAAGGTGCCGGCGACGCCGCGCCCTGAAGTCGTCGAGGACGTCCTGCTGTTCCTTTCGACGCGCTACCTCGAGCTGATGCCTGAGACCGATGACGACGCGCGTCTCGAGCGCGAGATGACCGAGCGCCTGATCGATCTCGTGCTCTACCGCCTGCACGGCATCTCGGTGGATGCGGCAGCGCGGCTGGAGCTGGCCGGCCGCGACGACTGACGTGAGCGACGCACCGCATCCGCTGCTCACGGGTGCACCCCTCCTGATCGCCCATCGCGGCGGTGCCGGTCTCTATCCCGAGAACACGCTGTACGCGTTCACGCGTGCGCACGAGATGTGGCAGGCGGACATGCTCGAGCTGGACGTGCGCGCGACCGCGGATGGCCACTGCGTGGTGTTCCATGATCCGACGGTCGACCGCACGACGAACGGCACGGGCGACGTCGCATCGATGACACTCGCGGAGCTGCAGCAGCTCGACGCGGGTTACCATTTCACGCGCGATGGCGGCGGCACGTTTCCGCTGCGCGGACGCGGCGTGCGCGTTCCGACGATCGACGAAGTGCTGCGCGCGCTGTCGACCATGCCGATCACGGTCGAAGTGAAGACGGGCGCGGCGCAGCGCCCGCTGTTCGATGCGCTCGATGCAGCCGGCGCGCGTGACCGCATCATCCTGGCGAGTGCGTACGACCGCGACCGCACGCTGTTTCACGAGTGGACCGGCGCACTGAGCGCATCCGTCGAGCACGGCCGCCGGTTCTACAAGCTGCACCGCCTCCACTGTGCACGCTTCGGCTCGATGTACGCGCACGTCGCGCAGACACCCGAGCTGTGGAACGACAGGCGTATCGTGACGCCGCGATTCGTGCGCGACGTCCACCGGAGCGGCAGTCACGTGCATATCTGGACCGTCAACGAGACGGCCGACATGGACCGGCTGCTGGACTGGGGCGTTGACGGCCTGGTCACGGATCGTCCCGACCGGCTGGCGCGCGTACTCCACGCGCGAGTCGGCCGGCCGTTGCCGCCGGGCGACCCGGACCTGCCCCGACTCGCGTGAGTCCCGCGGCGCCTCCTCGTCGGGACGAGCCGCCTCCCCTGACCGATCTTGCGATTCTGTTCGCGCGCGCGCACGCGCGCGCGCGTGTGCTCGTAGCCCTGTCCGGTGGTGCCGATTCGGTGGCCCTGCTGCACCTGATCCGCTTCGGCCGGGGCGGCCTCGCCGCCGGGCAGCTCCTCGCTGCCCACTTCGACCACCGGATGCGCCCGGAGAGTGCGTCCGACGCCGACTGGGTGCGCGGACTGTGCGCGGCGTGGGAGGTACCGCTGCACGAGGGCGCGGCGCAGGCGGTACCGGCGGGGGAAACGGCCGCGCGCGAGAAGCGCTGGGCGTTCCTGTTCCAGGCGGCACGCGCCACGGGCGCCGACGTCATCGTCACCGCGCACCACGCAGACGAGCAGGCGGAAACCGTACTCCACCGCATGATGCGCGGGACCGGAACGGCAGGACTGGCCGGCATCGCACCGGAGCGCACGGTCCGGGTGGGCGGGCGGCGGATCCGGATCGTCCGCCCGCTGCTGGGTATCCGCCGCGACACACTGCGTGCCTACTGCAGCCGCCACGGCCTGCGCTGGCGCGAGGACCCGACGAACCTGCTGGCGATGACGCCGCGCAATCTGATCCGGCTCCAGCTGCTGCCTGCGCTC
Source organism: uncultured Gemmatimonadaceae bacterium (assembly GCA_964384585.1). GTDB lineage: Bacteria > Gemmatimonadota > Gemmatimonadetes > Longimicrobiales > RSA9 > DASTYK01. Next base: position 5,285 of record CAYLME010000148.1, on the reverse strand, counting down.
GAAGCGGCGGCGCCGGGTGCGACGGAGCAGCTGGTGCAGATCGCGGGGCTTGCGCGCACGGCGGAGCACGCCTGGCATGCCGCGCTCGCGGACGTCCGCGCGCACGTCGTAACGGAACGCGCTCGCGGCCGGATCGTGCTTGCCAGACAAGCACTTCTCGACTATGATGCGCAGATTCGCAGACGTGTGCTGCGACACGAGTTGCGGCGCTTCGGCACCGTACCCGGACGGGCCGCGACGGACGCGGCCGACGCGTTCATCCGCTCTGCTGCGAGCGGGAAAGAGATGACGCTGGCGGGCGGACTGCGCCTCGCGCGCGACCGCGACCGCATCGTCATCCGGCGCGGCCGGACGCTGGCGCCCGATCGGCCGTTGCAGATCGCTGCGCCGGTGGCAGGCAGCGGCGTTGCGCGGATCGGCGGGCGTCGGATCAGAGCGCGCTGGGGGCCGGACCGGGAGCCGGACGGGGCCGACACGATCCACGTCGATCCCACCACCATTACCTTTCCATTGCTGCTGCGCCGCTGGCGCCCGGGCGACAGGATCCGATTGCACTACGGCAGCAAGAAGTTGAAGAAGCTGTTCCTGGAAGCTGGCCTCGGCCGCTTCGAGCGACTGCGTACACCGGTACTCGTCGACGCGGCCGGCCGGGTGTTGTGGGTACCCGGCATCGCGCGCGCGCAGGGTATCGGACCCGTGGAGGGTGGGCCGGGGTTTCATATGGCGGTGGGTGCATGACAGGTACGGCGGAACTGCACGCACGCACGGGCGGACGCGACGTCAAGCGGATCGTCTACAGCCAGGAGCAGATCGCGGAACGGGTCGCGGCCATGGGCCGCGAGATCGCCGGGGCATACCCCGAGGGCGAGAACCTGCTGGTGCTCGGACTGTTGAAGGGGTCGTTCATCTTCGTTGCCGACCTGGTGCGCGAGATCCAGCGCCCGGTCACGGTGGACTTCCTCGTCGCATCGAGCTACGGCGCCGGTACCGTGAGCAGCGGCAAGGTGGACCTGGTGTACGATCCGGCGACCGATCTGAGTGAGCATCACGTGCTGCTGGTCGAAGACATCATCGACAGTGGCAACACCCTGAACCGGCTGGTGCCGCTGCTGCGCTCGCGCGGTCCGAAATCGCTCGAGTTGTGTACGCTGCTGCACAAGCGCATTGCGCGCGAGCTGGTGCTCGATGCCCGCTGGGTCGGCTTCGACTCGCCGTCGGAGTTCCTGATCGGATACGGGCTCGATCACAGCGAGCAATTTCGCAACCTGCCGTTCATTGCGTCGATCTGACGCGCGTGCGGCGATTCGAGTAGAAGAGAATGCAGGACCGCGATAACGAACCCGGGAAGCGACCCTCACGCGTGGCGCGCGTGACGCGAGGCGCATCCTTCTGGATCCTGATCTTCCTGGTGCCACTGCTGGTGCTGCAGGTGTTCAGCACGAACAAGCAGCAGCAGTCGGCCGAGCTGGATTACCGTCCGCAGTTCCTCAACCAGCTCGATGCCGGCAACATCGAGTCGGTGACTGTCGTGGGCAGCAACCGGATCGAGGGCAAGCTGCGCACGCCGATCATCGTCGAGGACAACCAGGTCCAGAACTTCACGACGACGCTGCCGTTCGAGAACAGCACGGACGAGCTGCAGGCACAGCTGATCGCGCAGGATGTCACGATTCGCGCCGAGGATCCGAAGCAGAACTGGTGGTTCATCCTGATCCAGGCGCTGCCGTGGCTGCTCATCATCGGTTTCTGGTTCTTCATGCTGCGCCAGATGCAGGCGGGCGGCAGCAAGGCGTTCCAGTTCGGCAAGTCGAAGGCGCGGCTGCTGGCTGGCGACACCCCGAAGGTGACGTTCGCGGACGTCGCAGGCGCGGATGAAGCCAAGGAAGAGCTGCAGGAAATCATCGAGTTCCTGAAGGATCCGCAGAAGTTCAGCCGCCTGGGCGGCCGTCTGCCGAAGGGTGTGCTGCTGGTGGGTCCGCCGGGAACGGGCAAGACACTGCTCGCGCGCGCGGTCGCGGGTGAAGCGGGCCGGCCGTTCTTCTCGATGAGCGGCTCGGACTTCGTCGAGATGTTCGTCGGCGTCGGTGCCTCACGCGTGCGCGACCTGTTCGAGCAGGGCAAGGCGCACGCGCCGTGCATCATCTTCATCGACGAGATCGACGCGGTCGGCCGTCATCGCGGCGCCGGCCTGGGCGGCGGTCACGACGAGCGCGAGCAGACGCTCAACCAGCTGCTCGTCGAGATGGACGGCTTCGAGTCGAACGAGGGCGTGATCCTGCTCGCGGCGACGAACCGTCCCGACGTGCTCGACCCTGCGCTGCTGCGGCCGGGTCGCTTCGATCGCCAGGTCGTCGTGGACGCGCCGGACGTGAAGGGCAGGGAAGGGATCCTGCGCGTGCACCTGCGGCGTGTTCCGATCAGCGACGACGTCGAGGTCAAGTCGCTCGCGCGCGCAACGCCGGGCATGAGCGGCGCCGACCTGCAGAACCTCGTGAACGAAGGCGCCCTGCTCGCGGCGCGCCGCGGTCACGACAAGGTCTACATGCAGGACCTGGATGACGCGAAGGACAAGGTGATGCTGGGTGCGGAGCGCCGCAGCATGGTGCTCTCGGAGAACGAGCGCACACTCACCGCCTACCACGAAGCCGGCCACGCCGTCGTGGCGTTGCGCACGCCGGGCCTCGATCCGGTCCACAAGATCACGATCGTGCCGCGCGGCCGTGCCCTCGGTGTCACGGCATCGCTGCCGGAAGAGGATCGCCACAGCTACTCGCGCGACTATCTCATCGCGAGCCTCGCGATGCTGTACGGCGGACGCGCTGCCGAAGAGATGATCTTCGGCGCAGCCAAGATCACGACCGGTGCGGGCAATGACATCGAGCGTGCGACGGCGATGGCGCGCCGCATGGTCACCCAGTTCGGCATGAGTGAGAACATCGGTCCGATCGCGATCGGCGACAGCGAGCACGAGGTGTTCCTCGGCCGTGAGCTCGGCCAGCGTCGCGCGGTGTCCGAGAGCGTCGCGCAGCAGGTCGACGCCGAAGTGAAGCGCCTGCTCGACGAGGCATACCAGGCCGCGATGAAGACGCTGGAGCAGAACCGCGACCTGCTGGAGCACATCGCGGACGCACTCCTCGAGCGCGAGACGCTCGACCGCGACGAGATCGAGATGCTCGCTCGTGGTGAGCCGCTTCCCGAGGCGAAGGTCGTGCGTGATGCGCGTGCGTTCGCGCAGTCACTGCGCAAGGAGAAGGAGAGCACACCGCAGCCGAGCGCGCCGCTTCTCGGGCCGCATCCGCAGCCCGGCCCTGCGCACGGATGATCGTAAGCCCCGCCGTGCGGTCAGACTGGTCAACCGCCCGGGGTAGTCTGTCCGTCGCGCGGCCACTGGTCGTCGGCATACTCAACGTCACCCCCGATTCATTCTATGACGGCGGGCGCCACGCGGCGCCCGCTGCCGCACTCGCGCGCGCCGAGCGGATGATCGCCGATGGCGCTGCCATCCTCGACATCGGTGGCGAGTCGACGCGACCGGGTGCGGAGCCGCTGGATGCGGCGGCCGAGATCGAGCGCGTGCTGCCTGTCATCGAACAGCTGGATCGGCGCTGGCCGGAAGTACCGCTCAGCGTCGATACGATGAAGGCCGACGTCGCACGCGCCGCGCTCGCGGCCGGCGCGGCGATCATCAACGACGTGACCGGCATGCGCCACGATGCGGACATGGCGGGTGTGATCGCGGACGCGGGCGCCGGTGTGATCCTGATGCACTCGCGCGGCGAGTCCGGCGAGCTGGCCAGCTACGAGCATGCCACCTACCCGGACGACGTCGTCGGCGCGGTGATCGTGGAGCTCGAGGCCATGCGTGCGGCCGCGCACAGTGCCGGCATCGCCGACGAAGCGATCGTGCTCGACCCGGGGCTCGGCTTCGCCAAGCGAACGGAGCATTCCATCGCGGTGCTGCACGAGCTCGAGCGTGTCGTCGCACTCGGTGCACCCGTTCTCGTGGGCCCCTCCCGCAAGCGCTTCATCGGTGCCGTTTCAGGCGGGCTGCCGCCGGAAGACCGGCTGTCCGGCACGATCGCGGCCTGTGTGCACGCGCTCACACGCGGCGCGCGTCTCTTCCGCGTGCACGACGTGCGTGAAGTGCGCCACGCACTCGATGTTGCAGGCGCACTCTCGGGAATCGCATGAGCGGATTGTTCGACCGCTTCGGCTTCCTGCTGCCAGGCGTCAAGGATCTGCTGCAGATCGTGCTCGTCGCCGGCGGCCTGTACTACGTACTGCGCGCGCTTGCGCAGACGCGTGCCATGCACGTGCTGGCCGGCATCCTGGTACTGGTCGTCACGTTCTTCGCCGCGCGCCTGCTGCAGCTCGATCTCCTGATCTACCTGATGGAGAACCTGTTCAACTACGGTGCGATCGCGGCGCTCATCGTGTTCCAGCCGGAGCTGCGCAGCGGGCTCGCCCGGCTCGGGCAGTCGCGCATGCTCACGTTCTTCAACCGGCTCGAGGAGAGCGCGGTCGTCGAGGAACTGATGGAGGCGGTGGACCGGCTGTCGCGTGCGAAGATCGGGGCGATCATCGCGCTGGAGCGCAGCATCGGCCTGGACGAGTATGCGGAGACGGGAACCCGCCTGCAGGCGCGCGTGGGCGCCGACCTCGTGGTCAGCCTGTTCGCGCCGTACGGCCCGTTGCACGACGGCGCAGTCCTCATCAACGGGGATACGATCATCGCGGCCGGCGTGATCCTGCCCCTCACGCAGTTCCCGGTCGCGGACCGCACGCTCGGTACGCGCCACCGCGCGGCGATCGGCCTCTCGGAGGAGACCGACGCGCTCGTCATCGTCGTCAGCGAGGAGACCTCGCAGGTTTCGGTCGCGCACCGCGGCGTCCTGCAGCGGGACGTCTCCAGCGACCAGCTGCGGCTCGCCCTGAGTGGAGCGCTGCCCGCCGTGGCCGGCGGCACGGGCCGGCCGGTCGTGCGACGTTGACACACCGTCGGAAGGCTGCATACATTCCCGTGTTTCCCACACACTCTGGCGCAACAGATCCCGGAGCGTCGCCTTGGACGAGACTCAATCCTTTACGTACTCGCTGCTGAACATCTTCTACGATGGCGGGTTGTTCATGTACCCGCTCGTGCTGTGTTCACTCTTCGCACTCGGCATCATCATCGCGAAGGGCTACACGCTCTGGGCAGCGCATCGCGAGTCAGCAAAGATCCTGAGCGAGACCTGTGCGCTCATGAAGCAGGGGCGTCTGGACCAGGCCCTCTCCCTCTCGGC
>CAYLME010000147.1:0-8512 GCA_964384585.1 uncultured Gemmatimonadaceae bacterium | reverse complement strand
GCAATGAAGGTGCGGGGCTCTCCGAGGAGGCGCGCGCGTTTGCGAAGGAGACGGTGGCGATCGCGATGCCGGGGCGTGCGGAATCATTGAACGTTGCCGTGGCGGCTGGCATCCTGCTGTACCTGTTCACCAGGCAGAGGTCATGACGACGACGTTGTTTCTCATCTACGCAGGCCTGGTCGGTGCAGCGATCGGCTCGTTCCTCAACGTGTGCATCTATCGCTGGCCGGCCGAGCAGTCGGTGGTGCGGCCGCGCTCGCGATGCCCGGGCTGTGAGCGCGAGATCGCGTGGCATGACAACATCCCGATCCTGAGCTGGCTCCTGCTGCGCGGGCGTTGCCGCCACTGCGGCAAGGGCATCTCCGTGCAGTATCCGATCATCGAGGCAGCGACCGCGCTGATCTGGATCGGTTCCGCCGCAGCACACGGTCCGACGCTGGAGGCGTTGCGGGCGGCGCTCTTTCTGACGCTGCTGCTCGGCATCGCGATGACGGATGCCCGGGAGATGGTGATTCCCGACCAGTTCTCGCTCGGCGGCACTGCCATCGGCCTGATCATGGCCGCGCTCCCTGGCGACTTCCCGTTCATGCGCGCACTGCTCGGCGCACTGACGGGCTATCTGCTGCTGTGGGGTGTGAAACTGGCGGCGGAGAAGGCGCTCGGGAAACCTGCACTCGGCGTCGGCGACATACACATGATGGCGATGATCGGCGCGTTCACCGGTATCAGCGGTGCGCTTCTGACCGTGTTCCTCGGCTCCGTGTTCGGCCTGCTGATCGGTGTGCCGTACACATGGCTGCGCGGACGCCTGAGCGCGATGAACACCTACCTGCCGCTCGGCGTCTTCCTCGCCATGGGCGCGGCCGTCACCTACGTCTTCGGTGACGCGATCATCGGGTGGTACGTCGAATGGATCAGGGCATGACGCGCACGCCCGGTGCGGCGGGATTGGATTACGGGTCGCTGCAGTCCCTGACGTAGCCGCAGTTGTCGCAGACGATCTTGCAGCTGCCGGTGTAACGCATGATCGCGCCGCAGCGCTCGCACGTGATTGGCGCGTCCGGATCGAAGTCCGGGTCGTAGTCGGCCCGGTTCATGACATGCGGGTAGAGATCCGGCACCTCGAAGTCCGGATCGGATTCGCTCATCCCAGTCCTGGCCTCGTCGGGGCGAACGGCGCGAAGTCGAACGCGCCCGTGTCGCCACTCACCGCAGCAGCGATCTCGTCGGCAATGACCGGTGCGAGGAGGATGCCATTGCGATGGAGGCCGGAGGCATGGAAGAGACCAGGCAGCCGTTCGTCTGCACCGAGAATCGGAAGTGTATCGGGGGTGCCCGGACGGAAGCCGGCCCAGGCCTCGACGATCTGCTGGCCCGAGAGCCGGGGGAAGAGCCGCTCAGCGGCATGCGACAGCGCCGCGAGGCCGGCGGGCGTCGGCCCGGGCGCAAAACCGACGTCGTCCACCGTCGCTCCGACCAGGACGCGGCCGTCGCCGCGGGGCACCACGTAGCAGCCGTCGCCCCAGATGATGTGCCGCACCTCGAAGCTCGTGACGCGCAACGCGAACATCTCGCCGCGGATGGGCCGGACGGGCAGCGCTGCGGGCAGTCCCTCGATCTGTGATGCCCATGCACCCGCGGCGACCACGATGCGACGCGCCGATATCACGCTGCCATCGCGCAGCTGCACGCCGCATACTCCCGTCGCGTCGCGCCGGATCCCGCTGACCTGCGCAATACGGAGAAACGCCCCCGCATCGATCGCGGCGTGTGCGAGTGCCTGCGAAAGACTGCGCGGATCAGCAGACGCGTCGCGCGGGAAGATGGCGGCCCCGACGATGTCGGTCGTAAGCGCGGGCTCGAGCGAGCGCGTCGCCGCAGGGTCCAGCCACGCGGCCTGCGCGCGCTTGCCAGCCGGACTCGACGCCAGCCGCCGCAGTCGTTCCGCAGCCGCGGCAGTCGTGGCGACCTGCATGCGTCCGCTGCGCCGCACGCCCGTGCCCGCATTGAGCGTCGCGAGTTCCTCCGCGAAGCCGTCCCACCGCCGCAATGCCTCCTCGCCCATCCTGCCGAACGCATCGTCATGCGTCGTCTCGCCGACCGGCGCGAGCATGCCGGCGGCCGCCCAGCTGGCGCCGCGCCCCGGCTCGTCGCGCTCGAGGATGAGTACGCGCTGCCCTCGCTGCGCGAGGCGCCATGCGACGCCGCAGCCCGCAACGCCGGCGCCGATCACGATCACGTCCGGTCGCTCAGCCATCGTGCCCGGGGTCCCGGTTCAGGTACGCACGCGACAGCTCGACGTAATGCGCTGCGCTTTCCTTCACCCACGCGGCCGATTCGCCCTCGAGCGTCTTGCGTACGCGGGCGGGCGCACCGGCAGCCAGCGTCGCGTCGGGCACCTGCATCCCCGCAGGTACCACGCTCAGCGCCGCGATGAGCGAGCCTGCGCCGATGTGCGCTTCGTGCAGGATCACCGCGTTCATGCCGATCAGCGCGCCGTTCTCGATGACGCAGCTCTCGAAGGCCGCACCGTGTCCGACCGTCACGTCGTCGCCGACGATCGTCGCGCCGCGCGCACTGACATGCAGCACGCAGTTGTCCTGGATACTCGTGCGGGCACCGATGCGGATACCGTGCGCGGGATGGTCACCACGCAGCACGGCGCCGAACCAGATACTGGATTCCGGGCCGACCTCGACATCGCCGATCAGGGTCGCCGTCGGTGCGACGAACGCGGTCGGGTGCACGCGCGGTGTATGGCCGTTGAACGGTATGATTCGACCGCTCATGCGTGCCGGTCCGCGTCACCGGACGCACTGGCCACCGGTGTGCGGGCGGCAGACTCGTTCGGCGCAGCGCGCCGAAGGCGCGCGCGCAGCACCTGTGTTTCCGACGCTTCGAGCACTTCGATCAGCACGCCGTCGCGCTCCACCTTCTCGCCCGGTTCGGGTACGCGCCCGAGCTCATCCAGCAGGTAGCCGTTCAGCGAACGGTGCTCGAGCTGTGGCAGCGTCGTATTGAAGTAGTGATTGATCTCGCGCAGATCCGCGTCTCCCATTGCAACGACCTCGGTCTTCGATACGCGGATGATCGATTCCTCGGCGACGTCCAGCTCGTCATTGATCTCGCCGACGAGTTCCTCGATCACGTCCTCGAGCGTGACGAGACCGTCGGTACCACCGTACTCGTCCACCACGATCGCGATGTGGATGCGGCGATTCTGGAATTCGCGCAGCAGTCGCGTGAGTGGCAGTGAGCCCGGCACGACGAGCGGTTCGCGCGCAAGCGTGCGCAACGTGACATCGCGCTGTCCGCCGACCAGCGCCTGGTACGCGTCACGCACGTGCAGCACGCCGACCACGTTGTCGATGGTTTCGTCGTAGACGGGCACGCGCGAGTAGCGCGTAATACCGAGCTCGGCAGCGATCTCGCTCAACCGCAGCGAACCGTCCCACGCGAAGATGTCCACGCGTGGCGTCATGATGTCCCACGCCTTCGTGTCGTCCATGCGAAAGGCGCGCTCGACCAGTTCACGCTCGTGCGCCGTGATCTCGCCCTCGGACTGGCTGAGCGCCGTCATCTGACGGATCTCCGACTCCGTCACCAGCGCGGTGCCGCGATCACGCCGGTCCGCGCGCAGGTTCGCAAGGAACGCGAGGCCGGTCAGCAGCGGTCCGAGCAGCCGGGCAATGAAGCGCAGCGGTGTCGCGATCGCGAGCGCGAAGCGCGTACCATGGTTCACCGCAAACCCGATCGGCAGCAGCTCGCCGAAGTAGAGCACCGCGAACGCGGCTCCGCCCACGGAGAGCGCGACGTAACCGATCTCGAATGTGCCGTAGACGACCATCGCCGTGAGCGCACCGGCAGCGACATCGGCGAGGGCGTCGCCGAGGCGCAGGAGTACGAGCACCCGCTCCGGGCGGGCGCGCAGTTGCGCGAGCGCAGCGGCGCCACGGGTGCCCTGGTCGGCAAGGGCGCGGACACGGGCTTCCGGCAGGGAGAAGATTGCCAGCTCGGCGGCACTGAGCAGGGCGGAGAACAGGAGCGCGAGGCCGAGGCCGATGATGAGTCCTACCATCGTGCCCGCCCCGCCTGTCGAGGTCGAGCGCCGCTACTTCGGCTTATGTCCATTTCCTGCTGAGTTGAAGGAGCTCTTCGACGATGTCGGCCGGCGAGCGGCCGTCGGCCTCCGCCTGGAATCCGGTCACGACACGATGCCGCAGCACCGACGGCGCGACCGCACGCACATCATCGAAGTTCGGGACCCCACGTCCCTCCAGCGCTGCGCGCGCCTTCGCGCCCAGCACCAGGTACTGGGACGCGCGCGGACCTGCGCCCCAGCTCACGTACTTCCGGATCAGCTCCGGTGACTGCTCGTCCTCGGGCCGCGTCGCGCGCGCGAGCGCGACCGCGTACTTCACGAGGGACGGCGCCGCCGGCACCCGACGCACCAGCCGCTGCATCGCCAGCAGCGACTCCGCGCCCAGCACCGGCCGCACCTCTGTATACGATGCACCCGTCGTCTCCATCGCGACACGCTCCTCTTCCTCACGCGATGGGTAGCCGATCCGCAGCTCCAGCATGAACCGGTCGAGCTGCGCTTCCGGCAGCGGGTACGTACCCTCCTGCTCGATCGGGTTCTGCGTGGCAAGCACGAAGAACGGCCGGTCGAGTGGCATCGTCTCGCCCGCGACCGTCACCGCTCGCTCCTGCATCGCCTGCAGCAACGCGGCCTGCGTCTTGGGCGGCGTGCGGTTGATCTCGTCCGCCAACACCACGTTCGCGAAAATCGGCCCGCGCACGAACCGGAACATCCGCCTGCCCGTGGCGCGGTCCTCCTCGAGGACTTCCGTGCCCGTGATGTCCGAGGGCATCAGGTCCGGCGTGAACTGGATCCGGCTGAACCGCAGGTCCAGTGCACTCGCCAGGGTCGAGACCAGCAGCGTCTTCGCCAGCCCGGGCACACCGACCAGCAGCGCATGGCCGTCCGCAAGAAGCGCGATCAGCAGCCCCTCGACGACGGCATGCTGCCCGATCACGCGCCGCCCGATCTCCGCCTCCAGCGTCCCACGCACCGCGGCAAGCTGATCGAGCAGCTCGACGTCCTGGTCCCCGAAATCGCGCGCCGTCGTCGCTTCCATGATGCTTCGCCTCCGCGCGCCTATCGGACCTCGAATGGGATCGCGATCTGGATGGGGTGGCTGCTGCTGACCAGCCGCGCCACAGCCTCGTACTGACCCGGCACGGCCGGCGACCAGCTCCCGTCATAGGAGCGCTGGCCGCCCGGCTCCAGTGTCTCCGTACCCGTCACCTGCGCAAACGAGCGCGCCGCCGACCACATCCAGACCGTCTCGCCGTCCGGTCGACGCACCCAGAAATCCGCCCGCTGCGACGACGGAAACTCCAGCACGAGCGGCGTCTCGAGCGCACTCATCACGAGCAGCGCAATATGCACGGAGTCACCCTCCACCGTCACGTTCAGCGAGGGAATCATGGGTTGGGTATCGGCATCGGGCACCGGCGTCGCGGCCGGCGCACACCCGCACAGGAAAGCCAGCAACACTGCAGCCGCGCGTCCGCTCAAGTGACCCCCAGTCGCAGAAAAAAGGCGCCTCGCGGCCGCCGCGGCGGCGCGCCAGCGCCTCAGGAATCAACGTTCCGGCTGTAGGCGATGCAACATAGAGACCGCACCAGAGCCGGGCAATGGGAGTCGCTTGCGAAATTTTTCACAAGCGGGTATGCTTCCGCGCTGTTTATGTGACCGGCCGGAGGCGCGAGCGTGACGCGACCGACACGCGGGAAGCCGAGCCAGGCGGCGGAGGCGAGCCGATACCTGGGCGTAGGCATGACGTGGGCGTTATCGACGGCGCTTTTCCTCTGGCTGGGGAGCCTGGCGGATGGCCGCTGGGATACGGAACCGATTTTCACGCTGCTTGGTGCCGCGATCGGCGCGGCAGCTGGATTTTATTACATGTACCACCATCTCGTGACGGTGCCCGGGCAGGCGCAGAAGCGCGGCGCGGAGCAGCAGGACGAGGAGCCCGGAGCGGGGCAGTGATGCGAGCCTGGGGCGCATACGCGTTGACGGCGCTTGGCCTGACGGCACTGGCGGCTGCGCTGACGGCGTGGCTGGTCGAAGCGCCGTCCACGCTGGCGGTGTGGGTCGGTGCGGGCGTTGCGCTGATCGTGCAGCTGGCTGCATTCGCAGCGCTGGTCGCATTGCGTGACCGCGGCCCGCTCTTCCTGGCCGGCTGGCTTGGCGGCATGCTGCTGCGCTTCGGTGCGGTCGGTGTCATGGGCGTGTGGCTGAGCCGGACCGATGCGCTGCCGCGCTCGGCGGCGATGGTGAGCCTGGTCGGATTCGTATTTCTGCTGCTTCTGCTCGAACCTGTCTTCCTGCGCCGGAAGCTGACCCTGTCATGATGGGCACGTTCATGCCGTTGCTGGCCGCTGCTGCACCCGAGGGCGGCGAGTTCGACATCAAGGAGATGATTCTCCACCACCTGGCTGACTCCGACACATGGGAGACGCCGTTCGGTGTGGTTCATCTACCGCAGTTCGCGCCGCTCCAGCTCGGGCCGATCTCGCTGGACTTCTCGATAACCAAGCACGTCCTGTTCATGGTCTTCGCGGCCGTACTGGTCGCGGTGCTGCTGATCCTGGCGGGACGTGACGCCGCGCGCGAGCATCGCGCGGGTGCGGAGCGTGGGCCGAAGGGTGCTGCGAACGTGGTGGAAGCGTTCGTCCTCTTCCTGCGCGACGAGATTGCGATGAAGAACATCGGCCACGGCGGGGAGCGTTACGTGCCGTACGTGGTCACGATCTTCTTCTTCATCCTGTTCTGTAACCTGCTCGGGCTGATTCCGTGGGGCGCGAGCCCGACCGGCAACATCTCGGTGACGGCGACGCTGGCGGTGATGACGTTCATCGTCGTCGAGATCGCGGGAATGAAGGCGCTCGGCTTCAAGGGCTACATGGGCACGATCTTCTACGTGCCGAAGGGCCTGCCGAAGCCGCTCGTGCCGATCATGCTGATCATCATGACGCCGGTCGAGTTTCTCGGTAAGCTGACCAAGCCGTTCGCACTGGCGATTCGTCTGTATGCGAACATGACGGCGGGTCACGCGATCGTACTTGCCCTGACCGGACTGCTCGTGCTGGCAGGAATCGGCAACGCGCTGTTCATTGCGCCCGCGCCGCTGCTGATGGCGATCGCGATCATGATTCTCGAGGTGTTCGTCGCGTTCCTGCAGGCGTACATCTTTGCGATGCTGACGGCGGTGTTCATCGGGTTGATCCGGCACGCGCATTAGCCGGAACGGCGGGCCGGGGCCCAGGGCGCCGGGCCGCAGTCAGAAAGCTGGGAGCGCACCCCGACGCGGTGCGCCTTCGATCATCCGTGCTCCACGGGCGGTCGTCGTAACGTAGCCGGGCGAGTGTCCGGCGAGAGCCGTGGGCCCGGAAGGGCCGTGAAGCGGTGACGGCAGCGCGAGGCGGACGGGGCCGCGGCGCGCGACCGATGGAGAGACGTGAATATGCAACCCCGCACGTGAGATGGAGACACACAGATGCTGGCACTTCTTCAGGATGTAGCGAACGCAGCGAACGAGGCCTCGGCCATCGGCTGGAGCAACCTCGGCAAGGCGCTGGGCGCGGGTCTGACGGTGGTGGGTGCTGCGATCGGTATCGGCCGCATCGGCGGCGCGATGACGGAGAGCATGGCGCGTCAGCCGGAGATCGCGGGCAACATCCAGACGGCGGCGATCATTCTGGCGGCACTGATCGAGGGTGCTGCACTGTTCGCGCTGGTTATCGCGTTCCTGATCTGACGAACACGACGGTGGCGGCCGCGGCGGATGCCGTGGCCGCAGCCGGCGAGGAGAGGGCATGTACCTTTTTCTTATTGCAGCGGCGGGCGGCGGGACGCCGAATGTGTTCGCAATGACACAGAACGTGTCGTTCTGGACGCTGGTGATCTTCCTGCTGCTGTTTGCGGTGCTGCTGAAGTTCGCGTTCCCGCCGATTCTCGGGTATGCCGCGGCGCGTGAAGAGCGTATCCAGAAGCAGCTCGACGAGGCACGCGCGCAGCGTGAGGAAGCCGAGCAGCTGCTGGCGCAGCAGCGTGCGCAGCTCGCGCAGGCGCGTACCGATGCGCAGCAGGTGATTGCCGAGGGCAAGCAGGCTGCGGAGCGTGTGCGCCAGGAGCTGCTGGAGAAGGCGCGCCAGGAGCAGCAGGAGCTGGTCGAGCGCGCGAAGGCGGAGATCGTGCGCGAGCGCGAGCGTGCCGTCGAGGACGTGCGCCGTGAGGCGGTGGAGCTGGCGATCGCGGCGGCCGCGAAGCTGGTTGGCGCGAAAATCGACGCGGAGGCGGATCGTCGCCTGGTGAGTGAATACCTGCAGAGCATCGGCTCGCGGGGCACGGCCGGAGTCGCATAAGTGCGGGATACGACGATCGCGCGCAGTTACGCGGAGGCGCTGTTCGAGCTGGGCGAGAAGCACGGCCGGCACGACG
>CAYLME010000146.1:0-8580 GCA_964384585.1 uncultured Gemmatimonadaceae bacterium | reverse complement strand
AAGCGCCGAACCCGGCCCCGGCCCCGGCGCAGGCCCACGATGATCGCCTGGCTGTATGGTCCGATCGCCTGCGGCGCGTCGTCCGTCTGCACCTGCTTCAGCTTCGACATTCTCCCAGTCTCCTCTTCATTCGCCCGTGCGGGTCGGGTTCTCGCCCGCTTCATGGTAGGAACGCACTGCAGCGCGCAACTCGTCCGGTGACACGGTTGCGACGCCCGCCTTTCCGACTTCCACGCCCGCCGCATGGTTCGCCATGAGGGCGGCTTCCTCGATGCTCGCGCCGGCCGCGAGCGCGACCGCGACGGTCGCGACGACTGTATCACCGGCGCCGGAGACGTCGTATACGGATCGTGCAACCGTGGGCACACGCACGTAAGCGCCACTCTCGGTTGCGAGCGCCATTCCATCCTCGCCGAGCGTGAGCAACAGGTGCGCACACCCGAGCCGCGAACGCGCCTGCTCCATCCAATCCGGATCGTCGGGACGCACGCGCTCCCGCAGCGCCGCGGCAAGCTCCGGCAGGTTCGGCTTGAAGACGGTGCAGCCACCGTAGTCGAAGAACGATCGGAACTTGGGGTCCACGACGATCGGAATGCCTGCCTCGCGTCCCGCGCTCAACGCCGCATCGATCACGATCGGCACGAGCACGCCCTTGTTGTAATCCTCGAGCACGATCGCGTCCGCATCACGCACGAGCCCGCGGATCACTTCAGCCAGGCCTTCCGCGGCGCGGTCTTCGAGATCGTCGTCGGTCTCCATGTCGTAGCGGGCCACCTGCTGGTGGCGCGCCATGATGCGTGTTTTGACGGTGGTCCGGCGGCCCGCCTGCATGATCAACCCGGCATCGTCGATCCCCGCGCGCAACAGCTCGCCCCGCAGGTCCGCCCCATGGCTGTCGGCGCCCATCGCGCCGGCAACGGCACAGCGCGCACCCAGCGCGACCACGTTCGCAGCCACGTTCGCCGCTCCGCCGAGCGCCCGCCACTGCTCCTCGACACGCACTACGGGGACAGGCGCTTCGGGCGAAATCCGGGACGCGCCCCCCTGGAAGTAGACGTCGAGCATGACATCGCCCACGACGAGCACACGCACGTCGCGCGCACGCTCGAGCAACTCATCGAGGCGCTGCAGGCTGAATCCTTCCATGGGCTAGTATCGGGGGCGGCATGGATTTTGTGTCGGAAGCCGCCCGACCACCGGGACGGCGGAGCGGCAAGCTACCGTGCGGCCCAGGCAATGTAAAGCGATCACGCACAGTCTGTTCGGGAGGCCGATGGACGGTATTGCGGCTACGGTGGAGCAGCGCATTCGCGGTGTGAGTACGGGTGTCTACGAGTATTTCACGCTCGCACGTCGGGCCATCGGCTTCATCTTCGCGCGGCCATTCTACTGGCGTGATACGCTCATCCAGATGGACCGGATCGGCGTCGGCTCACTGCCGATCGTGATTCTGACGGGGCTGTTCACCGGGATGGTGCTGGCACTGCAGAGCTCGGTCGAGCTGTCGAACTTCGGCGCAGACGTCTACATCGGAAACCTGGTCGGCGCCTCCATGGTGCGCGAGCTGGGCCCGGTGCTGTGTGCGCTCATGGTCGCGGGTCGCTCCGCGTCGGGCATTGCGGCCGAGCTCGGCTCCATGCGCGTGACCGAGCAGATCGACGCACTGCAGAGCTTCGGTACCGACCCGATCAAGAAGCTCGTCACGCCGCGTCTCCTGGCAGGTCTGCTCATGCTGCCCATCCTCACGATCATCGCCGACCTGATCGGTATCGTGGGCGGCATGGTCATCGCCGTGTTCCGTATCGGGATGACGGCGGACGCGTACTTCACCGGTGTCCTGAACGCCCTCGCAGCGCCGGGCTTCGTGCTCGGCATCTTTCCGAAGGACTTCGTCACCGGACTGCTCAAGCCGTTCGTATTCGGGGGCATCATTACGCTGACCGCCAGCTACTACGGACTCTCGACGCGGGGCGGTACGGAGGGTGTCGGTGACGCCGCGACGCGTTCGGTCGTGACGTGCTCGGTGCTGATCCTGGCGGTGGACTACTTCATGACACAGGTCCTGCTCGTCGTACTGGGCCAGGCCTGATGATCCGGGGCGAGGGCATGCGCACGATGCATGACGATCCGATCCCGGCGATCCGGCGCGAGCTGGAGGAAGAGCGCGCACACGAGGGGCCCGCGTCGAAACACAACGCCGTCATCCGTCTCGAGGACGTGCACCTGACATTCGATGAACCGATTCTCTCCGGCGTGTCGCTCGAGGCACGCCGCGGCGAGACCCTGATGGTCGCGGGCGAGTCGGGGTCCGGAAAGTCGACGATCCTGAAGCTCATCCTCCGGCTGCTGCTACCGGACAGCGGCCGGATCCAGGTGCTCGGACACGACGTCATCCACCTCACGTTCGCCGAGGCGCTCGACCTGCGTCGCCATATCGGGATGGTGTTCCAGAACGCCGCGCTCTTCGACTCGATGACGATCTTCGAGAACGTCGCCTACCCGCTGCGGGAGAATCGCGACCTCGAAGACGACGAGCTGGAACGCATCGTTCGCGAGCGCCTCGACTTCGTTGACCTCGAACCCGACCGAGTGATGCACCAGCTGCCGAGCCAGCTCTCCGGCGGGATGCGCAAGCGCGTCGGCATCGCACGCGCGATCGCGACCGATCCGGAGGTCGTGCTCTACGATGAGCCGACCGCCGGGCTCGACCCGCTCACGATCGGGACCATCAATGACCTCATCCGCAAGCTGCAGCGCGAGCTGAAAGTGACGTCCATCATCGTGACGCACGACATCCGCGCCGGATTCCGCGTCGCACAGCGCGTGAACCTGCTGCGCGAAGGCAGGATCGTCTTCGACGGCTCTCCGGAAGACATGGTCGTCGCCAACGATCCGTACATACAGGAGTTCCTGAGCTGATATGGCAGACGCCAACCGCAGGTCGACGTTCAACGCCCGCAAGGTGCGCGTCGCCGCACTCGTCGTGATCGGCACACTGCTGCTCATATACGCGATCTACCAGGTCGGTCGCGTGTTCGACGTGTTCGCGAGCCGCTACGAGCTGCATGCCCTCGTGCCCAGTGCACTCGGGCTCCGCGAAGGCGCACCCGTCACACTTGCCGGCCAGCGCATCGGCCAGGTGCAGCGCATCGATTTCATCCCCGTGGACCAGCGCCGTGACAGCGCGAACCTGAACGTCACCCTCGCCCTCAACGAGGACGTGCGCGACCAGATCCGGCAGGACTCCCGCGCCTTCTTCCGCATGCAGGGACTGCTCGGTGACAAGTACGTGGACATTGCACCCGGAAGCGCGGGCGCTGCGATCCTGCAGCCCGGCGACACCCTGATCGTGGGCGAGAGCGTCGATATCGAGATGTTCATGGAACGCGCCGCCGTGGCGATCGACGAGGCACAGTTCATCGTCGGCGACCTGCGTCAGCTGACGAGCGGACTCGCCGCCGGCGACGGCACCATCGGTCAGCTGCTCACCGATGAAGCACTCTACGCACGCATGGTGACCGCAACCGCACAGCTCGAGAGAACACTCGCGCAACTCAACCGCGCCGACGGCACGTTCGGGCGCATGCTGCACGACCCGTCCCTCTACGACAACCTCAATCGGGCCGTACTGCGCGTCGACTCGCTGGGTGCAATGATCGTCGCCGGCGACGGCTCGCTCGGAAAACTGCTGCGCGACGACTCGCTCTATACTTCGCTCTCCAACATGGCGGTCAACGCCGACAGCGCCGTACTCGCACTGTCCGGCATGGTGCAGCGCATGAGCGAGGGTGATGGCTCGCTCGAACGGCTGATCACCGACCCGCAGCTCTACGACGAGTTCCTGCGCGCAGTCATCGAACTGCAGACGCTCATCATCGGCATCCGCGAGAACCCGGACGCCTTCAAGCCGAATATCCGGGTGGACGTGTTCTAGGCGTTGGATCGAGTTCTGGCACAGCGCTATTTCCCATCTACGGCTTTTCCCGTTGACACATCGGCAGCGGTGCGCCCATATTACGGGAAATGCCGTAGCAAGCACCTGCACCCGGAGTGAGCCGTGGACGAGCAGCCGCAGTTCACCAGCCGCGAGCTGGACGTGATGAGCATCCTGTGGCGGGCCGGGTCGGGCACCGTCGCCGAAGTGAAGGAAGCGCTCGGTGAGGACCTGGCGTACACGTCGGTGCTGTCGGTGCTGCAGACGCTCGAAGAGAAGGGCTATGTCGGGCATGAGCCCGAAGGCAGGGCCTACCGCTACTTCCCTGCTGTCGATCCGGATACTGCGGGCGCCAGTGCGCTCGGTCGGATCCGCGACGCGATCTTCCACGGATCGGTCGAGCAGCTGTTCGCGCACCTGGTGAGCGACCGAGGTCTCTCCCGGGGCGAGCTGGAACGGATGCGGCAGATGCTGGCGGACCGCCTGAAGGAGGAGTCCTGATGCTGGCGCTCCTGGTGATCTACAGCCTCCTCGCCGGACTCTTCCTGGTTGTCGGTGCGCATGCGGGCGAGGCGATGCTGCGCGTGCTGCGCCTGCCGCGCCGCTGGGCATGGGCTGCCGCCCTGGCCGCCGTGGTGGTGCTCACGACATCTGCGCCCTTCCGCTCGCTCCCTGTTTCGATCGCGCGACCTGACGGTGTGAGTGTCACGGCGACGGACATTGCAGTCGGGGCGACAGGTGATGCGCCAGCACTCTCCATGCGCAGCGTCTTCGACCGGGTTGTGAATGTGCCGATGCACGCATTGGCCGGGGCCTTTGCGGCCGCGGTCCGAGGCGCGGCGTCGGCCGACGGGGCATGGTTGCTTTCGTCGACACTGGCCGGCCCGCTGGTGTTCCTGTGGATCCTTGCGAGCGCGGTGCTGGCGGGGGTCCTCCTGTGCGTGACCGTACACTCGCGCATGCGGGTCAGGTCATGGTCCGTGACCATGGTCGCTGGTGAGCGTGTGCGCATCAGCGACGCTGCCGGCCCTGCTGTGATGGGAGTGTGGCGCCCGGAGATCGTAATCCCCCGCTGGCTGCTCGACCGACCGGTCTCGGAACAGCGGTTGATCGTGGCGCACGAGCGGTCGCACGTGGACGCACGCGACCATCTCCTGCTGCTCTTCGGGTGCTCCGTTCTCGTGCTGCTCCCCTGGAACGTGTGCGCCTGGTGGATGATGCGTCGCATGCGACTCGCACTCGAGATCGATTGTGATGCCAGGGTCCTGCGCGGAACGACGAGTGCGCTGCCCTACGGCCGCCTGCTTCTCGCAACGGCCGAGCGTCGCTCGACGCTGCGTCTGCTGAACGCCTCGCTCGCGGATTCGACCACAGACCTCGAACGGAGACTGACTGCCATGAATGCGATGCCAGGTTCACATCCCGTCCTGCGTGCAGCCGGTACGGCCCTTGCCGCCGCGGTGCTCTTCCTCGCCGCATGCGAGGCGGACCTGCCGACGAGTGCCGACCTCGAAGCCATGAGCGTAGCTGAGATGGTGGAGGTGGCTGCTCCGCTCGCACCGTTGAAGGGCGCAGTTTACGTCGTGGACGGTGTGATCGTCAGTTCAGAGACTGCAAACGCGATTGCGCCAGAGGAGATCGAAGTAATCCATATACGCAAGCGAGCGTTTGTTCAGGAGGGAACGGACGAGTCCCCGGTGATCGAGATCATCACCCACGACGCTGCACGCCCCCTCGAGATCAGCGGCAAGGGGACCATCCATGCCGGGCGCGTGCGATTCAACAACGGCGATGACGACCCGCACGTTACTCCCGAGTCAGCCAGCCCTGACGCCCTGCTCTTCATCGATGGCGAACAGGCCGAGCTCAGTGCGCTGCGAAGCATCGACCCCCAGACCATCGAGAGCATCGAGGTCGTGAAGGGTGCAGCGGCGGAACGCATGGTCGACCACCCGGATGCGCGCAACGGCGTCATCAAGATGCGCCTCAAGGCAACGCCCCTGACGCGGAACGAGTGACCGCGACCGAAGTCAGGAATGGAGAACGGGCAGCGTCGGATTGACACGCTGCCCGTCTTTCATGATCGTTACCCTCCCACCGGCGCTCTCGCATCGAGCAGCGGACCGGCGCGGGAAGACGGCCCCCACACAGAGGTTCGCATGCGGATCATCCTGACTGGTGCTCACACAATCGCAACCGTCAGGACTGGAGTGTATCCGCATGCCAACCATAACGGGCCCGCGCGACGCGCGCATATCGACTGACCGGCTGAGCTACGCGCTGCCGGACAGTCGCGACATCTTCACCGAACTCACGATCTCCTTCGGCCGGGAACGCACCGGTCTGGTCGGACCGAACGGCTCCGGCAAGACGACGCTCGGGCGCCTGCTCACGGGGGATCTGCAGCCCACGTCGGGCACGATCCACCGCAGCGGCGTCCTTGCCGTCCTGCCGCAGGACTTCCGGCCGCCGCCCGGCGCGACGCTCGCGGCGGTGCTCGGCGTCGAGCGGACGCTTGCCGCACTCGAGCGCTCGGAGCGCGGCGTTGCAACGGTCCACGACGTCGAACGGATCGGTGACGACTGGGACCTGCGTGAACGGACGGCTGCCGTGCTCAGCCGGTTCGGCCTTGGCCACCTGTCCCTCGATCGTTCGCTGGACGCGGTGAGCGGCGGCGAGACGACGCGGGTCGCGCTCGCGGGCCTGGTCCTGAGCAGTCCTGACTTCCTGCTGCTGGACGAGCCGACGAATCACCTCGATGCCGACGGCCGGAGCGCGCTGTACGAGTTCATCGGGGCATGGAGCGGCGGTGCCCTGTGCATCAGCCACGACCGGGCGCTGCTGCAGTACATGGATCGCATCGTCGAGCTGTCCGTGCATGGTGTGCGGGTCTACGGCGGCAACTACGACGCCTATCGCGAGATTCGGGACATGGAGGACGCCGCTGCCCACCGTGAGCTGGACAGCGCGCGCGCCGCACTGCGCACGGCCGAACGTGATGCACACGCGATACACGAACGCCAGGCGCGGCGCGAGGCGCAGGGACGTCGCAACCGGGCCACGTCGAACATGCCGAAGATCCTGTTGAATGCCCGCAGGGCGCGTGCACAGGAGACGGGAGCCCGTGTGCGTGCAATCACCGCACGTGAAGTTGAGGAACACCGTGAACGTGCCGCGGAAGCGAAGCAGCGGGTAGTGGAGCGGGAACGCCCGCGTTTCGATCTGCCATCGACGAACCTGCCAGCGGGGCGCACGGCGCTCGAGGTCACGGACGTCACCGTGAAGTTTCCCGGCGCGCGGGAGCCCATTCTCGAGCGCGTGTCATTGCGCATCGACGGTGCCGAGCGGGTCGCGCTGGTCGGTCCCAACGGGTCCGGCAAGACGACGCTGCTGCGCGTCGTGCTCGGCGAAGTCACACCGCATGCCGGCAGCGTACGTCGCCTTCCGGACCACGAGACTGCGTTCCTCGACCAGACCGGCGCACACCTGGATCCCGCGTCGAGCGTTCTCGACAATTATCGCGCGCATCACCCGATGATGGAGCCGACCGCGGCGCGTTACGGACTCGCCCGCTTTCTGTTCCCGGACGAGGCGGCGCTGCAGACGGTGGGCACCCTCAGTGGCGGTGAGCGGTTGCGTGCATCGCTCGCATGCGTGCTCGGTGGTCCGAGGCCGCCATCATTCCTGGTGCTGGACGAGCCGACGAATCACCTGGACCTGGACGCGATGGAGGCGCTGGAGAGTGCACTACGTGCGTACGATGGCGCGCTCCTCGTGGTCAGCCACGATGCGACGTTTCTGGACGCGATCGGCATACAGCGCCATGTGCGGCTCGGGTGACCGCGCGCTCGGCATCGACTTCGGCACCACCCAGGCGCGTCGCTACTGTCTCGGCGAGGCTGATGAACGCGCGCGCCGCTGCGCTGTCGGGCGAGGCCAGAACGGGCGGAGCGCCTGCATCCTGTCCCTCGACGACGGGCTCTTCGAAGGGTACAGCGCATAGCAGCGGAACGTCCGCGGCAGCCGCCAGGGCTTCACCGCCGCCCGTGCCGAACGGATGTGAGCGGCGGCCGCACGTGCAGAGCGCGTAGCTCATGTTCTCGACGATGCCGAGCACCGGCACGTCGAGTTTGCGGAACATCTCGAGCGCCTTGCCGGCCTCGAGCGTCGCGAGCCGCTGCGGCGTCGTGACGACCACGGCGCCGTCAACCACGATCGACTGTGCAAGCGACAGCGGCACATCGCCCGTGCCTGGAGGCAGGTCCACGACCAGCACATCGAGCTCGGGCCATACCACGCCACGCGAGAACTGCTTCACCGCCTTGCCGACCATCGGGCCGCGCCACACCGCTGGTGACTGAGGGCCGAGGAAGAACCCGAACGAGACGACCGCGAGGCCGTGTACCTCGAGCGGAATGATCTTGCGGTCCTCCGTCAGACGCACCTGCTGCGCGCCGTCCTCGATGCCGATGATCACGGGGAGTGATGGACCGTAGATGTCGGCGTCCATCAGGCCCACGCGAAGACCGAGTCCGTGTAACGCGAGCGCGAGGTTGGCGGCCACGGTGCTCTTGCCGACGCCGCCCCTCCCTGCACCGACGGCCACGACGCGCTTCACGTTCGGCAGGCGCGCACGATCCGCCCAC
>CAYLME010000145.1:0-8614 GCA_964384585.1 uncultured Gemmatimonadaceae bacterium | reverse complement strand
TCCGTGAAGTGCACGAGCGAAGCGCGCCACTGCAGTGACGGCTCATTCGCCAGCTCCAGGTCGTGGGTCGTGACGACGCCGATGGCGCCCTGGCGCAGCAGGTGGTCGATGACCGTGCGCGCCGCGGCGCGTCGCTCGGCCGAGTTCGTGCCGTGCAGCATCTCGTCGAGCAGGTAGAGCAGGCGACGCTCGCCGCCGGCGCGCGCCGCGTCCACGATCTCGCGCATGCGCTGGAGCTCTGCGAGAAACAGCGACACGCCTTCTGTCAGTGAATCACGGATGCGCACGCTGCTCCACGGCTCGAGCGGCGGCAGTGAGAGCGCGGCCGCGCATACCGGTGCACCCGCCTGTGCGAGCATGACGTTCGTGCCGATCGCACGCAGCAGCGTGCTCTTGCCGGACATGTTGGACCCGGTCACGAGCAGCAGCGTGCCGGGCGGACCGACCTCGACATCGTTGCAGATGCGAATGCCGTCGCGCAGCATCGGGTGTCCGAGCGCACGCGCTTGCAGCCGGTCGCGGGACGGATCGATGACGGGGAACGTCCACGCGGGCTGATCGTGCGCCAGCGTTGCGAGCGACGCGATCGATTCGATCTCGGCCGCAGCATCGAGCCACGCGCGCACGTGCCTGCCGTTACGCGCCTGCCATGCCTCGAGACGGTCCAGCACGTGGAAATCCCAGAGCGTCAGCAGCTGCACGATGCCATGCAGGTTACCGTTGTAGCGCAATTCCGAAAGTCGCATCAGGCGCTCGAGCCGATGCAGCTCGTCGTGCGCAGGCACACCATTGCCATGCAGCTGCGCGCGCAGTGCACGCAGTCGTGCGGCGTCGCCTGGAACGCGGGCCGCGTGAGCGAGCAGCGCGGGATACTGCGCGAGCACACCCTGGCGCGCGAATGCGCGCTCGAAGACTGCGTGCGCGCGGCGCCCCGGCGCGCCGAACGTGAGTCCCGCCGCCCCCATGACCGGCAGGACCCACCACACGTGAGCGACCGCGCCCGTGAGCTGCGCGACGATGAGGCCGATGGCAGCCAACGGCAGCAACCGGGCGCTCCAGCGCACCAGCGGCTGCGTTGCGAGCCACGGCTCCGATTCGGTCCAGCGCGCGAACGAGTCGATCTCGTCCATGCTCACGTCCGTCGCGCCGAGGGCGTGCGCCGCAAGCTCGTCGCGCCAGTCGTTCTGTCCTGCGAGCGCCCGCACCGACTCCTGTCGTTCCGGAATCACGGGCGCCGGGTCCGGCTCGGTCAGCCAGCGGCCGACCATGGCACGGGCACCGGGCGTGGCGAGCGGACCGAGCAACTGCGTCAGTGCGGGCTTCCCGAAGACGTCCAGGTCCTCTGCGGCCCGGCTGGCGGCCGGGCCGGGCGGTGCGTCCAGCACCGGCAGCGCCTCCCAGCGGCGCTCGAGGCGCATCAACCCCAGCCGGTTCGCCCCGGCAAGGCGCCGCTGCCACTGGGCGGCACGGCGTTCGCGGCGATGGAGGACAACGAGCGTGACGAAGGCGGCCAGGACCAGCGCCGCCGCCGTCCAGAGCGCCGTGCCGCCTCGCTCCACGGCCAGGACGGCGAGCAGGAATGCCGCGCCGAAGGCCGCGAGCCGCGCACGCGAGAAGCGCTCGGCGTGCCGCTCGTGCGCGGCCGCCGCGGCGGAAAATGCGCGCTGCCGCGCCGTATACGTGTCGAACGCATCCATTCCGACTGCTTTCATGAGAGTTCAGACCCGCCCTACACCTGATCCGTGGATTCCCTACTCCCCGCGCCGCGGCGGGGGCGCAGCTTGGACGTATCGCCAACACGGAGGCCACCATGATCCGCTGCATCCTCGTTCCGCTCGACGGCACCCCATTCAGCGAGAGCGCCATCCCATGGGCGGTAGCGATCGCGCGAAGTGCCAATGCCGCGCTCGAGCTGGTCCACGTCCACGTACCGAAATTGCACGACGTACCCGCCGCCGTCACGCCCTACGCCTACCAGCATGCTCCGGACTACTCGGTCATTGCCGACGACGAGGATTTCGATGCAGAGGCGTCCTGGCTCGAGAACCGTGCCTTCGAGCTGCGTGCCCGGACGGGCCTGGCGGTGTCCGCATCCACGGTAGTCGGGCATCCGGCCGAGACGCTCTGTGAGGAGGTCGTGGCCCTCGGTGCAGACCTTGTCGTCATGGCCACGCACGCGCGCGCAGGTTTCGAGCGCTACCGCTTTCCTGCGGTCGCCGACCTGCTGGTCCGCCATGCCTCGGCGCCAGTGCTGCTGATCCCGCCGGCGGAGGGCACGGACACGGAACGGCTGCCCGTGCAGTTCCGTCGCATGCTGGTGCCGCTCGATGGCTCCGCCTTCTCCGAGCAGATACTTCCCGCTGTGCGGTCGTTCGGGCAGCTGACGGGCGCACAGCCCTGGCTGCTGCACGTCGTGACGCCCTACTCGCCAACGACGCGCACCGACGACGACGGCTATGCGCTGAATGGCGACGAGTACCTGGCAACGATCGCACATTCGCTGACACCCGTTACGGGCCCGGTGACCACGACGACGATGGTCGATCGGCGCCCGGCCGATGCGATCTGCGAGGCGGCATCCGAGCCTGAAGTCGACCTCATCGCAATGGCGACGCATGGCCGCGGCGGGATGAGCCGCGTGCTGCTGGGCAGCACGGGCGACGAGGTGGTGCGCAGCACGAGCAAGCCCGTACTGCTGTTCCGACCCCGCGTCACGGACGCACTGCGCGACGCTTTCGACCCGTATACGACCCTCTAGGGATAAACCGCACGCGCTATCCGCACTTTCCCTCCAGCGGATAGCGCGCGTACCCGCGATCGTTCATGCAGAACAGGTGGTGTCATGTGCCGGCACGGTATATGACACCCTTGTCCGCACACGCCCGCACTTCCGGAGGCGCGCGTGTGCGACGACTCCGGCCACACCGGCCGGGGGGGCTTCATGGAGAGGAGGGGTGAATGTTGAACCTCGAGATGCTCGGGGAAATTCAGCAGACGCTCGCGGACGAAAAGGTGCTGACCGCCTATATCGCAGCCGAGGAACGCGACCCGACCGAGCGCTCCAGCTGGCGCCGGCGCCTGGCCGCCGGGCTCGACGCGGTTGCCACAGGCCTGGAGGCCGATGAGCGACGCTCGTTCGGCGCGGCCCGCGCGCTGCTCGAGGCGGAGCTGGAGCAGCACAGGGGCTTCCTGCCCGGACGCGGATGGGTGGCGTTCGTGACGCCGGACCGCGTCGCGCTGTGCATCGACGTACCGGCACCCATGCCGGATCTCGTGCGCTGGCGCGACGGTGCAGTCCTCGGACCGCTGCTGCGCGCACTCAAGCAGAATCGCCCGGTGCTGACCGTGCTTATCGACAGCCGGCGTGCACGCGTGCTGCGTTATGCGGGTGGTGCGCTGAGCGAGGAGGCTGCGTACCGCGCCGACACCTTCATCGATGACCTGACGGACGTGAATGGCGCGAAGCGCGGCGGTACGACGAGCGGCATGCGCGGCGAGACCGGAACCGACGCCGCCGAGCGCATCCAGCGTGAGGAGATGGAGCGTCTCGTGCGAATGGTCGCAGACGCGTTGCGTCCGCAGATCGACAAAGACACGCTCGTGCTGATCGGCGGCTCACCCGGCGCAGAAACGGCACTGCAGAAGCTGCTGCAGCCGCTTGCAGGGGGGCGCGTCGTTCTCGACACCTCGCTCCACCTCGACATGACGCCGGCACAGCTCAAGCCGGTCGTGGAGCGTACGGCTTCCGCACTCTCGCAGGAGAGCCAGCTCGCGCTCGTGCGCGAGGTCGTCGACAGCGCCGCCAGTCACGGACGCGGCATGCTGCACGCACACACCGTCGATCGCGCCAGCCGCGTGGGCCAGGTCGATACCCTGCTGCTCAGCACGAGCTTCCTCCGTGCAAAGGAGGAACAGGCCGAGGAGCTGATTACGCTGACACTCACGCGCGGCGGCGACGTCATGCTCGTCACCGACGACGCGGCCGAACTGCTCGATCACGAAGGCGCCGGCGTCGGTGCGCGCCTCCGTTACACGCCATCTCCGGCAGAGACCGCAGTACCGTAGCGTCTGCCATGCCAGGGGGTGCTGCCGAGCCGGCAGCGCCCCCGTTCTGTCCCTCATGTATCCGTCTGGTAACGAACCTGCCACGGTTGTCACTGTGCGCATTGCCGCTGTGGTTTTCCTCCGGTACATATCCGTGACGTTCAACGGCAACCGATTCCTCGAGAGGCACATGAAGGCTCGCACGCTTGCGACCGCCATCGTCATGACGCTCTGCACAGCGCCACTCGCTGCGCAGGACAGCAGCCCGCGCATCGAGTTCAGCGGAATCGAACTCACGATCGGCGGGCGGGTCCAGACACAGTTCAACACGACATCGATCGATGGCGTCGAAGGCTCCGAGTTGATCCTGCGCCGTGCACGCATCGAGATCGAGGCACGACTCAACGATTTCGTCAGCCTCGTACTGGAGCCCGATTTCGGCGGCGAGGAACTGGACATGAAGGACACGTACGTACAGCTCAGCTTCGATCCGGCGCTGCAGGTGATCGCGGGCAAGTCGAAGCGGCCCTTCAGCCGCGTCGAGCTGACGTCCTCGAAGCGCATCCTGCCGGTCGAGCGCGGCCTGCGCATCCGCGGGCTGGGCGCATTCGACGAGTATGCACTCGTCAACGGGCTCGACTACTGCGACCGCGAGATCGGTGTGCTGTTGAGTGGCCAGCCGGAAGACGCGCCGCTCGGTTTGGGCTACGCGGTCGGCATGTACCGCGGGCCGCTGCACGGTGAGATCGACGCGGCGACGTACCAGTACGTCGCGCGCGTGACACTCGCACCGACGGATATGCTTTCTTTCGGTGCGTCCTGGAGCAGCCGCGATTTCGCGGAGTCCACCGCCGGCGCGATCGAGCGCGGCAACGCATTCGAAATCGACGTCGAGTACGGCACGTTCGCGCCCGGTCTCCATGTGATCGCGGAAGCGGCGTTCGGCGACGTGGATCCGTTCAACGACACGTCGTTCCGCGGCGCACAAGGCTGGCTCGCGTGGCGCTCCGGTGCGCTCGGTGCCAGGGTCACCGCGATCGAGCCGCTCGCACGCGTCAGCTGGGGCGACATCGAGAGCGACATCCCCACACCCGGCGGCATCCTTTTCACGCCGGGCTTCAATGTGTACTTCGGCCCGCTCAACCGGCTGATGGTCAACTACGACATCTGGCGCGGCGCCAGTGACACGACCGACGCGCAGAGCCTGAAGATCATGCTGCAGGCAGCGTTCTGACGGCAGCTCATGCCGCGCGCCGCTGTCGCAACGTGTCGAGGAAGCCGGCAAGCGTGGTGAGGTTCGAGCGCAGCAGCTCGACGCTGCGAGCGTTCTTGGCCATTCCGAACGATCCTTCGATGGCCGCGACCAGGAGGTGCGCGACGGCGCGCGCATCCATGTCCACCCGTATGCGACCGGTGCGCTGCCCACGCTCGATCGCTTCCGCGAACGCATCCGTCCAGGCGTCGAGCGTAACCGCCATGCGCGCGCGGAACCCCTCGTCGAGCGGTGACATCTCCTGGGTCAGGTTGTTGAGCGGACAGCCCAGCTCGATGCCGCCAGACTCGAAATCGTCCGCACGGCGTCGCAGTACCGCCTGCAGTGCGTCGAGCGGATCCGTGTGCTCGTCGCGCAGATCGGCGATGTACGCTTCGAGCAGCGGTTCATGGATGATCTCTTCGAGAACGGCGTAGCCGAGACGCGTCTTGTCCGGGAAGTGGTGGTAGAGCGCGCCCTTGGTGACGCCCGCGCGTTCCAGGATCGCGTCCACACGCGCGGCCTGGAACCCGTTGCGATGGAATTCCTGGAACGCGGCATCGAGAATGCGCCGGCGTGTCACTTCGGGTGCGCGCGTGCGCTGGCGAAGACTCATCGTGTTTCCTGCCGGATCGCGACCAGCGGGTCCACACGCGCCGCGCGCACGGCCGGCACACCTGCGGCGATCAATCCCACGACGACCATGACGAGCGTAACCAGGATCAGCGTCCACGGATCGCTCGGTTCCACACCGAAGAGCATGCCCTCGAGGAGTCGCGCAACGATCAACGAGCCGAGCAGGCCGAGCGCCGTCCCGAACGCGAGCAGCAGCGCACCATCACCGAGCACCATCGCGAGCACGCGCGCAGGCGCCGCCCCCAGGCTCATCCGGATCCCGAACTCCGATGTCCGCTGGCTGATGAAGAACGAGAGCGCGCCCGCGATTCCCACCGATGCGATCACGAGCGCGAGCATGCCGAGCGCACCAACGAGGAAGGTGTTGAGCCGCTCAGCGGCGATGGTCCGGTCACGGATCTGCTCGAGAGTCGCGACGCGCAGCACCGGTTGATCCGGCGCAAGCTCGTTCGCGATCTGCTGAACCCGTGGTGCGAGGGCCGCCGCGCCGTTCGCACGAATCACGAACGCGCCCGGGAAGTAGCCGATGTCGTTCTGCGTGAGCGGCTGGTACATGATCAGCGGCGGCGCCGCGTCCGGACCGTCATCGCGCGTGTTGCTGACCACTCCGACAACCGTCTTCCACCGTTCCGTCATGCCGATCGCAGGGAGCACCTGCCCGGTCCATGACACGTACCGGCCGAGCGGATCCTCATCCCCGAACAGTCGCTCAGCGAGGGCCTGGTTCAGGATCGCGACGGGACCACTGTCGGTCTGGTCGGTGTCATCGAACGCGCGGCCACGCAGCACACGCATGCCGACCGCTTCGAAGAACTCGGGTGTCGCCGTGCGATACTCCGCCATCGGAACTGGCACGCCCGGCTCCGGCGGACGACCCTCTGCCATGATCTCCAGCTTCAGCTCGTTCCTGCGCAGCGGCACGCTGAGCCCCACGCCGACCGCGTGCACCCCGGGCAGCGCTTCGATACGACGCTGCATCTCGTGCTGCAGCGCCACGATCTCCGCGGCGCTGTGTCCCTCGTGGTCCGCCGGCACTTCGAGCGTGAGCGTGTTCTCCATCTTCACACCCATGTCCACCGAGCTCAGCTTCACCAGTGTCCGCGCGAGCAGTCCGGCCGCGGTCAGGACCGTGACACTCGCCGCTACCTGCGCAACGATCAGCCCCCGCTGCAGTCGCTGCCGACCTCCCGTCGTGCGCGAGCCCGATCGCGTGAGCGTGGCGCCAGCCGCCTCCTTGAAATGAAGGCCCGGCGTGAACGCGAACACGAGCGCCGCAAGACCCGCCACGAGCACGGTGAACAGCAGCACGCCGCCGTCGAGACTGATCTCGCTCGCACGCGCCGTGAAACGACCCGCGAAGCCGACCAGCAGATCCAGCCCCACCCACGCGAGCACGATCCCGAACACGGCACCCGCCAGCGCCAGCAGTCCCGTCTCCGCGAGCAGGATGCGACGCAACGCCCACCGGTTCGCGCCCATCGCCCAGCGCACCGCGAACTCGCGATCACGCTGCATGTTCCGGGTCAACACGAGGTTTGCAACGTTCGCGCACGTCGTGAGCAGAACCAGTCCCGCCGCCGCCATGAGCAGCCACAACGTGAAGCGCGCCTGCGACGTCAGCGCATCACGCAACGGCGTCACGCTCACTGCGTAGCCCGCCGCCGCGTCGTAATTCTCCGGATACTGGCCGTACATGCGCGCCGCAATGCGATCGACTTCGACCTGCGCCGTCTTCACGTCCGCACCGGGCACCAGGCGAGCGAACACGTCCGTCATCCGGTGCGAACGACCATGCACCATCGTCGCATCCAGGTGATG
Source organism: uncultured Gemmatimonadaceae bacterium (assembly GCA_964384585.1). Taxonomy (GTDB): domain Bacteria; phylum Gemmatimonadota; class Gemmatimonadetes; order Longimicrobiales; family RSA9; genus DASTYK01. Next base: position 864 of record CAYLME010000145.1, on the reverse strand, counting down.
CGGACTCGTCACGATGTTCACGAATACGTCCGTCTCACCGGGGAACGGCGGTGCCGGCTCCAGCACACCCACCACCGGCACCGACCGCCCATTCATCCGGAACGCACGCCCGATGACCGACGGATCACCGCCGAACGCACGCTGCCAGTAACCGTGCGTCAACATCATGACCGGCTCCGCACCCGCACCGTCGTCGATTGCACCGAACGTTCGGCCGAGCACCGCGTCCAGGCCCATCACGTCGAAGTAGTTGCCGCTCACGATGCCAGCCTGCACCTGCACCGGCCGCTCCGCCCCCAGCATCGTGAACGGCATCGCACTGAACTCCGCAAAGCCGCTCAGCGTCCGCATCGACTCCCGCAGATCCACGATCTCCGGCACCGAGAACTTCACGTCCTCCATCCCGGACTGCCTCGCCGATTGCTGCAGAAAGACCAGCGTCGCTCCGTCCGCATGCGGCAGCGGTCGCAGCAGCACCCCGCGGAACACGCTGAAAATCGCCGTGTTCGCACCAATGCCGAGCCCGAGCACGAGCACCACCAGGAGCGAGAATCCCGGCGACCTCAGCAGCGACCGTATCGCGTAGCCCATCTGCCCCACCTTCCCCTGTTTTGCGGACCCCGGTTGCGACGCACTCCATACCGACTGGTCGGTAAATGAGGACGGAATGTCCCGCCCACAACCGGACTGGGATGGATGGCAGCAGTGGAATGACGACTTGCGCGCCGGAGGGGCCCGGATTGCGTCGCCGTGTACGCGGGGCAGACACTTGGTCATGCAAAGGCCGAGGGCAGGTTGCCTCTTCTCACGGCCGTGCCTCGATCCGTCCAAAGCTCCGGCCAGCCGATTCTCTGCGCCTCCGCT
>CAYLME010000144.1:0-8722 GCA_964384585.1 uncultured Gemmatimonadaceae bacterium | reverse complement strand
GAAACAGGTGGTCAGCTTCGAGCGAAACAGCTGGTCAAGATCACCGAACTACGCACTCTACCAGCGGCCGCGCCTCGGACGGAAGCCGCTTCAGGAAGGCGGTCGCGCTTCGTCGTCGGACAGCCTGCCTGCCCTGCCACCTGGCTCAACGCGGCGAAATACGCTCTTGATCGGGTGCTTCAGCCGCGCCACAGATTGGCCCCGAAAAGCCTAGCCTCGGGAGCGACCGCGCTCCTTGTAGACTCCGATCCCGCCCACCCGCAACTGATTGGCCAGTCGGAACGCGTCCCGCCGATCGTCCTTCGGCCCGCGGCTCGCCCGCACCAGCCACGACAAGCTCAAACGATGGCTCATATTATATCCTCGTCGACGAGCCTCGGAGTAGCGACTTGGCCAAGGCTTGCGGCTACATCCTCAACCAGTAGGACGCTCTCGGCCGCTTCATCGACGAGAGACGCCTCAGCCGCGACAGCAACCTCTGCGAGCGACAGCTCCGTGACATCGCCCTCGGCCGCAACACTATCTGCTCGCCGGTTCGCGTGACGCTGCCCGACGATCCGCTACGCTCTACGGCCTGTTGCGCACCGCAGCCCTCTACGAGCTCGCGCCGCTTCCCTACCTGACCGATCTCCTCCAGAGCTGGCCGCCTGCTGGCTCCACCCTCGACGACCCACGCCTGCTTGAGCGCTGGCCGCTCATGCGCCTGCCTGATCCCCTAGGTGGGTCGGACGCTTACCCGGCGCCGTCTACGGGCCAGGCCGAGCAGAGTTTGCCGACACGCTACATCACGGCCGTGCCGCTCAACGGGGATCACGACGGTGCGGTAGTGGGCATCTTGCGCCGCCCTCATCTCTAAGTCTAAGACTGGCGCAGCGTCGCGTAGGCGGTAACTTGCGAGTAGCTTGGGCGAAAGGGAGATAATGGAGATGAGTACCCAGAACCATATCGGCGGCCATGTAGCGGGCGGAGATCCCGAGGGTACTTACGAGGACATGTGGGCATGGGCGGTGCGATCGGACGATCAGAACGGTCCGTTCGGAGGCGTCAACTCCGTGCTCGACGTTGGGTGTGGCTACGGCCACACCCTGCTCTGGTTCAGGAGGCGCGGGATCAAGGTGCTCGGTGTGGACGGCTCCGAGGAGTGCATCCGGGAGAGCGTGCTCCCGGCCGACGAAATGGTTCAGCATGACTTCTCGAGGGGCCCGTGGCGGGCGCCGGAGCACTTCGATCTTGCGTGGTCCTGCGAGTTCGTCGAGCACGTCGATGAGGAGTACATCGACAACTTCATGGCAGCGTTCGACCGGTCGAGTTGGGTCATGCTGACTCACGCGCTGCCCGGCCAGGCGGGACACCATCACGTCAACTGCAAGCCAAACAGCTATTGGATTCGGCAGTTCGCACGGTACGGCTTTCGGTTCCGCTACGATCTCACCAGAAGGGCGCGGAGGCGCGCCGGCAAAGGCTATTTCCGTCGGTCGGGCCTCGTGTTCCAGAAGGCCCAGGGCGCGGTCTCCGTGAACCCCATTACCCATCGCCTGCTCGCGGCCGAGTGGTTCGTCCGCCGCGCGTTTGCGTTCCTGGGCAAGCACGGCGGGGTCGTGGCGGCCGCTAGGGCATGGAGACGAGGGCCTGAAGGTCATCAGTAGGTTCCGCATCGCGTATAGATGTGCGAGAGGGATAGCCTCCGCACCGCTCATGGACAGGTATATCGGGTTGGATGCCCATGCGTCGAACTGCACGCTGGCGGAGGTGAGCGGGAGCGGCAAGCGGCTGAGGGCGCCGGTGCTGACGCCCCCTGATTCGTTCCGGAAACTGCGCGGACTGGCGCCGCCGCGTTTGCAGTTGCAGCGCCGGCTCGCAACACCCATGGGAGCGCGTCCGGGTTGGTGATCTTAACCTTACCCGAGCAAGACCAGACGGCTGCATGGATCGGCCGCGGCATTGGGTTACACAAGTGTTGCGCTTCAAGGTCAAAGTGTTGTCGATCCGGCCCGATCGCGAATATGTAACCTGCGGATAGCGCTCTGCAAAGAAGGCGCCGGAATAGCCTACTTTTGCGCCTGCGTCAACGATTACGCTCGGCACACTGACTCCAGCCAGATCATTACTCTTTGAAATGAAGATTGTCTCGAACGTGCGAACGTCGGAGAACGATGGCCGCACTAATTAGCGATGCGCGGATTCCAGCACACGCACCTCGATAGGCCGGCTGGCTTAGGCGTATGCGGCTCCAAAGCCACGTGCCACGCACCGGATAAAATCGAGAGACATACTTCGCCCAAACCAGCAAGCTAAACAGCCAAAGGTGAGATTCTTCGAGATGCGCTCACTGCGTTGGACCCTCCGGCTATGAAGCGGTTGCGGTGGCGTCTAAATGCAGCTTCATCTCACTCATAACACGATCGGCGATCGCGGGCCAGTTGTAGCGGTCTCGCACGGCCGTCAACCCAGCCTTACCAAGACGAGCCCCGTACTCACGGTCAGCCAGGAGCCGAGTAACGGCATCCGTGTACGCATCTATATCACCCACGGATAGGGCCAAGCCTCCGCCCGTAGCAGCTAGCTCCAGCGCACCACCCTGTGCCGACGTGACGAACGGCAGGCTTGCGCTCATCGCCTCGACCAGTACATGCGGAGAACGATCGAACCGGTGCGGCGAGAAGTATACCGTGGCAGAACGGAAATACTCCGCCAACAGGGCTTTGTCGAACACGGGCCCCACATACTCGATGCCCCCACCGGTCGGAAGTGGACTCAAACCACCATGGTCGTGGCCGATGACAATGAACCGCGCCTCCGGTATATGCTGCCGCACCTTGGCTGCGGTCGCTACCAGAAAATCGATACCCTTGCGATGAAAGTCATTCGAGACGTGCAGCACAATGGGTGGAGTCTCGGTCCGATGGATGATTTCGTCGGACATATCGACGCCGCACGGCCCCCAGCCCACCGCGCGCACGCGCGCAGGATCAAGCCACGGGTATGCATCAAGTGTCTGCGCGCGGCCCCATTCCGAGTAGCAGAAGATAGCGCCTGTGTCGCGGTACGTTTCCCCTTGAAGTTGATGGGCGCGCCTGCGATTCACGTAACGTCCACCGGGCTCCCCTTCGACCGGCGCGAGGGAAAGGCTTTGGTCAATGAAGTTAAAATAAGGAATGTTCACGCGCGGGTGGAACCAACTACCCCACATGAGCAGTGCGTCGACCGTGCCTCCGGCTCGCATTGACCCGCGTAGAACTCGGCCGCGCTGACCCTGCACTAGCGGATGCATCTGATACGTGAGCCACCACTCTGGCTTAGATGGTCGCCAGCTTAGCGCGCCTGCACTGGCACGCAACCAGCTGGGAATGCGGTCGAACTCGAACTCCTCAGTATGGATGACGCGGCTGCGTAGCTGATCAAAGAGATAGCGCGACCGATTGTCATTGGCCGCCAAACCAAGACGAATCGGGCTCATCGAACCGGCTGGGTCTACTGGTCGGGGCATGGTACTCGCTTTGTCATTGTGTGCGTCGGCTAACCGTTATGATCGCGCCAGAGTCCCACGCCATGAGGGGACGCGACTGAGATCATCCAAGTGGCTGTACGGCGATCAGGTGCTGAATTATCTGTAAATTGAGCTTCTGGCTAACGGTCGCTCACGCACTGCGCGCGAGTTGCTCTCCGTCGTCGGCCCATCCCAGAACATCATGTACCTGCGTTCCAGCCACTGCCAGTAGCGCTCAATAGCGAGAGCACCCAGCAGCCGTACCAGTGAACTTTCGTTCGGGAACATACGCACCACGCGAGTGCGTCGGCGCACCTCGGCGTCATCGTGCTCCATACCGTTTGTAGTCTTCAGCAGGCGCCGGTGTTTAGATTGGGTGTGAGTCAGAAACGTCAACGTCTGCTCCGCCGTCTCTTCGAGCCACTGCGCCAGCGTGGCTATGGCGGAACGAGTTCGCGCAATCAGGCTTTGGAGGCGCTCCTGCGGCTGTTCACTGATGGGCGCTGCCCCACACATCTCGCAGGCCGTCACGCACCTGATGCTTCCAGGCGTCGCTGCTTACGTGCGCGGGCGCGTTGCGCAGGTGGTGTACGGTGCAGCGCTGATGCGCAGCGTGCGGGACGTAGCGCTGGAGCGCTTCGCCGATGTCGAGATGAGCGTGTCGAATTAGCACCTTGGACTCGTACAGCCCCACGATCGACCATATCACGGAAGAGCGTCCCCCAGCTTTCGAGGCTCTCGGCCGAGCCCGTCCACAGTCCCAGATGCTCACGCAAGCCATTCTCGTCGATTTCGACGACCCACAGCACGGCCGTCGAGGGAACACTGCCTTCGCGCCGCACCTGCTCGTAGTGCGCATCGACGATCAGTAGCGGCAACGGTTGCTCGCCAGGCCGCGCCGCCGCTACGCCGCCACCTCGTCGTCAGCGCACTGACGGGCGATGCGGAGATCATGTGCCCGCAAAGCTGCTCGACAATCTTCGACACATTCCGCGTCGAGACGCCCTGCGCGTACATCTGAAACGGCGCAGCGATCAATGCCTTCTCACTACGTTCGTAGCGCTCGAACGGGCTCGGCTGAAATCGGCCATGACGGCCCTGCGGTGTGCGCAACTCCAGCGTTCGCACACGTGTCTTGAACGTCCGCGGCTTGTAGCCGTTTCGCACAGCCCGACGCGAACGTGTCCATTCATGCGGGCTCGCACCGATGCCCATCCGCGAGCCGGGCACCACCGCCCCTCAGCCCATCCGCGCCGAGCTGGCGAATGTGCAGAAGATACGCACGCTCCCTACTGCCACCGCTACGTGCAAAGTTCAAAGGTCTTTGCCCGTACAGACGGAACGTTTCGAGCGGCACCACTTCCCATGGGGATGGAAACTACGCCATTCGTCTTGGCAAGTGTTCCGGTGAATCAGTCAGTTACTTTTCTGTGCGACAGCCTAAACAAGTGACCTACCAGCCGCCTTTGCGGAACAACATGACGGGAACGGTACGTAGCATAATGCGGAGATCCCCCGCAGCCGACAACTTTGATGTGTATTCGAGGTCAAGTTGCACCTTCCGCTTCACGTCTTCGATGTTCTGGTCATAGTGCTGGTTAATCTGGGCCCAGCCCGTGATGCCAGGCAGCACGCGCTGCCGTTCCGGGTAGCGCTCGATCTTGTCGCGGAGCTGCAGGAAGATCTCGGGTTGCTCCGGCCGCGGGCCGACCACGTTCATGTCGCCGCGCAGCACGTTGAAAAGCTGGGGCAACTCGTCCAGCCGGTAGCGCCGTAGGAACGCGCCGATCGGTGTGATGCGCGGGTCGCCCGGCTTCGCCCAGACTTGTGATTCCGACTGACGCACGTACATCGTGCGAAACTTGTAGATCGTGAAGAGCTTACCGCCGTAGTCGACGCGTCGGCGCCAGTTGCCGCCACTGTCGGAGCGGCGGTCGAGGCCGACGCGCGGCTGCTTGTACAAGACCGGGCCGGGCGACGTCAGCTTGACGAGGAGCGCTACGATCAGCATCGCGGGCGCAGCCAGGATCAGCCCGACGCTCGCCACGATGACGTTCAGCACGCGTCGTGCCCGGTGGCCTGCCCTGCTGCGCGTGCGGGCCCGCACGACCACAGCGGGCCGTGGCGTCTGCATCCAGGATCGGTCGACTGCTCTATCTGCAGAAGGACGGAATACACCGTCCACAGTGCTCAGCATGAAAGCTCCCAACAGGCGAGTCCGGAAATGCGAGGCGGCAGGTCGCACCGCTGCAGAGTGCTTGGGCAACGGCCATGCTCAGACGGAGCACACTGGTGCCATCGATCTAAGTCATTGTTATCGTACGGGTTGGCGCTGTGAGAAGGTCGGGCGGTGGGACGCTGCTGCGTCGCGCTGCGACGACTACTGTGGTCGGGCTACTACACGAAATCGGCCGCAAGGGCACTTGCTGCCCATTCTCACTGGGCATATGCATGTGCGCGTGAGGACAGGCGAGCCTGTCCTTGTAGGAGGCCGCGGTGGAAGAGAGCTACAGCAGATTCGCTGCGGGCAACTCGATGATGAAGCTGAAGCGTGTGCCCCAGTTGTCGCGCGTCTCGAGCTTCAGTTCCGAGCCCATCGCTTCGACCAGCCGGCGGCAGATTGCGAGGCCGAGACCGGTACCGGAGAAATAGTACCCGGTCGAGCGGGCGGCCTGCCGACGGAACGGCTGGTACAGTGTCGCCATGGCTTCGGGGTGAATGCCCGGTCCGGTATCACGGACCGAGAACTCGACACGCGCGCCGCCCACGGCGCGGGCGGACAGCTCAACCGTTCCGTCTTCCGTGAATTTGAGCGCGTTGGTGGTCAGGTTGAGCAGGACGCGGCTGAGCGGCGTCGGGAACCCGATTCGACGTGGTGAGCGCAGCGACTGGATTCGCAGGTCGAGCCGCTTCTCCTCCGCGGTCGGCTTCACCAGGTCGTGCACACTGGTCAGGATCTCGTTGACGGAGAACGCGCTCGGTTCCGTCGGCAGCTTGTTGCCGCCGCGCGCCACCTCGATCATGTCGCTTGCCATGCCGACCAGTCCGAGCGCCGCGCTGTAGATGATGCCGAGCTGGCGCTTCTGCACGTCGTTGAGCGCGCCGCTCTGCCCGCCGTGGAGGATCTCCGAGAGGAACAGGATCGACGTGAGCGGTGAGCGCATGTCGTGCGCGACTTCCACCACCAAGTCGAGCCCGCCACGGTCCGCCAGTTCCGCCGCGAACGACTGCTCGAGGCTCGGATGACACGCGTTCTGTGCGCGCTCAAGCTTCTCGATCGTCTCAAGAATATCCGGCGCAGTGGCCGGATACTCTTTCCAGTGGCAGATGATATTCGCGCGCAGTAACTCGATCAGGCGACGGCGCATTGTCAGCGTTGCACCGTTCTGTTCGTCGTCCGACGCGTTCGCCTGACACGCGCGCGCGATCCAGACGAAGTGGCGTGTCAGTTCCTCATCCGGGACCTGCAGATCCGCCGGCAGCTCTTCGCGTACCCGTTCGGCCGCCAAGCCAATCTCCTCGCCGGCATAGCCCGCAACGAGTTGCAGCAGGGTCGGCCTGCCGTAGCTCACCGACTCCGCGCGGTTCGCGGATGCGCGTGCAGTGCGCCTACTTGCTTGTAATGATCGTGTCACGGTGCAGGCCGTGTTTCTCCATCAGCCGGTAGAGTGTGGTCCGATCGACACCGGCTATGCGGGCCGCCTTCGACATGTTGCCGTTCGCGCGCTCGACCAGCCAGGTCAGGTAGCCGAGTTCGAAATCTGTAAGCACTTTCTCGCGAACGCCATGGTATGTTCCGTCCCGCATCTCCTCGAACGGCACCGCACCCGACGAAACTGGGGACGAAATGGCCCCATTCCCCATGTCAGGAAGATCGTCCGGCCGGATCTCAGCATTCGGCTCGAGCAGCACCACGGCATGCTCGATCACGTTCTGTAGCTCGCGGACGTTTCCCGGCCACGGCCGTGACTGCAATGCAGCGATTGCCTCCGGACTGAACTTCGGCAGCCCGCGCGCCGCGCGGTGCTGCACCCAGTAGCGCTGCAGGAAATGCTGGGCGAGGACCGGAATGTCGGAGCGTCGCTCGCGGAGCGGCGGGATGTGGATGGGCACGACGCAGAGGCGATAGAAGAGGTCGCGCCGCAGAATGCCTTCCTCGGCGGCTTGGTTCGGATCGCGGTTGGTCGCGGCAATGAAACGGACATTGACGACGGCGTCCGTCGTGGTGCTGCCGAGGCGCCGGACCACACCGTCCTGGATCACGCGTAGGAACTTCGCCTGCAGCACGGCCGGCATCTCGGTCAGCTCGTCCAGGAACAGGGTGCCGCCGTTGGAGACCTCGAGCAGGCCCGCCTTCTCGCGCACGGCGCCGGTGAACGCGCCTTGGACGTGGCCGAACATCTCGCTCTCGAGTAGTGCTTCCGGCAGGGCCGCGCAGTTGACCGGGACGAGCTGCCGGCTGCTGCGGCGGCTGTGCTGGTGGATGAACTGCGCGATCTGCTCCTTCCCCGTCCCGCTCTCGCCCGAAATGAATACCGACGCGTCCGTCGCGGCCACCTTGCGCGCGAGGGCGATGACACGCTGGAACGACGTCGACGCGCCGAGCAGGTTGACCTTGTCGCTGTGGCCGTGCTTACTCTCGAGCTCGCTGTTCAGCGCCTTCGATTCGCGACCGACCAGGACCGTGTGTGCGGCTCGCCCGAACAGGATCTGCAGGTGATTCGCAGCGAACGGCTTGGGCAGATAGTCCCAGGCACCCGCCCGAAGCGCCTCGATGCTCGACTCGACGCTGGGGTTGCCCGTCATGATGATGATGATCGTGTCCGGGTAGGCCTCGAGACACGCCTCGAGCAGGTCCATGCCGAAGACCTGCGACATGTGGAGGTCCAACAACACGATATCGTAGGGACGACGCTTCAGCAGCGTCAGCGCCTCATGGCCCTGTCCGCACGTCGCGACGTCGAACCCCTCCACCGACAACACGCTCGCACAACTCTCGCGCAACGTGTCCTCGTCATCCACGATCAGCACCTTGATCGTGGACTTCACTTCCTCCGTCAGATTCAGCGACTCGGCTGCATTCACAGGGCTGCGCGGTTCCGGGCGGACGCCGTTGGAGTGCTGGACACGCCTGCCCACAGGCGCGCGCGTCCTCGATTGGGTTTGCATCCGGCGCCCCCTCGTATCACCAGCCCGCGTCGTCGCGGTGTCATCAGGCGATGTTCGAGTTTCATT
>CAYLME010000143.1:0-8733 GCA_964384585.1 uncultured Gemmatimonadaceae bacterium | reverse complement strand
GGATGCGCCGCGCGCACCGCTCAGGCCTCGCGTTCCCGGACGTCGAACGTGTAACCGTCCGCTTCGAGCGCCTCGCGCGTGGCGCGATAACCCTCTTCCAGGAAGTACGGCGTCTGATCGAAGTCGAACGTGCCGTACCCCTCCAGTCGCGGACGTATCATCGTCACCGGCGGACCCGACCACGCCTCCAGCAGGCTCCGCTTCCACTGCGTGGCCATCAGCTGGTAGACACGGTGATGGATACCGACCAGGCCGTCCTCCAGGATCGATGCCGCCTCCGCTGATCCTTCCGAACCCGCGTCGATCGCGATGATGCGCGTCGCTCCCCGCTCCGCCGCCCGCGTGAGCGGCAGCGTGTCCAGCACACCGCCATCCACGAACAGGCGGTCATCGATTGCAGCAGGCGGAAAGAACAGCGGCAGCGCACACGTGGCGTAGACCGCGTCCTCCAGCGGAACATCCATCCTCCCACCCGCGCCGAACCACACCATCTCGCCACTGCCCAGGTCAACGGCGTTCGTCGAAAACGGCAGACGAAGCTCATCGAACGACCGCACCGGCAGCAGTCGCGCGATGTACTCGCGGTAGGGTACGTCGTGAAACACCGACGGCTGGCGGATGCCGTTCAGCAACAGCGCCCAGCGGTTCAGTGCGACGATGTCCGTTCGCTCCAGCGCCAGCGCACGCGCCGCGAGCGCCTCCGGCCCTTCACCGGCGGCGATCATCGCACCCACCAGCCCGCCGATGCTCGTGCCGATGATCTCGTCGATCACGACCCCGGCCTCCAGCAGCGCCCGCCAGGCGCCGACATGCGTCAGCCCCTTCATGCCGCCGCCGCCGAGCACCAGTACCACTCGCGACATCGTGCCTCCGTCGGTGAATTGCTGGTTGATAAGATAGTTGAAAGGCGGGCCGGCGGGGCCGGCTGAGCGGAGAAGCAACGGGCGGTGGGCGGCGGGGCGGTGGGACGGTGTGACTGCGGGGCGGTGGGACGGTGGGACGGTGGGACGGTGGGACGGTGGGACGGTGGGACGGTGGGACGGGCGGGTGGCTCCGCCCGGCTGGGGTTGGGGCTTATCCAGTCATTCCTGCCACCAATTCCCGCAGTGCGGGCGGGCCTTATTCCCCCGTTCGGACAGGATGACCGCAGAACGGAGCAGTACCCTCTGCGGAGCCGTTGACACCCTCTCACGCTTGGGGTACGTTCGGGTGTTGATATTCAGAATCATTCTTGAAACGACCGGAACAATGAGCGAGCCGCTGCTGAAGATCGAGAACCTGCACGCCGTGATCGCGGAGGATGGCACCGAGATCCTGCGTGGCGTGGACCTGGACCTGGGCAAGGGCGAGATCCACGCGATCATGGGCCCGAACGGTTCGGGCAAGAGCACACTGGCGAAGGTGTTGAGCGGGCATCCGGCCTACGAGGTGACGGATGGCGCGGTGTGGTTCAAGGGCGAGAACCTGCTGGAGCTGGAAGTAGACGAGCGTGCGCGTACGGGCGTCTTTCTCGCGTTCCAGTACCCGGTGGAGATTCCGGGCGTCTCGATCGCGAACTTCCTGCGTGCGAGTGTGCAGGCGGCGAACCCGGACGAAGAGGTTGACATCTTCGACTTCCAGGAGAAGCTGCAGGAGCGCATGGCGCTGCTGGAGATGGACCTGGCGTTCGCGCAGCGTTCGGTGAACGAGGGCTTCAGCGGTGGTGAGAAGAAGCGCAACGAGATTCTGCAGCTCGCGATGCTCGAGCCGGCACTGGCCGTGCTCGACGAGACGGACTCCGGTCTGGACATCGACGCGCTGAAAGTAGTCTCGAGCGGCGTGAACAAGCTGCATGCCGAGCGTCCGGACATGTCGTTCCTGGTGATCACGCACTATCAGCGGATCCTGGACTACATCCGTCCGACGCACGTGCACGTGATGGTGGAGGGCAGGATTGCGCGCTCGGGCGGGTTCGAGCTGGCGCATGAGCTCGAGGCACGGGGCTACGAAGAGTATCGGGGCGAGCCTGCGGTAGCGCAGCCGTAATGAATCTGGAACTGCGGGCCCGGGCAACGGGTCCGGGCCCGGGCCCGTTCATGCGGGTTCACAGCCAGGAGTAGAGATGCCAGAAAACGAAACGATCGCTGGTCTCGGCCTCGAGGAATACAAGTACGGCTTCGTAACCGAGGACAAGCCGGTCTTCAAGGCGCGGCCGGGCCTGGACGAGAGCATCGTTCGCGAGATTTCGGCGCACAAGAGCGAGCCGGAGTGGATGCTGAACTTCCGGCTGATGGCGTTGAAGATCTTCCAGGCGAAGCCGATGCCGACGTGGGGTGGTGACCTCTCCACGCTCGATGCCACGCTGGACGAGATCTACTACTACATCAAGCCGCAGGAGCAGATGGAGCGCTCCTGGGACGACGTGCCGCAGGAGATCAAGGACACGTTCGAGAAGCTCGGCATCCCGGAAGCGGAGCGTAAGGTGCTCGCGGGAGTCGGTGCGCAGTACGAGTCCGAGATGGTCTACCACTCGCTGAAGAAGGAGTGGGAGGAGAAGGGCGTCATCTTCGAGTCGATCGAGGACGGCCTGCGCCTCTACCCCGATCTCTTCAGGGAGTACTTCGGCACGGTCGTGCCGCCGCAGGACAACAAGTTCGCCGCACTGAACAGTGCGGCCTGGTCGGGCGGCAGCTTCGTCTACATCCCGAAGGGCGTGACGGTGGACATCCCGCTGCAGGCGTACTTCCGCGTGAACGCCGAGAAGATGGGTCAGTTCGAGCGTACGCTCATCATCGTGGACGAGGGCGCGAACGCGCAGTACATCGAGGGTTGCACGGCGCCGTCGTATTCGACGGAGTCGTTCCACTCGGGCGTGATCGAGATCATCGTCAAGCCGAACGCGCGCTTCCGCTATGTCACGATCCAGAACTGGTCGCACAACATGTACAACCTCGTGACGCAGCGTGCGCTCGTCCACGAGGGTGCGCACATGGAGTGGCTGGACGGCAACCTCGGCTCGAAGCTGACGATGAAGTACCCGTCCTGCTACCTGGTCGGAAAAGGTGCGCACGGCGAGATCCTGTCGATCGCGTACGCAGGCGATGGCCAGCACCAGGACACGGGCGGCAAGGTCGTGCATGCCGCACCGCACACGACGTCGCGCATCATCTCGAAGTCGATCTCGAAGGGCACCGGCCGTTCCACGTATCGCGGCCTGTGCAAGATCTACGACGGCGCAGATGGCGCGAAGTCGAACGTCGAATGCGACGCGCTCCTGCTGAACGACACCTCGCGTACGGACACGTTCCCGTACATCGAGATCGAGGAGCAGAGTGCAAGCGTCGGTCACGAGGCGACGGTCTCGAAGATCGGCGAGGAGCAGCTGTTCTACCTGATGAGTCGCGGGCTGAAGGAAGAGGAGGCGGCGGCCATGATCGTGCGCGGCTTCATCGAGCCCATCGCGAAGCAGCTACCGCTCGAGTATGCCGTCGAACTGAACCGCCTGATCGAGCTGGAGATGGAGGGATCCGTTGGCTGACGTTCTTACCGCGGTCGAAGGCGCCGCCGCATATAACAGGGAAGCAGTCGAGAAGCGTTCGGCGAACGAGCCGCACTGGCTGAAGTCCCGGCGCGCCGAGGCATGGCGCGCGTGGGAGGAGCTGCCGCTGCCAACGACGGAGCTCGAGGAGTGGCGCTATACCGAGGTCTCGCGCCTGTCGTGGGACCAGGTAACGCTGGCAGAACCGGCGGCCAACACGACGTCCGCGGACGCTGCGTTCGAGCTGCTCCGGGGCCGTGAAGCATCGGCGAAGGTGATCCAGGCCGGTGCGTCGATCGTCTCGATCGAACTGGACGAGGCGCTCGCGAAGAAGGGCGTACTCCTGCTCGACATGGCGAAGGCCGCCGACGAGTACGGCGAGCTGATCGAGAAGTACCTCGGCACGGCGGTGCCGGCGAAGCACGGCAAGTTCTCCGCGCTGAACGGTGCGCTCTGGACGGCCGGCATCTTCCTGTACGTGCCACGCGGTGTGCGCTTCGACGCCCCGATCCGGGTGGCCCGCTACATCGATCGACCGGGTCACGCCTACATGCCGCGCACCCTCATCGTCGCCGAGGACGCGAGCAGCTTCGGGTTCGTCGAGGAGATGGCGTCGCCGGACATGGAGGGGACCACGTTCGTCAACGGCGTGGTCGAGGTGATCGCGGCAGCATCCGCGAACGTGCAGTACGTTGCGATGCAGCAGTGGGGTCGTGGCGTGAAGCACCTCTCGACGCAGCGTACGATCGCTGCGCGTGACGCGAACCTCGACTCGCTCATCGTGAATCTCGGTGCCGACGTCGCGCGCGTTGACCTGGCTGCTTCGCTGGAAGGTCCCGGTTCGCGCAGCGACATGCTCGGTCTGTATTTTGGCAAGAGCGACCAGCACTTCGACCACAACACGCGCCAGGACCATCGCAGCCCGCACGCGCAGAGCGACCTGCTCTACAAGGGTGCGCTCGACGACGCCGCGCACGCGGTTTTCCGCGGTATCATCAAGGTGTTCCCGAAGGCGCAGCGGACCGACGCGTACCAGACGAACCGGAACCTGCTGCTCTCGCGCGAGTCGAACTCGACATCGCTGCCGAACCTCGAGATCGAGGCGGACGACGTGCGCTGCTCGCACGCGGCGACCGTCGGCCAGCTCGACGAGGAGGAGCTGTTCTACATCATGAGCCGCGGCATCCCGCGCAACATCGCGGAGCGGCTCGTCGTCTTCGGCTTCTTCGGCGAGGTGCTCGGTCGGTTGCCGATGCCCGCAGTCGTAGAGGAGCTGCGTACCGCGATCGAGAAGAAGCTTGTCTGACGTGGAAGCGGGGACCTTCGTGCGCGCGGCGGCCGTCGAGGACGTGCCGCCGAATGCGCTGCACGGAGTGGAGATCGAAGGAAAGAAGATCTGCCTGGCGAACGCGGATGGCAGGATCTATGCATTCGCCGACAACTGCACGCATCGCGACTTCCCGATGCACGCGGGTACGCTCGAGGATGGCGAGGTCGAGTGCGCGTGGCACGGCGCGAAATTCGAGATGGACAGCGGTCGCGCGACCCGGCTGCCGGCGGGCAAGCCGCTGAAGACGTACGAGGTGAAGGTCGAGGACGGCGCGATCTGGGTGGCAGTGGGGTAACAGCCGTGACGTGGAGGGCCACCGTGGCCACCGTAATGCCAGACATCCAACGGCTGCGTGCCGACTTTCCGTTGCTGGACCAGACGGCCAACGGCCACGCGCTTGCCTATCTCGACAATGCGGCGACCTCGCAGAGGCCGCTTGCCGTCATCGATGCGGTCAACCAGTTCCAGCTGCAGGACAACGCAAACGTCCACCGCGGACTCTACGACCTGTCGCGCCGTGCGACGGAGGCATACGAGAACGCCCGCGTTCGCGTCGCGAAGTTCGTCAATGCCCCATCAAACGACGAGGTGATCTGGGTGCGCGGCACCACCGAGGCGATCAACCTGGTCGCTTCGTCGTGGGGCGGCCAGAACCTGAAGCCGGGCGACGAGATCGTACTCACGGTGCTCGAGCACCACTCCAACATCGTCCCGTGGCAGATGGTCGCCGAGCGCACCGGCGCCGTCATCCGCTGGGTCGATATCGACGAACAGGGACGGCTGCTGCTGCAGGATTACGACCGGCTGCTGAACGAGCGCACGAAGCTCGTCGCTGTCGGTCACGCGTCGAACGCACTCGGCACGATCAATCCCGTCCGCACCATCGTCGAGAAGGCACATGCGGTCGGTGCCCTCGTGCTGGTCGACGGTGCACAGGCAGCACCGCATCTGCCCGTGGACGTGCTGTCGCTCGGCTGCGACTTCTACGCGCTGTCCGGTCACAAGATGTGCGGGCCGATGGGCATCGGCGCACTCTGGGCGCGACGCGAGCTGCTGGACGCCATGCCGCCGTACCAGGGCGGCGGCGACATGATCGATACCGTGACCATGGAGTGCTCGACCTGGGCGAAGGTGCCGCACAAGTTCGAGGCGGGCACGCCGAACGCCGCAGGTGCAGTCGGACTCGCCGCCGCATGCGACTACATCGATGCGATCGGTCACGACGCGCTGCTCGCGTGGGAGCAGGAGCTCGCGCGCCATGCGATTCAAACGCTGTCGCGTGTCGATGGTATCCGACTGTTCGGACCGGAGAACCTCGAGGAACGACTCGCCGTGTTCTCGTTCGCACTCGAGGGCGTGCATCCGCATGATATTGCCACGGTACTCGACGCAGAGGGCATCGCGGTCCGCGCCGGGCATCACTGCGCCGGGCCGCTCATGACCCGGCTCGGTGTACCCGCAACGGCACGCGCGTCGTTCTACCTCTACAACACCACCGAAGAGATCGATCGACTGGCCGCGGCGCTCAAGACCGCGCGCGACATGTTCGCGATCGGCTGAGCCCTGCATCTCTGCCCATGACGATTGACCGCTCGACGCCCGCACTCGGCGCACTGTTCCAGGAACTCATCCTGGAGCACTACAGGAAGCCGCGTAACCGCGGCGCGATCGCTGACGCGGACGCGACCGTGCACATGAAGAATCCGACGTGCGGCGACGAGATCCACCTGGGGCTTCGCCTGGATGACGATGGACGCATCGCGGAGGTCAGATTCCTGGGCGAGGGATGCTCGATCTCGCAGGCGTCGGCGTCGATGATGACTTCACTGCTCGTGGGGAAGTCTCCTGCAGAAGTGCAGGAGCTGAGTGCACGGTTCGCGGCGATGATGCACGGCGACGAAGAAGCGGCGCGGGACCGTTCCCTGGGAGATACCAGGGCGCTCGCGGGCGTCGCGAAGTTTCCGGTGCGGGTGAAATGCGCGTTGCTGGGGTGGGATGCAGTGGGTGAGGCATTGAAGAAGGTCGGGGAGTGAAGTGCCTCGCCCAGAGTGGAATCGTCCTCGGAAGGTGGGAGCGCAGGCAGGTGGCAGATGACGTGAGACCAGTCCCCTTCACGATCCACTCTCCGTGATCGCTTCGCGTCAACATGATGCCAACCGCCGCCGTCTGACTGTCACCGCTCGCCTTGCAACCCGACGTCCAACGCCCCAAGCTACCTGCCCACCAATCGGAGGCCGTCATGGCACTGAACGGGCGTAGAGTTGCAATCGTCGATGGCTGCCGGACGCCGTTCAGCAAGGCCGGCTCCCACTTCCGTGACATGAGTCCCACCCAGCTCGGCACCGTCGCTGTGCGTGAGCTGCTCTCGCGCGCCGACCTGGACCCGAACGACGTCGATGAACTGGTCTACGGCGTGGTCGTTCCGAGCATCGACGCGCCCAACGTCGCGCGCGAAGTCGGCCTCGCCGCGGGCATCCCGCCGACCAAGCCCGCGTTCAGTGTCAGCCGCGCCTGTGCGTCCGCGAATCAGGCGATCACGTCAGGCGCCGACCAGATCCTTCGCGGACATGCAGACATCGTGATTGCCGGCGGCGTCGAGGTGCTCTCCGACGTGCCGATGCTGCTCTCGAAGAAGCTGCGTGATGCGTTGTTGACGGCGTCGAGAGCGAAAACGGTCGCGCAGCGCGTCGCCGCACTTGCGGGCGTGCGACCGAAGGACCTGGCGCCGCGTACACCGGCGATCGCGGAGCCGTCCACGGGCGAATCGATGGGTGAGAGCGCCGAGCGGATGGCGAAGGAAAATGGCATCTCGCGCGAGGAGCAGGACCGGTGGGCGCTGCGGTCGCACCAGCTGGCGCAGCAGGGTCACGCGGACGGCCGGCTGAAGGCGGAGATCGTACCCACCTTCATCCCGCCCGACTATAAAGAGGTCGCGGACACCGACAACGGCATCAGAGGCGACACGTCGCTGGACAAGCTCGCGTCGCTCAAGCCGGTATTCGACAGGAAGTATGGCACGGTGACGGCTGGCAATGCGTCGCCGCTGACGGACGGTGCGTCGGCCGTACTACTGATGGACGAAGAGAAAGCAAAGTCGCTCGGCTACGAACCGCTCGGCTACGTCCGCAGCTACGCGTACAGCGCGCTCGATCCTGGCGCACAGCTGCTGCAGGGGCCTGCCTACGCGGCGCCGGTCGCGCTCGAGCGGGCGGGTGTGACCATGCAGGACATCGAACTGTGGGAGATGCACGAGGCGTTCGCGTCGCAGGTGCTCTCCAACCTGCAGGCGCTCGATTCCGACGAGTTCGCACGCCGTGAGCTCGGTCGTGACCGGAAGGTCGGCATCCTGGACGAAAGCCGCATCAACGTGATGGGCGGCAGCATCGCGATCGGGCATCCGTTCGGAGCCACGGGCGGACGGCTCACGATCACGTTGCTCAACGAGATGAAGCGCCGCGGGCTGGGACTCGGCCTGATCACGGTCTGCGCTGCGGGCGGCCTGGGCTTTTCCATGGTCGTCGAGCGCTGAGGCGCAGCAGCATTTCTCTGGTCGTCGACGCTGAGGCGCCGCAGCACTTCTCTGGTCGTCGAGCGCTGAGGCGCCGAAAGCCTTACCCGTGACGGAGGAAACGAATGTCCGCGGAACTGCTCGAACGTGAGGACCTGACGGTATACGTCCTGGCGGGTGTGCCGAAATCGTTCAAACGCAAGCTCTCCAAGATCATCGAAGAGGAATCGAAGGGTGAAGGCGGCGTCGTGGCGCTGGACGAGGATCTGCAGGAGTGGGTGCTCGCGCAGTTACGCGACGAGAAGCGCCAGCCGCGCGACCGTACGCCCGCCTCCAAGGCGCTATGGCGTGCATTCAGCGCACTGTCCGCCGCCCGCT
>CAYLME010000142.1:0-8756 GCA_964384585.1 uncultured Gemmatimonadaceae bacterium | reverse complement strand
GACGTATATCACCAGCCTGTTTGTCGCTATGGCGGCGTTTGTTATGGGTGATACCGCTACCTGGGGCTGATGCTGGCCTTAGGGAGCTTGGTGTGACGGGACGGGGGGGCCTCCGGCTCACATTGAAGGAAACATGCCAGAGTCACGCAAAGCACGGAATCTCGTAGGCATGATGGCCGCTGGAGCGACAGTCGCGCTCGCGGCCTTCCTTCTCTTTACCGGCGAACCGACGCCGGAGCAGTGGAAGGCCGCTGCATTCTTCACAGCGTTCGGAAGCTTGGCTTCCGCCCTTTCGTACCGAACGTCCACGGCAACGTCCGGGAACGTAGGGTTTCTGCCGTTCATGAGCATCGCGATTCTCGCCCCGAACACTGCCGCCCTGCTATCGGTTGCGGTGGGCATGTTGGTGGGAGAACTGGTGATTCGCCGCCCGTTGCTGAAGCTGGTCTTCAATGCGTCCCAGCAGGTTTTCGCTGTAGCGCTCGCCATCGGCGTCTACACTGCGCTTGGGGGTAGGTCCGCACTTGACTCGCGACTGCAAGCCCTGCCGTTCGTCGCGCTGGTGGGTACCTACTTCGTTCTGAATAAGCTTGCGGTTAGCACGGTAATCTCGGTGACTACGGGCGTAAGCACGTGGGGCCACTGGCTCAAGTCGATTCGCGGTTCTGTCCTGTACGACGCGCTTTCTTTGCCGCTAATCGTGGTGTTCGCGGTGGCATACTCGCGACTTGGCGCAACGTGGACCGGGCTCCTAGTCCTGCCGACGCTAGGGATTCGGCAGCTCTACCGGACCGTATTTGTGCTTGAGAAGGTCAACGAGGAGCTGCTCCAGCTGATGGTGGCTTCGATCGAGGCGCGCGATCCGTACACTTCGGGTCATTCACAACGAGTGGCCATCTACGCTAGGGAGATTGCGCGTCTTTCTGGACTCTCGGCCCGACAAATCGAACGCGTGGAGATTGCGGCGCTTCTCCACGATGTAGGAAAGATCCACGAGGAGTTCGCTCAGATTCTACGCAAGCCTGGGCGCTTGTCCGAAGATGAATTTGAAACCATGAAGCTCCACCCGGTCCGAAGTGCCGAGCTGGTGGCGAAGGTGTCACACTTTTCCGACTTGGTCGCGTCTGTGCGCGCTCATCACGAGACTTGGGAAGGGGAAGGCTATCCAGATCGACTCCGAGGCGCGGACATTCCGCTTCCGGCGCGGGTGATCGCGCTTGCGGATACCATCGACGCCATGACGACTTCACGCCCGTATCGTGCGGGCATGTCGTTAGAGCAGGTTCGCTTGGAGATTAGAAGGGAAAGCGGTCGACAGTTTGACCCGCAGATCGCAGACGTTCTCACCGCTCCCCAGGCGTGGACGAGTCTCGCCGGTGTTGTGCTTCACGCGCAATCGGCGTACCCCGCCATCGAGGCAAGCGTTGCACTTAGCGGAATCGCCGCCGGCAACACAGGCGAGTTCGTATTCGTGGAGTCACGGTAGGCGTTGCTGCAGATCGCGTAGGCGAACGCATATTCTCGGAAGGCCTCCGACGCCAGCTGAGGCACGAAGCTTGAGGTGCCTCTCGGCAAGTGCAAAGGACCGATCGCGCAAGTTCGTGCCTTCCGCCGCTTGGAGGCACATGTCCAACGTGTGATCTGCCGCGAATCGCCCTAAGAGACGTGTCGCCGCGTGCAGAATCTCAGGCAGAAGCCGTTCCGCGTCTGTTGCGCGTCCGATGCCTGCGTACACCGCAGCTGCCAGCGCCAACTCGGCGTAGCGCCCTCTCGTTTGACCAAATGTTCGCGCGGAAGCGACGCGGTCATCGGCGTTTCGCGCTAGGAGGTCGAATCGCCCTTCGGCCAGTTCCAAACGATCGCGGGTGTGGTCGCGCGAACTAAGGGTTCGCGGTGTCCCGCACTCAGGTGCCCTGCCTGACTTGCCATCTAGCCACCTGCGAGCACTTGGAATGTCGAGATCGTCAAGCAGAATGCTCGCGAGCAGCTCAGCGGCGGTGGATGCTGCGAACATCATCGAGTGCTCTTCTGCGAGCCTTACCGCTGAGGCGGCAGAATCAACAGCGTCGCCCGCTCTTCCTGCAATGCGCAGCGCGTTCGCGCTGCACCGAAGAAGTAGGCAGCGGTCTCCGACAGAGAGGCTACCATGGTCGATCTGGTCAACGACCTTCTGAGCCTCGAGAATATCGGACGCCGATCGCAGCTCCGCCGCAGCGATGAGCCTTGTCAGCGCAACCGCCGGAGACGATGGCAGTTGCTGAGCGAGCTCCTCTCCAATCCGCTCGAACTCGCGGAACTGATCCGTGTCGAGAAAATTTCCGGTGAGTCTGATACCGGTGAGGCATGCACGGGCCCTCGCGGCTGCATCGAGCGTTTCCGAGCGAGCGAGAAGCACAAGCTCTTCTGCAGGGCCATCGTCTGCACGATTCAGCCGCACGTGGGCATCTGCCGATACGCTGACAGCGAGAAGCTGCTCAGCGAGCAGTGGTGGGGACTGCAGACCTCGAGACCTCCAGATGTGCTCAGACAACGCGAGGGCTTCGCCGGGGCGTCCAGAACCCAGCAACGCGAGCGCTTCACGTGCACGCATTCTGAGGCGAGATGTAGGCTCGAGGATCATGGCGCCAAGCGCTTCGGCAGACTCCAGGGCGGCGCTGTACAGCCCGGACGACAGAAGTGTATCTATGGACGCGATGTTGAGCTGTGTCGCACGCGTCGACTCTCCTGCCGTCCAGTACAGTGACGCCAGACGGCGGTTCATCTTGTAGTCATCAGGCTCAGCATCATTGGCCAATGCTGAGGCGCACTCGAGCGCCAGGGCTGCTGCGGTGACATCGGGCATTGATGCCATGATTGCATCGCGCCAGCTGTCGTGGATGCGAATCGTGCGGTCGTTGTCAAGGTGGATGATGGCATCATCCGACAGCGACTCAATGCAGGTCAAGAAGATGTGTGACTGTAGGTCCGATGCTTTCTGAACACGCGAGGTTGTAGCTGTGTCGCCGAGCAGGGCGGTGATTCGAAGCAGGCGAAGAGCTTCGGGTGATTGAAGTGCAAGCGTGCTATCGACGATTGCGGCCAGCGACAGCGGCATAGCGTCAAACCTGGCACCGCGTGACCGGGCCAACGCGAGCTCTCGTGCGAAGTGCGGATGGCCTCCGGCGCGCATCGCAATAGCGTCCAAGTCGGCCTCAGATAGGCCAAAGTTGTTCGCCGTCGCAGTTGAGTTCGCCAAGAGACGACATTCTGCGCTGCTCAGCGGGGTCAAGCGTACCGCTTGGACGCCGTGCTGTCCTTCGGAAAGAAGTCGCTGAATCCGGGCACCTGGACGGGCGGCGGCTATCGCCGTGCATCTCGTGGGAGGGAGTTCGGCCATCACTCGGCCGATCACCGGTACTGAGTACTCGTCGCTACGGTGGAGGTCGTCGATAGTGATGAGCAGCCGACATTCGTCTGAAACAGCCGCCAAGAGCGGAGTGACACAGGCGATTACATCACCTGCAGTCATCTCCGGTACTATGCTAAGCAAGCTTCCAGTTTGGGCGTCGGGCCTCGCCACGGCACGCGCTGCCGCCATGATGTGCGGAGCGACCGCTGCTGACCCTGGAGAGTCGATAAGTCCTCGAATGAGGGCTCGGACAAGCGACCAGGGATGCGATGTTTCAGCAGAATCTGCTCGAAGATCAAGTATGCGGATGCCGCGAAGTGCGGCGATGTCTCGTGCCTCGTGAAGCAGGCGGGACTTGCCGAAGCCGGATGCGCCGAGAACAAGTATCGACCGACCCGAAGTTCCGGGGTCCGACGAGAGAGCGTGGGTAAGTCGGGCTATGACCTGCTCGCGGCCCACGAGAGGCACTTCCCTCGCGACGCGTTTTGTCCAGCCCATGCGCCGCTCTGCGAGCCTCCGACGCATGGCGATCGCAGGTCGCCCGAGTCGCTCGGCGTCCGCCCCTAGCTCACAGATGTAGGCATCCAGAATCTCCAATGCATGCGCTTTCGAACCAAGCATTGCAGCCGCCTCGGCAAGAGCAAGCGTCGCTTCCTCGTTGAGTGAATCGCTACGGAGGAGAGCCTCAGCCCAGTGCTCAACATCGCCCCAGCGGCCCTCGTTCCTAGATTCGGTGATGAGTCGGATCGCAGCCCGACGCGCACGCTGGGCCAGCATCGCCTGCAGTTCGTCGAGCCACGACAGGAACGCAAGCGGCATCCGCGAACTGAAGGCGAGTTGATGGAGCAGGGCGGCTTCAACGTCGGTCGGACTTGCCGATTCCGGCCAGTCTGGCTGAAGCGCGCGGCCGATGTCGCTGTCAACCATTGCCTTGTCCACTCCAATCGCGTCTGGAGTTTCGACTAGCGGCATACCAAGCTGGCGGAGTCGGAAAAGCATCTGGCCCATTCTGTGCCGGCGATCGCGAGGTTCGCCTGTCGGCCAGAACGTATCTAGCGCTTCAGATCGTGGTATCCGCTCCCCCGCCCGCGTAGTCAGGTAAAGCGCCAGGGCAAACATCGCCTCGGCACTCAGCCCAATAATCCGCTCCCCAATCCGAATCTCGGCCGTCCCGAACACCCGCACCACGACCGTCGATGGCCTCGCGTTTGGTTTCTTCATGCCCCAAGTATCCTCCTCGCACCGTCACTCGGCTGTCACCGCGAACGCGCTCAGGCCAGAATTCGTCCGGGATACGATGACGCCAATCCCGTAAATCCGCTAGCCACAACGAGAAACGCCGCCAGCGCTGTGCGCTGGCGGCGTCATCGGGCTGCGCCCGCGGGCCGACTTCGACTACTTGGCGGGAGACTTCAACCCCAGAATCTGCTCGATCCCAACCCCCTCGGCCTCGGCCTGGAAGTTCAGCACCACTCGGTGCCGCAACACACTGAACGCCACCGCATCCACATCCTCGAGGTCCGGCACGGCACGCCCGTCCATCGCGGCACGCGCCTTGGCGCCAAGCACGAGGTTCTGACCGGCACGCGGGCCGGCGCCGACGCTCACGTACTTCCGCACGGCGGGGGACGCACCCTCCTCGCCTGGACGGGTCGCGCGCGCGAGGCCGACGGCATAGCTCACCAGCGACGGCGGCGCGGGCAGGCGACGCACGAGCTTTTGCATCTCCAGCACCTCGGTGGCGTTCAGCGAGGGCTTCACCACGCCCTTCTGCACACCGGTCGTGGTGGAAACGATCGCTTCTTCCTCCGCGACGCTGGGATACCCGATGCGCAGCTCATACATGAAGCGGTCGAGCTGGGCCTCGGGCAGGTGGTACGTGCCCTCCTGCTCGATCGGGTTCTGCGTGGCGAGCACGAAGAACGGCTCGGGCAGCGTGTACGTCTTGCCCGCGACGGTCACCGTGTGCTCCTGCATGGCCTGCAGCAACGCGGCCTGCGTCTTCGGCGGGGCGCGGTTGATCTCGTCGGCGAGGACGATGTTACCGAACACCGGACCGCGCGCGAAGGTGAACGCGCGCTTGCCCGTGCCGTGATCCTCCTCGAGCAGTTCGGTGCCCGTGATGTCGCTCGGCATCAGGTCCGGCGTGAACTGGATGCGGCTGAACTGCAGGTCCAGCGCCTCGCTCAGCGTCTGGATGAGCAGCGTCTTCGCCAGGCCGGGCACACCGACGAGCAGCACGTGGCCGCCGGCGAGCACGGCCGAGGTGAGCATGTCCACGATGTCCGTCTGGCCGACGATGCGCTGCGCGATCTGACGGCCCATCTCGCGCCGCGCCTCGGCGAGGCGCGCCAACAGCTCCAGGTCTCGCGCGTCCGCCGCGGCGTCACGCACTGCAGTCTGACTCACAGGCTCTCTCGGATTGGGGTCCGGCGGGGGTTCGGCAATCTAACGCGCGGTGACAGTACTATGACACTCGACGGCGCGGTCCTGCCGATCATATACGCATGACCCGCCCCCATCTGTTGTTGGTGAACCTCGGCACCCCCGACGCCCCGACCCCGGAATCGGTGCGTCGCTTCCTCGACGAGTTCCTCTCCGACCCGGATGTCATCGATTTCCCGAAGTGGTTCTGGCAGCCGATCCTCCAGGGCATCATCCTCCGCACGCGCCCGAAGAAGGTCGCCCACGCCTACGAATCCATCTGGACCCCGGAGGGCTCGCCGTTGCGCGCGTCCACGGAGCGGATCGTCGCCCAGCTGCGCGCCGAGTCCAACGGCGAGTTCACCGTCAGCGCGGCGTATCGCTACGGAGAGCCGAGCATCGCCTCCGAGAAGGCCCGCCTGAAGGCCGAGGGCGTTGCGAAGATCGTCGTCGTACCGCTGTTCCCGCAGCGCACGTCGAGCACCACCGGCACGGCCTTCCGCCGCGCCTTCGAGTCCGCCGTGGCGCTGCAGCTCGACGTGCCGGTCATCGACCGCGTGATTCCCGCGACCGACCCGGGCTACATCCAGGCGCAGGCGGACCGCTACTTCGAAGCCATCGCCAACGAGCCCGCGCCGCCGGACCACATCGTCATCTCGTACCACGGCATCCCCGAGCGCTACGACCGCAACGAACGCCGCGCCTACTCGTCCGACTGCTGCCACACGACCACCGCGCTGCTCGAGGCCATCCAGTGGCCGGTGGCGAAGTCCACGCTGACCTTCCAGAGCAAGTTCGGTCCGGAGAAGTGGCTCACGCCGGTGACCGATGCGGTGCTCGAGGCGCTGCCCGCCCGCGGCGTGAAGAGCGTGGCGGTGATCACGCCGGGCTTCGTCACCGACGGGCTGGAGACCATCGAGGAGATCGGCGACCGCGGGCGCGAGAGCTTCCTCGAGGCGGGCGGCGAGCGCTTCATCCGCGTCGCGGCGGTGGACACGCACCCGGCGTTCATCCGCTCGCTGGCCCAGTTGGCCGTCGCCTGACGCACGCGCGGCGTATGCACATCGGTGTCATCGGCCTCTGCTGGCGCCACGCCAGCACGGACCAACTCGCGCTGTTCACGCTCCCGCGCGAGGAACGCGGTCCCCAGCTGCGCGCGCTCGCCGACGCGCTCGAGGTGGACGAGCTGCTCTACCTCGCCACCTGCAACCGCGTGGAGATCGCCTTCGCGGGCGGCGTACCCCTCGGTGTACCGGAGCGCCGCACGCGCCTGCTCGCCCACTTCGGCGCCGCGCTCGAACCGCGCATCGTGCGCGCGTGGGCGGGCGAGGGCGCCATCGAGCACCTCTACCTCGTCGCCAGCGGCCTCGACTCGGCGCGCGCCGGCGAGAGCGAGATCATGGGGCAGATCAAGGCGGCCGCCGTCGAATGCGAGGCCGCCGGCCTGCTGGGCCCGGCGCTGCGCGCCCTGGTGGACGACGCGCTGAAGGTGGCGCGACGTGTGCGACCGGTCACGGACGGGCACGTGGGGCGTGCCTCGCTCGCCGACATCGCGCTCCAACACATCATGGCGCGGCTCACGCGGCAACCGGGCGCCGTGGCGCTCGTCGGCGTCTCGCCGATGACCCTGCACTGCGCCACCGCGCTCGGCGAGCAGCGCGTCCCCGTGCTCCTCGTGAACCGCAGCGTCGAGCGGGCGATGGCCGTGGCGCCGGAGGGCGTGCAGGTGCGATCGCTGGAGGCCTTCCGTCGCTCGCCAGACGCCGTGAGTGCCGTGCTCCTGGCGACGGGCGCGAACGACCCGCTGTTCGACGACGCCGACTGCCGGCGACTCGCGGCGTGCGGCGTCGGCGGCCTGCCGCCGCTGGTCGTGGACCTCGGCGTGCCGCCGTCGCTGCGGCCGGAGGAGGCGGAACGGGCGGGAATGGCGCACATTGGTATGGACGTGATCACCCGCGCCGCCGAGGCCGACCGCGAGGAGGCCCTCGGGGCGCTGGGGGAAGCCCGGGCACTCGTGGATGCCGCGCTCGACGAGCGGCGTGCGCGCGAGTGGACGGCGCTGGTGGACCCGACGATCGTTGAACTGCGCCGCCGCTATGCCGACCGCGCACAATCCGAAGTGGAGCGCATCCTGACGCAGGAACTCAAGACGCTGGACGGCACGCAACGGGACGTGCTGCGCCGCTGGGCGGCGCGTCTCGCCCACCACCTCGCGCACCTGCCCTCGCGCGGCCTGCGCGATCTCTCGGCGAGCGCCGGCCCCGAGGCCGCGGTGGAGTTCCTGGCCGTGGCCGAGCCGGACCTCGCCCGGGCCCTCCGCCAGCGCCTGGTGGCCCCGTGAACGCATCGGGTCCGCGCGCACCGTCCACGCGCAGCGTGCAGGTCGGGTTCTTCCTGCTCCTCTTGGTCTGCGCCGCACAGCTCGCCTTCTGGATGTGGGACGAGTGGCGCTACACCGCGTTGATGACGGAGCGGCTCTCGGCCGCGCTGGCCGCAACCGGCGCCGGCGCCGAGGAACTCGCGCGCCTCGGCATGGAGCGGGCGCAGCGGCTCAATCGCTACGCCTGGGAGGGCGCGTTCTTCCTCGCCGTGCTGATCGCCGCGATGGCCGTCGTTCTCAAGGCCCTGCGCGAGGAAGCCGAGCTGCGGCGCCGGCAGGAGCAGTTCCTCGCCGCGGTGTCGCACGAGTTCAAGAGCCCGCTCGCTTCGCTGCGGCTCTCGGTGGAGACGCTGTCGCTGCGAGATCCAGCGCCGGCCGAGCGCGCCGAACTGGTGCGGCGCATCGTCGTCGAGCTCGGACGGTTGGAACGGATGGTCGCCAACACGCTCGATACCTCGCGCCTGGCCAGCGGCTTCGAGTCGCACCCGGAGCGCGTGGCGCTGGACGAAGTCGTCGCCGAGATGACGGATGAACTCAAGGAGTTCGCCGCCGAGTGCGGCGTGC
>CAYLME010000141.1:0-8796 GCA_964384585.1 uncultured Gemmatimonadaceae bacterium | reverse complement strand
CACCATCCTCGACTTCTCGCGCGACGTGCCGGAGATCCTGCGCCCGGGCGCGATCACGCCCGAGGACATCGCGCGCGTCATCGGCCGCCGGCCGCGGGTGCCGGGCGAGTCGGTCGCGGAAACCGCTTCCGCGCGGGCAGGGCAGTGCGGCGACGCGTCCGGACTCGCGGAAGCCGCCGCCCCCAACGCCGCAGCCGATGCAGCGCAGCCCGCTCCGCGCGTCTCCGGCGCACTCGCCGCCCATTACGCCCCGCGCACCCCGCTGCGCCTGGTCGAGCCCGCGCTGCTCGCCGACGAGGCCGCCGCGCTGGCGGGTGAGGGCAGCCGCGTCGCAGTGCTCGCCCACTCCACCTCCGATCCGCGTGACGCCCGCCTGAGCTGGCGCAGCCTTCCGGCCGATCCCGCCGCCTACGCCCAGGGCCTGTACGCCAGCCTGCGCGCCCTCGACGGCGTCGGCGCCGACTTCATCCTGATCGAGGCGCTCCCCGGCGGCCCCGGCTGGCGCGCCGTCGCCGACCGCCTCGGCCGCGCCGCCGTCGGCTCCGGCGCAACTGACTAGCCCTGCCGCGCCCTCGCGCTACCTGCCCCGCAGGAGCGACGCAAGTCGCGATGACGGCCTCCGAGACTTCACCGACGCCTCATCACCGCCCCACCGCCGGATCGCGACTCGCGTCGCTCCTGCAAAGGGCACACGTAGCCTCGAACGGCGCAAATGTGCGCAAGGCACTTCCCTTTCGCGCGGGGTCTCACTATAATGCGCGCTCTTTCAGGGCCGATAGCTCAGCTGGGAGAGCGCTGCGTTCGCAATGCAGAGGTCGGGAGTTCGATCCTCCTTCGGTCCACCAAGAATTCCTAGCAAAAACAGCGCATTATGTGCCGTTAAGCATAAAGTGGCCACCAGGTCACTTTATGCTTGATTTCCCGATAGGCCACATTTTGGTTTATTGGGTGCAGCATAGTAGGCTTGCGGGTTTTGCTCTTCGAGCAGGTCGCGAAAGCTCGCGCTGCTCGGAATGTAGGTTGAAAAAAACGGGACCGTTCGGTCCCGTTTTCATTTTCGGCGGTGGTTTGGTGCGGTTCAGGTGCGCCGAGAGCCTATGACCTGGCTGATGTGACGGAAGATGCCGGGCACTGACTGCGCCTCGGTATCGAGTCGATTCCAGATGTCGCGTGCGCTCATCCCCTCGTAACCTGCCGCTAGGCGCTCATCGAGGACGTCGCCAATCTGTGCCTGGAGTCGAGCCTGTCGCTGCTCGCCGATTGAAGCGCGGTGGCGCAGATAGCGGTCGGCGAGCGCTCGGGTTTCGATGTTGGCACGCAAGTACAAATTCTTGCGGTCGACGCCAACGCGTTCACTCGCTTCATGGACCGACACCGCCACCGGCTCCTTGAGCATCGCCTGCAACTTAGCACGGATGCTGTCCCAGTCCAGTTCCCGCGACTTGATGCCTGCACGAGGCGACTCGGGTAGCTCGATGGACATCTGGATCGGCGTGAGCGGCAGTTCCCAGTCGTCGACGTCGCCAGCAAAAAGTTTGTCGAGCCCAATCCCTCCGTGCAGGCCGATGGTGAGCCACGCCTTCAACGTGGGAATCCCACCCTTGTTGAGCCAATGGGAGATGCCACTCTTGGAGAAGCCATAGCGGCTCGCGAATGCACTCGCTCGGCCGTCTGCCATGCGCTTGATCACCGTTTCCAGCAAAGGAACCAATCCCTCGGAAGCCACCTTGGGGGGCGCCTGCAACATCAGGCCCACCTGGCGGGCCGTCCACAAAGCTTCGGGTGTAGCAGGTTCCGTTTCGGCATCGCCGAGAAACCCACCACACGACGTGCAGTAGCCCGGAACAACCACCGCTGACCGATTCCGCACATTGGCGCGATGACAGTGCGGGCACGTCGTGGCCAACTGAACCTTGTGGCGCACGCAGACCGTGACCGGGGCGATATCCCAGGCCAAGCGGAGGTAAGGCTCGCCGCCACTCTCCCTGTCCTCGGCCAGGCAGCACGGGCACCAACGGTCGGATTTCGGTGCGAGTCCGGGAACACCCAGTACTGTGCGCCACGGCGCCAGCGTATGCTGGTCGAGCGAGCCGACTCCCGTGAGTGCTGCCAGCCACGCTGCCCACTGCTCGCTCTCCGGCGACATGCTGGAGAAGCTCCGCTGATGCCAGCCATACTTCTCGCACACGGACTGCTCGAAGTGGGCGAGCACCCAGTCAGCCAGCTTCTGCGCGGTAATACCATGAGAATAGGCGAGACGACAGAAATAGCTCGTCAGGCTCTCGACTTCAGGAGTGCCGCGGCCCATCGGTTCAAGGGCGTGCAGCGTCGAGCGCGGATTGTGCAATGTGCTCATCACGCAACCCTCCGACCGGTCTGGGGCTGTTGCACGGCCAGATTGCGCTTGAGGCCCGGCGCAATGCGTTCCTCGCCCTCCACGATCTCACGCATGATCTGCGTAACCTGAGCTTCGGTGAGGAGCGCCTTACACAACGTGTCCTCCGACCAGTCCTTCTCGGCGACCAGCAGGTTCAGTCGCACAAGCACCGTGCGCAGCGTGCCGACGCACCCCAGGGTGTTCTGGTGGAACACCTCGGCGTAACGCAAGAGGTCGAGCTCCTTCAAGGCTGGCATGCTCTCGCCCAGCTTCTTCAGGCAGCCACGGAACGAGCGGACGTCCTCGGCGACGTCTTCTCGGTAGCGGCCGAAATGGATCACGTGCGTCCGTCGCGCAAGCTGCGCACTCAGTGAGACAAGTTCGAAGAGGTCGTATGAGCCGAGGAGAATCCATTGCACGTGGTACTCGTTCGAGAGTGACTTGAGCGTATTGAACTGTTCGACGAGCCGGCTCGGATGACACTGGCGCATCATGTGCGCCGCCTCATCGACGACAACGAATCGCGTGCCGCGATTGCGCAGGGAACGCTCCACGGCCGTGCGCAAACCCGAGAGGCGGTTGGTTTGCGGACCCACAGGGCGCACAACCTTTCCGCTTTCCGGGTCGATGCCGTAGGCAGTGCGCGGTGCATCCAATTCGCCCTCGAGTGCATCGAGCATTCGCTGGTAAAACAGGCGCCAGGAGAAGTCGCGTTCGCCAGACGCCGGTGCCTCAAGGCGAATCGCCGGCATGTAGCCCGGATCCTGGGACAGCGTCGTTGCTTCGGCCGTGAGTTCGGCTTCGACGAGAAAGTCGCCGAGCGTTGTCTTGCCGACCCCCGTTGGGCCGCACAGTACGATGAGGTTCGCGTTGTCGCCGGCGTCCAGCATTAGCCGGCACTCCTCAATAGTGGCCGCAATGCGGGGATGGCGGATGCGCTGGCCGCTCATCGGTGATGCGCTTGGTGTGAAGCTATTTGGAGTCTGAATGGTCATTTTTTAGGTTCAATCAGAAGGTTTCAAAGTCGGGGGTGTCGGGTTGCACGAACTCGCTCGTTGCCGCCTCGTGCGGCGGGGGCGGTAGCAGCCCAACCGGCAAGGCGGCCGCATTCGGCGCCGCTGAGCTGACCCGAGTGACTCGGTGAGCGTCGACAGGCGTCCGAGCAATGGTGCTCTGGGGCGAGATGGCCCCAATGCCGAGCCCCTGGTACAGGTCCCGGTTCTCCTGCTGGCGCTCGAGTGCCAGCTCCATTGCGCCTGTCGGGGTGAAAACACGCATGAACTCGGTGAGCCGCTGCGTTGACAGCTCATCACGGTCGGACAGCCGGAAGTGGCTCTGCATCTCCGTGGTGATGAACTCGCGCTCCTTCTCCGTGAGCTGTCCGAGGGCGGTCAACGGCTTGCAGCGAGCAGGAACCCAGCGCTTGTCGATCTGGACATAGACTGTGGAGCCGTCCCACGGGTCGTAGCGAGTCGGAACCTTCGTGCCGTGTAGCTTGGGATCGCGGAACTCGGGGCACCAGTACAGGTAGTGGTTATGCACCTTCACGCCACGTTGCCTGTCCACCGTGCGCTCACCTCTCCGCCCTACGGTCGGGCAGGTCAGGATGAGAAAGTCCGGCGTCAGCGTAACGAGGCGATGGGCGCGCAGCCCCGATGAATCCACGCTGCGCTGGAATGCCTCGCGCGGGCTCAGTCCGACTGCGGCGTGTTCAGCCGTGTCGTAGTAATTGAAGGCCCAGTACTCGAGGCCGTAGTACAGGTAGGACAGCGACCACTCGGCAAGGCGTGAGGGCAAGAACTTGCCGGTGGTTTTGCGGACTTCTTTCAGGGCTTTGGTGTTGCCCGCGAGGTTGTGAACGTAGTCGGAGTGAACGCGGCCGAAGATGCGCTCCATCACGGTACCGTGTCGCGGGCGACCGGCCGGCCGGTACCGGATGTGGATGTGCATCAGCTCGGCGAA
Source organism: uncultured Gemmatimonadaceae bacterium (assembly GCA_964384585.1). Lineage (GTDB taxonomy): Bacteria > Gemmatimonadota > Gemmatimonadetes > Longimicrobiales > RSA9 > DASTYK01. The sequence continues at coordinate 4,457 of CAYLME010000141.1, read as the reverse complement.
GCGGCTGAAGTCTTCGCTTCGAAAGTCAGCCCCGTTGTCGACGACGATGAACTGTGGCAGCCGCCGATGACGTCGGACGATATCGCGCAACAACATCATGTTCGACCGGTACGAGGGCGGGTCGAACGTCAGGTAGATGCCCAGAATCCGCCGAGTGAACGCGTCAATCGCCAGCGACAACCAAGGGCGGCCGAGAACCTTTCCGGTTCGCTGGGAAACAAGCTCGATGTCGACCTGCGTGTGATCCATGTGCACGTACTGGAAGGCACGCGAACCGTGGATCGGCGTGTCGGCGTACAGAACATTCACGAATTCGCTGTTCTGATACGCCACCCGGTTTCCATGTCGCGCGCGGTCTGCCTGCTGTTGTGACAGGGCCTTGATGCGGTCAATCAAGGTGGGGTACGACGGGGGCCTGATGCCCAAGTTGTTACAGAGCACCGTGAGCACGCGATGGCAGTGCTTGGCGTTGGGGGCGCGGTTGGTCAGGTACTCCTCACGGATGACCTGCTCGAGGGCGTTCTCCTGCTCAGTGTTGAGACGTGGCGTGCGGTTGCCGCGATCCCGTAGCCGCGGGACCAGTGCGACGAGCTGGTCAGTTCCTGCCACTTTGGCAATCGCGAGAGCCTTCAACAGTCGCCGCTGCGTCCGGTTGGGCTTGGTGAGGTTCTCGAGCTCGGTGCGACGTTCCAATGCCATCCGCAGTTCGGCTTCGGTGAAGTCCGACAGCCGGGCGGGTGCAGCACCCTGGACCGAACCCTCGGCCATCACGACATCCCTTTGCAGGGCGAGCAGTTCCAGCGTGTCGAGCGAGATCTCGACCGACTGGTGGTCATCGGATTGCAGAACGACTTTCGACCCGCCGACCATGATGAGTGTGTACGGCTTCTGGTCGTACGTGAGGCGGGTGCCCACTGCAATGTCTAGCGCGCCAGGGAGTGCGAACGGGGGCGGGAGTTGTCGTGCTCGTTCGAAATCGCGGACCGCCGTATCGCGGAATACGCGGCAGCGCGTCGGTTCGGCGAGGGACACATCATCGACTTCAGCGACCACGAGACCATCGGCAATCAGTTTGAAGACGTCGTCTGGGCGACACTCAACGGTTTCGTAGAGCTCCGCTAGGTACAGCGTTGCGTCGCGCTCCAGCGCGTCGCGCACCTTTAGGGCGACTTCGATGGGGCAGGGCGGCGCGGCGGGGTCCAGATAGTCCTCGAGGAGCAGCGTGTTCTCGATGCGACGCTGGGAAATGTCGCGCTCTGTGTGAATGCGATAGCCAATGCCACGGTCGGCTAGCCACTGCTCGACTCCGGGAGCACACCAACGACCGCTGGGGTCGAGCTGATACCGCCAGGGCTGGCGCCGCGCCACGCCTTCAAGCTTTTTCCAGTGCTTCCATTCCTCGAGCCAGATTTCTCGCTCGGTGATGATGAGAAAATCGGGCGTGTGGTCGACTGCATGGATTTCTCCATCGGCGTCCGCCAGCTCGAACTTCAGGCGGCAGGGCTGCGCGAAATACTCAAGTACCTTCGGGTCGTGCTCGAGGCTGACCGCAGCGGGGAACTCAAGGTGGCGGCTTTCCGTTTCCACAGTCCGCTGCATCTTGCGACTCTGATAGGGCGTCAAGACGTTGCCGCCGCCCTTCGACGCAACGGCTCGTACGGGCGCGAACTTGGCGGCATCCAGTACGAGCCGCCGTCCGGCTGGCGGTAGTCCAATGCGGTCGAGCAATCTCTCCCGCTCCGATGTTTCAAGCATGCTTTACCTCCCTTGTTGGCTTGAGTGGAGGTATAGGCAGGCAGGTGGTTGAGGAGTCAAAATTGACTCTTTCAAGAAAAGCCTTGGAACTAAGGAAGATTTGAAGATGGAAAGCGGAACAAAACAGCCAGGGTGGCCGTTGTCCGCAGGGAGGCGATTCGCCAGTGAGTCCGAGGCGACCGGAACGTGGAACGCGGAAGCCAGCGAACTCCTGAAGCTCTCGATGATGCGGCGCGGCTGGGGCTACAGAGAGCTGTCGGAAGCGCTTCGCGCGCAGGGGATCAACAGAAGTGCGGCGGCCATCAACCGGCGCATCAACCGCGCGAACTTCACTGCCGGTTTTCTGTTGGCGTGCTTGCGAGCGCTGGACTACGAGATCGAACTGCGAGAGCGGGAGTCGTGACGCAACTCCGTGATGGCAACTCTGCGGTGTGCGTCCAACAGCCAGGGGTCGCCGATGGCGACCGAAGGCGCCGCGTCCGTGCGCAATGCGCTTGCGTCTGCTTCCTCTGGCCGTTGCGGCGTGAGCCGCATTTACTCGGGGGTGTGTCTTCATATCCAGTCGCCATTTCGTGGTCCGTTCACAAAATGGCGACTTGGAGCTGACAGCCCCGGTTGAGTACCTCCCCCACACACGCATTGCTACCGCGGTAGCTCAGTGGAGCGTAGTTGATCGCTCCCGATTTTTCAAAGGACACCCTCGCGTCGTCGCTAAGCATGGGCACTCTTGACGGGCATCGTGCGTTAGATCGACAGCCTGGTGGGGACCACGTGGAGTGCCTCCGCGCGGAAGGAGGTGATTAGCGGATTAGCGATTAGGGAGGATGCTATAGGGATAAGAACGTAAGAAAAGCGTTCGCTAGCAAAGGCTTCCTCGCTGTCTCGGGCTCCTTAGCGGTGTCTTGAGGGCGGCGTTTTCGTGGGGTGCGGTCTTGACGACTTTGGGCGGCGGTCAAGCACGCTGTGTCTTGACGTAAAGCGCATTGTCATTTTTCAAGCCTTGAAGCCGCCTGAACATCGCGGCCGCCGCTATACCTCCGTGAGGGGCGCAGGGGCGCCCACCGAACGGAGACAAGCGGTTATGAAGAAAAACAGTTTGATGGGCGATGCGCTGATGTCAGCCTCGCTGAAGCCAGTGGAGGGCGCGCATGGCTAGGCGGCGGCCCACTATTGAAGGCGTTCTTGAGCTCAAGGCGCAGGCGGCGGCAGTGCGTCGAACTGCCGGTCTAGCGCTTGATGACACGACGCAAGCGGAGACGCTCGCGGCCTCAAAAACACTGGATTCGGTTGCCAACAGTCAGTTGCGGCAGCTCAACGCACAGCAAGAGCCCGTCCTCGTGCTTCCGAACAATGCTTCTGAGATTGAATTGCTGCGCGCCCGTCAGCATCGTGCTGTTCAGCGCGACAAGGCACTTTACTTGCCGGTTTCGCGGTCAGACACGGTTGCGCTGCCGAACGTCTTGCTGCGCTCTGCGTTGTGGTCGAGCGCCAACGCAGCAGCTCTCTTTGTGACTGACCAGAACGTGCCGACGCAAGGTGACGCATCGATTCGCCTAACGGGCCGCATGATGAGGGGCTACGACAGAAGGGTTCTTGCAGCATGCCTGAGCTGCATGCCGGCCGATCAGCCTCTGTGCGTCGGAACGAGGCCGAACTGGATCTGCGTCAGCGTTTGGCAGTTGTCGCAGAAGCTGCAAGTGGCTTTCGGCCGGAATGTACACGCAGCCGTCCTCGAAAGTCTTGGTCGCCTCGATGATGCGTGGCTGCGCGTGCGCTTGAAGGGCAATGACCTGCCAGCCTGCCGGCTGCTCGAACTCGACGACGATACACGGGCGTTGGTTCTGTCAGACAATCACAGCGCACAGCGTGGCAGTGATCTTGTGACTTTCCGAATCCCTGCTGAGCTTGCGGCACTTTTCGGCCCGGCCAGCTGGAGTGCGGTGAGCGAAGCCGCACTGCACGACCATTCTGGTCTTCCCGCTTGGCTTGCGAGCTACTACAGCACGCATGCCGTTCCATACCCCCTGAGTATCGTAGCGCTTCGCAGCTGGAGTGGTTCGGTATGTGACCTGCGTGAGTTCAGGCGTCGCCTGAAGCGTGCCTTGGCGCAACTACAGCACGACGACGTCCCTGAGGGGTTCCGGGTGGCTGCGTTTGAGCTTACCGACTCGCACGTGACCGTGTACCTTGCACGCTGGCAGCCGCGCGATGTGCGTGACGGCATCGCGCTAAAGGGCTGAGATGCAAGCAACTGCGTCACTGCAACCAACATCGCGCCTGCATTAACTAACTTGATTGACATAAACCCCGCGGATAGCATTGCTGCAATGCATCCGCGGCATGCGCACGACTGGGGTGCGCGACGAGAAGAACAGGAAAAATTGAATGCTGACTGGCGAACTTCGTAGCCAAATCGACGCCGTATGGAACGCCTTCTGGTCGGGCGGGATTTCGAACCCGATGGAGGTGCTGGAGCAGATTACCTACTTGCTGTTCATCCGCCGCCTGGATGACGGGCACACCCTGGAGGAGAGCAAGGCGACTCTCCTCAAGCGGCCGATGACGAACCGCATCTTTCCCGAAGGCACGGACCCCAAGGGGCGGGCCTACGATGACCTGCGCTGGTCGCGGTTCAAGAACTTCGCGCCGGCGGAAATGTTCGAGGTGGTGGGCGAGCACGTCTTCCCCTTCCTGCGTACCCG
>CAYLME010000140.1:0-8908 GCA_964384585.1 uncultured Gemmatimonadaceae bacterium | reverse complement strand
CCGGCCACGGATAGTTCAGCAACAGGCGCATCGCGTCGGCATCGACGCCTTCGATGTTGACCCTGAGCTTCTTGTTGTACTGATCGACGAAGTGGTGCACGAGCAGCGGGATCTCCTCGCGCCGCTGCCGCAGCGGCACCAGGTGAATCGGCACCACGGCAATCCGGTAGTAGAGGTCACGGCGGAAGTTGCCGTTCCGCATCTCCTCGTCGAAGTCCTTGTTCGTTGCGGACACGAGACGCACATCCACTTCGCGCGACTTCGTGTCGCCCAGTCGACGGACCTCACCCTCCTGCAGCACGCGCAGCAGCTTGACCTGCAGCGTCGCCGGCATCTCGCCGATCTCGTCCAGGAACAGCGTGCCGCCGGACGCGACCTCGAACAGGCCGGGCTTGTCGCGGTCCGCGCCCGTGAACGCGCCACGCACGTAACCGAACAGCTCCGACTCGAGCAGGTTCTCCGGGATCGCACCGCAGTTGACCGGCACGAACGCTGCCGCCGCGCGGTCGCTCTCGTTGTGGATCAGCCGCGCGATCAGTTCCTTCCCCGTGCCGCTTTCGCCCGTGATCAGCACGGGCGACGGATGCCGCGCAACCTTCGATGCGACTTCGATCGCGCCCGTCATCGCAGGCGACTTCGCGATGATCTCGCGGTAGCGCCGCTCGATCGCGACCTCCTCGCGCAGGCGCGTCACCTCTTGGCGCAATGACTCGCGTTCCTCCGCCTTCTTCAGCGCGAGCACGATCTGGTCGGGGCTGAACGGCTTGGCGATGTAGTCGTACGCGCCCTTCTTCATCGCCTGGATCGCGAGGTCCATCCCGCCGTACGCGGTCATGACGATGACCATCGCCTGGCCATCCTGCGCCTTGTAGCGCTCGAGGAACTCGATACCGTTCAGGCGCGGCATGCGGACGTCGCACAGGATGATGTCAGGCTTCGACTCGATCGCCTTGGCGAACCCCTCCTCGCCGTCGCTCGCGGTCGCGACCTCGTAGCCTTCCTCGCCCAGGATGAGGGAGACCGTGTGACGCAGCCCGGGCTCGTCGTCGATGATAAGGACGTTCATACTTTCGCTGGCTCAGGGGTCAAGGCAGGCAGCAGCACGACGAACTGCGCGCCACCCGCGTCGCTCTCTTCGGTTCGGAGCACACCGCCCATCGACTCGATCAGGCGCGCGGAAACGGCCAGGCCGAGACCCGTGCCCTTCCCCGGCTCCTTCGTCGTGACGAACGGCTCAAAGATCTGGTCCCGGACGTCTTTCGCAATGCCCGGCCCGTTGTCACTCACGACAACCTCGACCAGGCGGCCCGTGGCCGAGTACGGATCCTCGCGCGGCGTACGCGTCGCGAACAGGCGACGCCGGTGCGAATAGTCGATCCCGGGCGGGTCATCCTTGCGCCGCGCAGGCACGCGGGCCGTCACCCTGGCATCGCGCACATGGCTCTGAATCATGATCACCGGGTTGGGCGTAGCTTCCAGCGCGTCGATCGCATTCACGAGCAGGTTCACCAGGACCTGCTGCAGATGATGCGGGTTCCCGGACACCCGTGGCAATGCCTCTGCCAGGTCCACCTCCAGCTGGACGCTCTCGAAACGCCCCTGCACCGAGACCAGCTCGAGTGTTTCATTCACGACGTCGTTCACGTCGAACTCCGTCATCTCCGCCGCACTAGGGCGCGCGAAATCAAGCAGGCTACGCACGATCCGGTCGATACGACGCGCCTCCCGTTCCGCCGCAGAGACCAGTTCCTTGCCCTGGTCATCGACGCGCCGATGCACGAGACCGAGGTAGCCGATGATCGCACCCAGCGGATTGCCGACCTCGTGCGCGATGCCCGCACCGAGCCTTCCGACCGACGCCATCTTCTCCTGGTGCACCATCGCGTCGCGCGCTTCCGTCAGCATCCGGTTCGTCTCGTCCAGCGAGCGGATGTTCGCGGACAGCTCGTTCTGGTCGGCAACGAGGCGCTCCGTCATCCGGTTCACCGCTGCACCGAGCCGCGCCAGCTCCTGCGTGCGGCCGCGTGCAAGTCTCCTGTCGTGGTCGCCCGCTGCAATCGCTTCGACGTCTTCGATCACCGCCTCGATCGGACCGAACACGGCGCGGTGCAGCACCCAGCGACCGAACAGGGTGAATACCACCAGGTCGGCGGCCAGGAGAATGATGATGAAGAGCAGCGCGTGGCTTGGTGTCTGGAAGCGCGGCAACAGGAAGATCAGCCCGATCAATGCCATCCCCAGCGCACTCGCAAACACGAGCGCGAAAGCGCTGATCAGCTCTCGCCGGAGCGTGGGAATGTGCTTCATTGATGACGCATTCGGGGACTACGGCTGGGACGGCGGGTGAAGTTAGGGTGGGGAGTGACTGAGCGCAAACCTTGGCAGGGGTGCGCTCAGTCGCAGGTGATTACGCCGGGTTGAGTTGCGGGCGCGCCGTTCGCAGCCGGTGCATCCCCGACGAAGATCCCGCAGGTGCCTGAGTACGAACCGTGGACGGCCTGGGCTGCCCATCCATTGTGGCTAGCATACGTGATCGTGATGTCGACCTGAGGTGACTCCGCAAACTCCAGAATATCCGTCGTCGCTGCCGCATACGTAAAGCTTCCGGGAAAGTACGACTCCTGCTGCGCGGCCAGATTTCGTAGATCGGACGTCATTGATCTCACCAGTGCCTGGTCTTTCGCATCCCAGAAGACCGATATCGCAATCGTCGCGAGCAACGCAATGATCACCATCACGGTAAGCAGTTCGATCAGCGTGAAGCCTTTTCTCTGGTGCATCGTCGCACCCTCACTGTATCAGCCGTTGGAACGTTAGAGGGCGGCGACCTGTGCAGCCGCCGCCCTCGGAACGTGTCAGACCAGACTTGATTTACGGCGTCGGGACCTCGCACGCGATGACGCCAAGCGCATCCGCAGCACCAAACGGGAGTTCACCCTCATCACCGACTACGAGATAACACTCCACGTCCGTGGCCGTATGCGACGCGGACGCACTCCAGCCGGTCGTGGTCGGAGCCTGGATATCGATGGTCACGCCTGCCGATGTTGCGAAATCCGGCATGTTCGTGCTCGGCGTACCCGGAACGACCGTCTCTGCCGGGGCGTACGTGTAGTTGTTCTGCAGGTCCGAGTAGTACAGCTCCTGCTGAGCCGACAGGTTCCGCAGATCCGACATCATGGCCTTCTCGTAGGCCTTCTCACGCGTGGCACCGAACTTCGGAATCGCGATGGCGGCCAGGATGCCGATAATCACGATCACGATGAGCAGCTCGATGAGCGTGAAACCCTTCCTCTGCTTGAGCATCATTGCTCTCCTTACTGAGTGTGTGTGTACGGCAGGTCCCGCAGTGACGGCGTTGTGAAAGAGCAACGGCCGTTCCAGTTCCTGGCCGCATCCTCTCGCTCACTTCGATTCGTTGTGACACAAGATGTTTTCTCATGCTCTGGCACACCCAACAGCGGCCCCCACGGACCTATGGTCTTGCATTCTGCAAGCCGCTGGCAGAATGAAAGCCACCGGGGGGCGGGGCCATTGCTGGACGAGCCGGCTGCGCCTAGCTCGAGGGAGTGTGCCCGCAAGTCTGGATGGTTCTGGACAGCGCAAAGCCGTCGCTAGCGTGTCATAGGCGCGCCGCAGCAGACGATAGGTCAGGACTCGTGCGACCATCTAGGCCCTCGCGACCATCTCAGTTCGGCGTATGCTGAAGCCAAAAACGTCATTAAGCTAGGGCTGGTCATCTGCAGATAACGCCGGTTTGCGCGCTACGGCGAGAAGAGAGCTGCCGAACGGGAGCGGCACTGCGTTCAGCGCTGCCTGCTCCAATCGGGTAAGGCCGTACAGGCTCCGATTGAGCCAGGAAGGCGGGATGCGCGGACCCGAATCATCGCCCCCCATGACTGATTCCCACAGCCGTGCGAGAAGCTTTGCCGGGAAGAGCCAATGAAAGAAGTACCTGGTGTATTCGATCGGCACTCCAGTTCGATCCGCCAATTCGAGTAGGGTGCGGCGTGTGTAGCGGGTGTGATGATGGTTTAATACGTCGTGATGGGTCCAGAGCAAGTTAAACGCTGGCACAGTGACCAGAAGGACGCCGCCGTGGTCAAGCAGGAGCCAGGCGCGGCGCAGCGCGTCGGCCGGGTCGGACAAATGCTCCAGCACATCCAGCATCAGCACCATCGAGTAGCGCTTCCCAGGCGCGAACCTTTTATCGAATGGGCCAACTCGAATCCTGTGTCGGTGCGGTCCCTTTGGATCGATCAGCTCTGCGTCCAGCTCCAGGCCCTCGACTTCCCCGAGTTCGAGAAGGCGGTCGAAGAACAGACCGTCGCCACACCCTACGTCGAGAACCGGCCCTTTCAATTTTTCAGCCTGTGCGCGCCCGATCTCCTTCAGTAGAAAACGCTCGCGCGCCATCCACCACCAGTGGCCTTGATACAGCTCCCGATACCGTTGAGCGTACCCTTCCTCCATTATGCCCGTCGCTCGCGCTGGCCGACCAGCTTCTCGACAACGTAGAGCGGGCGACCCTTGGCTTGCTCGTACACTCGCCCGACGTACTCCCCGATCACACCGAGAAAAAACAGATGGACGCCGGACAGAAAAGTGATGAGCAGAATCAGCGCTGTGAAGCCCTGCGGCGACCGGTCGAGGATGAGCTTGGCGTAGAGCGCATACAAGGAAAACCCGCCCGAAAGCGCCATCGCCAGGAGACCGAGACCGGTGGCGGCGCGAAGCGGCACGATTGAGAATGCGAAGATCCCGTCGAAAGCGAGCCGGAGCAGCTTCATTACCCCGTACTTGCTACTACCGGTGAAGCGTGCCGACCGTTCTACATCGATGCCAATCTGCCGGTAGCCTGCCCATGCGCGAAGTCCGCGGAGGTATCGGTGTGCCTCAGGCGTCCGCCGCAACTCGGTCACCACTCTTCGAGACATCAGGCTGAAATCGCCGGCGTCAATCGGCAGCGCGACCTGCGTAGATAGCCCGGCGAGCAGGCGATAGAACAGGAAGTAGCAGGCGCGGAGCCACCAGCTCTCCTTACGCCGAATGCGACGTGCATATACCACGTCGTACCCTTCCCGATAGCGCTCGACGAAAGCGGGGATCGACTCGGGCAGATCCTGGAGGTCTGCGTCCATGACGATCGTCACGTCACCGGTCACATGATCGAGCGCGGCGGTGAGGGCAGCCTGATGACCAAAGTTCCGCGACAGGCCAATGACCACCAGGCGCGGGTCAGCGGCGGCAGCCTGCTCCAGGAGCGCGAGCGTACCGTCGGCGCTGCCGTCGTCGACCATGAGTACCTCGTGCGGCCCACCCGGCAGGGAGTCCAGCACCATCCCCAGCCGCCGCAATAGCTCCGGAACGACCGCCTCCTCGTTGAACAGCGGTATCGCAACTGAGATACGCGGGTCGTCCGTCATCGCCTGGCTCTCCCCTTGAAGTACATCATGCTCCACAAGGTGACGCCGGCGACCCCCAGTGGATATGGCTCGTCCACCTCCGTCTCGAAGCATTCACCGAGCAAGTTTCGCCACTCTCCGATCGGCCGGGCGAACGCTCCGCGGTCCCACCGGGCAAGCAGCCTCGCCGCCGACGGCTGTTCGGGAAGCACCAGCTCGAGCACGTGAATGTATCCATCGTCGGTGAGCAGCTCTCGAAGGTGAGAGAGGATACGCCGCGTGGCATCCCGATCAATGTGATGAAGGAAGCTGTTGACAAGAATGCAATCGTAGCGTTCGCCGACCGGCGCGTGGTGCCGCGTTACATCCGCGACCAAGAAGTCCTGCTGGTACCTTCGCTGGGCGCTTGCGATATATCGCGGATTGATGTCGATACCGAGGTATTCGTGATCGGTGAAGTATCGCGCGTTGGTTCCGGGGCCGCAGCCCACGTCCAGCACGCGCCGGATGCGACAGAGGTCGTTGTGGCGCAACATCGGCGCGAACTTCTGGCGAGCAAAAGGCGCCTGCCACAGGCGATAAGCAAGCGTATACTCCATCACGCGATCGACAACCCTCATTGACGCCACCTCACCTCGAACCGCTCGTACGTCCGGGAATACGGGTACAAATGCCGCAGAGCACTCAACAGCGGATCAGATAACGGCTCCGAGAACGATGGACGGGCATTGAGCACCACCACATTGACATGGTTGCGCTCGAGTGCGTTGAGTATCCGTGTCGATCGGCCGGCAGATTCGTCGAAGAAATCGAAGATCGTCGGCGTCGGGTTGGGTGACGCTGAGAGGAAGTAGATCTCGGGGGCGTCGGGCGTGACGTAGATCGGTCTGCCATGTGCATGGCGGTGCACCGCCTCGATCACAGCGCGGTACAGCTCGCTATCCTTCTCCGAAACGCGTAAGCCCCCGCGCGGCAGATCGAGCCTCGCGACATGGTAGTCTGCACGGTACTGGACGCCCATCGCATAGATGAATCCCGGACGCACCAGAAATACCGCGAAAGCCAGGAAGAAGCCGCACGCCATAAGCGCTACGGGCCCAGTAGCACGCCCGCGTGCGCTCAGCAGCGCGGTGACGGCCAGTACTAGCAACGGCGCGACATAGCAGAAGTAGATGGGCGCGCTGAAGGGGAATTGGACTAGGCTCCCAAGCGCAGTTACGGAAACCAGCAGAAAAATTCCTTCGCGGCGGAGTCGGCCCGCATCGTCGGCCCGCAGTAGCCACAGTATCACCGCCGCCGCGACCGACGTGATCGGCACCAGCAATCGTACGCTCTTCCACACCGCCTGGTACAGATGATGGTCACGGCTCATCTGCACCAAAAGCGTAATCAGGGCGGTACCGACAGCGGCTGCCCGAAGGGGTGTCAGCCGCCGATCGATCCACGGCGCGACTATAGCAAGCGTTAGCAGCCATAACGCCACGCTCCCGCCGCGCAGCCGCGGCAGTTGCATGGCAGCAGACGCGAGACGTTTCGCCGGCAGGACGAAGACTCCATTGAGCAGCTCTGGGAGAGCGCCCGCGACGACGTATGGCAACACGAATGCCGCAACCGGAATGGTGACGCCCGCCAGGAATGGCAACACCAAACGCCGTAACGACGTCAGGCGCGCCCCCGTGCCTGCCGTGGCGCCGCTGAACTCATTCGCGATGAGTAGCGCGGCCAGTCCGATACCGGGCAGCACGAAGTGCGTAATCTCCCGCGCACCGAGGTGTCGCCAGACCAGCCCGAATAGCAGCAGCACGAAGACGGTGAGTCCAACGACGAGAATTGCGGAGTAGGTCGTGCTGCGTTCATGCGCCGAGCTCGACGGTCGTGACCGCCCCTGCTCGTGAAAGACCAAAAAGAGCAGCGCCGCAGCTACGAAGTAGAGGCCGACAACTTTGACCAGCAGCGACAGACCACCGCAGGCGCCAGCGAGCACCAGCCATCGCCGATGTTCGGTTTCCAGGAATCGCAGTAGCGCTGCAGCTCCGAAGACAGCGAAGAACAGATTGTACCAGGAGGGCACAGCCGCCGGATACATCGGAGTGCTCCAGGCGACGGCGAGGAGGGTGACCACACCTGCCGCGAGGGGCGGGACGAACCGGGATGCAACGTAGAACGTGGCCGGAACCCACGCGATAAAGAAGACGAACAGCATCAACCTCAAGGATACGAGGTTCGTCCCCCACAGCTCGAAGGCGAGCGCGTGCAGATAGCTCAGTCCCCCCGTGTAGATCTCGATGAAGTCGCGATGCGGCAGCTGTCCGCGCAGCACCCGCTCGGCGCTCTGGCCAAAGGCGCCTTCGTCGTGGGGCACCCAGCCCCAATCCAGTACATCCATCAGGTACAGCACGCTCAGCAGCCACACGACGCAGAATACTGCTGCACCGACTATTCGCGGCGTCGCGCCTTTATTCGATTCGACGGGCGAGTCAGCAATCCTTTTGACGCTGGATGACGCGGCAGTCGCATCCTCAGTCGGGCTATGCATTAGTCATGTTCGAAGAGGGGGACCTGCAGCTTCATTTGCAGCTTCACTGAGTCGTGTGGTGACCAGAGCTGGCGTACGCCCTCGGTATAGGGAAGCAGTCGCACACCCTCGGGCGGATTCCCCGCGACATACATGTACGCCTCCCGCTCCGGAAAGCGTGCGAGTATGTCGGCATTCCGCTGCGGCCCGAGGTCACGTACGACCAGCGCCCCGTCATCGGCCGCACCGGGAAGCTCTGCCTGCCAGAGGAGCGGCGAGATGTCGATAATTCCGAAACGGTCGCTGAGCGCTTCCCGCCTGCACGCGGCCGTGAGCACCTCACCTTGCGCTATGCGTATTCCGTCACCCGGCGCGATCTCGACCAGGATGGGGAGTCGGTTGGCGCGCGGGATAGTGTCCAGCTCAGCCAAGAGGCCAGTGGCTCGCGTGCTGTCTCCTGCGACTACAGTCCGGACGTACTCGTCCACTCGGCAGGTCGGGTTCTGTCGCATCAGCGTCTCGATCAGGTCGAGGCGCTTGCCACGTGCGGCGAGCGACATCCCGAGGCGTGCGTTCCACGCGTCGTGCACGAAGACGATCGCGGGTCCTTGGACCTCAGGCATCGGCGTCCGTGCAATCGCCATCCAGGCACCGCCATAGCTCATGGCACGCGATGGCGCCATGAATACCAAACCGACAGCCAGCGAGGCGACGAGCATCGCTGCCAACGCAGGTCGCATGTGATAGCGGCCCGCCAAAGAGAGTGAGCTTGGAACGCGACGCACCAAGCCGATTGCCGACGTCGTGAACAACAGCACCCATGCCGGCGCGGCCTCGTGCAGCATGCGTGGCCCCATGAACATCCCATGGTGCCAGTAGAGCAGGTTGGAGACGACCGGGGCAATCGCGAGTCCCAGCAGGAGCCATGTGCCCGCCGCGAGCCTGCGCGCTGCAATCAGGTAGCCACCGACAATCAGAGTCGCAGAAA
>CAYLME010000139.1:0-9044 GCA_964384585.1 uncultured Gemmatimonadaceae bacterium | reverse complement strand
GCTGATCCTGGCCTCGCTCGGCACGCTCGACCGCAGCCTCCTGCCCTGGTCCGTCCTGGCGACGGGCGCATCGGTCGCATTCTGGGTCATCGCCTACCTCAGGATGCGGGTGCCTGTGCTGAATGCCCTGATGTATCCGGTCGGGGGCCTTGCGGCAGGCCTGCTTTTCCTGCGCTCGGCGGCCCGTGGCGGCTCTGTCGGCTGGAAGGGGCGAACCTACCAGGTCGATGCCAGCGGCGGATTTGCGGCGCCGGAGACAACAGACTCTTGAGTCGCCGCGGGCCGGGGCGTAGATTGGCGACACACTAATACGTCCGTCCCTGCCAGGCGCGACGAAGTCCCGGCCCGACGACGAGCTACGACGTCGGGCGTAGACTGCTGTGGGCAGGAGGCGGTGCTACGGTGTGGAAAGCAATGCTGAAGCGGCTGGGATCCCATCGGGCGTACCTACCGCTCGTAGTCGGGCTCCTCGTCCTCACATTCCTGTTGACGGCCGTCCTCGCCTACCAGGCGCAGGACGCTGATCGGCAGCACCGTGAGGCCGCAGAGGCAGCACTGCGCGACTACACCGAGCTTGCAGCCGACCAGTGGCTGAATGAGTTCCAGCCGAACCTGATCAACGGGATCGCCGGCGTTTACGTCAGCCTGAACGGCGGCACTCTGCTCGATCAGGCTGAGCATCTCAGCCCGGACAAGATCGACCAGCTGCTTGCCGACACCACGCTCTGTCGCTGTCTGACCGGCGACGAGGTCCTCACCAAGCTGTACTTCGAGCGACCAACCCGTGAGTTGATCAGTTCTGAGGTCCTGCTCGACAGCGACTACGAGCAGTTCTGGGAACGCCTCGAGGCGCAGCCGTTCGCCCGCCTGGCGGGCCGGTGGAGCGCCGGGTGGTTCCTGGTTCGGGATGGCGTCGACGCTTCAGTCTTCAGCGTGCTCGCCGAGATGGACGCCGAGAACAGACCAGTCAGGGGTGTAGCCTACCAGCTGCGGCCCGTCGCAATTGGACGGATTGCGGAATTCATCTACGGAAGCAGGCCACTCCTGTTTGGCAACTCTCCTCAGGCACAGCCCAACGAGGTGCTCTTCGACGTCGCGCTGAGCACGCCCGCGCAGCACCGCGTGTACTCGACGAGGGAGGCAAGCGACAAGCCGCGGTTCGCCGCCGCGCGCCAGTTGGAGGCTGTCGCAGGTGGCTTCCTCATGGACGTCAGCCTCAAGCCTGCGGCGCCCGATCTCCTGATTCCGGGCGGCATGCCGCTGCCGCGCCTCCCGTTCCTGCTGGTCCTGCTCGGCGTCACTGGCGCGGCGCTCGTCGCGGCGCTCGTCGTGCTCCGTCGCGAGTCGGAACTGATGCAGCTGCGCGCCGACTTCATCTCGAGCGTATCGCATGAGCTGCGTACGCCGCTCGCGCAGATCCGCATGTTCACCGAGACACTGCTTCTCGGCCGGGTACGCAGCGACATCGAACGACGTCGTGCGCTCGAGATCATCGACCAGGAGGCGCGTCGCCTGGCGTCGCTCGTGGAGAACGTGCTCACGTTCGGACGCGGCGCACAGCGCCGGATGCGCGTGACACCGCAACCGACGTCGTTCGCGGATGAGGTGCTGCGTATTGCCGACAGCTTCTCGGAGCTGCGACAGGCGCAATCGGCCGACGTGCGGCTCGAGCTGCAGGAGGACATCGTCGTTCCGATCGATCGTGATGCGCTGCGCCAGATCATGGTGAACCTGGTGGACAACGCGCTCAAGTACGGCCCCACCGGCCAGCGTGTGACGATCGGTACCGCGCTGTTCGGCGATGCCGCGCGCGTGTGGGTGGACGATGAAGGGCCAGGCGTTCCGGAATCCGAGCGCGAGCGCGTGTTCGAATCGTTCCAGCGGCTCTCGCGCGACCTCGAGAAGTCGGTCACCGGCAGCGGCATCGGACTCTCCGTGGTCCGTGAACTGGTTCGCATGCACGGCGGTACGACGTGGATCGAGGACGCGCCCGGCGGTGGTGCACGGGTTGTCGCCGAGTTCCCCGGTGCGTACGTTCGCGGTGCGGAATCCGCCAAGGACTGGGCGGTCGCTTAACCGCGGTGCCGGAGCGGATGCAGCACAGCATACTCATCGTCGAAGACAATGCGGATCTGGCGTTCGGACTGCGCAACAACCTGGAGATCGAGGGTTACGCGGTCGAAGTCGCGCAGGACGGTCACGAGGCACTTCGCCTGATCCGCGCGCTCGAGCCGGACCTGGTGATCCTCGACCTGATGATGCCGGGTCTCGACGGTTACCGGGTGCTGCGCACGCTGCGCGAGGACGGTGACCAGACGCCCGTGCTGATTCTCTCGGCACGCGGCGAAGAGGCGGACAAGGTGCGAGGCTTCCGGCTCGGCGCCGACGACTTCGTGACGAAGCCGTTCAGCCTGCTGGAACTGCTCGCACGAGTCGAAGCACTGCTGCGGCGCGGTCAGACGGCGAGCACGCAGCCCGAGCGTGAAGTGTACGTATTCGGTGACGTTGAGGTGGACGTTGCCGCGCAGTCAGTCAGCCGGGCAGGCATTCCCATTCCGGTTACCCACCGGGAATTCTCCCTCCTCCTGGCCCTGTTGCGCCGGCACGGCGCTGTCGTCTCCCGCATGGACCTGTTGCGGGAGATATGGGGGCATCGCGGCGCAATCATGAGCCGCACGATCGATACACATATAATGGAGCTGCGGCGCAAGCTGGAGGACGATCCGTCCGAGCCGCAGCATATCATCACGGTCCGGAAGTCGGGCTACCGGCTTCGACAGTAGGCAACACGGACCGTTACATCCCTGTCCATCCGACCGCTGGCGCTGGCGGTCGGGGCGCGGCGTGCACCTGCGTCCTGACCGATCGCTGACGCACGCCCACGCACTTCTGACAGGACTCTGACAGCAACTCCACCATTGCGGGGGTTGTGGGCTCTATGTTGGCATACCGTCAAAAACTCATGAAGGGGGAAGTCCAATGATCGGACTGCGGAAGCGGGGCGTCGCCACGGCCGACGTACTCATGCCCGGGGCCCGACTGCGCGCGCGTCCCACGGTCGTCGCAGCCGAACGCGACGGCCGCACCGTGCTGCTCGACCTGCGCACTGATCGCTACTACGGCCTGGACGAGAGCGGCAGTCGCTTCTGGTCGCTGCTGAGCCAGGGCCGCACGACGGATGAGACGGCCGCACAGCTGGCAGAGGAGTACGATGCTCCGGTCGAGCGGCTGAAGGCCGACGCGACCGCGTTCGCGCTCCGCCTGGCCGCGGCCGGTCTGCTGGAGGCCGAGTGATGCGCAGACGGCCCGGCGCGCTGCGCGCATTCCTCCTGATCACCCGGTTTGACCTCGTGCTGCGTACCCGCGGGCTGCAGCGCGGACTCGCGCTCGCGCGGCGCCTCGGGGACACCGAGTCCGAAGCCGGCTGGACTGCGGCGCAGACCGATGAAGTCGGTCGCCGCGTCGCGTTCGCTGCAGCGTTCTATCCGCGCCGCGCGCTCTGCCTCGAGCAGTCGCTCGCGCTGTACGTCATGCTGCGCAGGGCCGGCGCGCCGGCACTGCTGCGCATCGGTGTGCGGCCCGTGCCGTTCGCGGCACACGCCTGGGTCGAGATCGACGGCCAGGCCGTCAATGAGCCGCAGGACTTCATCACACAGCTCGTTCCCTTCCCGGGACTGGGAGGCTGATCATGTACGTGTGTGCATACCGCCCCGGCGGTGAACCATTGACGCGCGCCGAGCTGTTCGGCGCGATCGCGCGCATGCGTGCGGGCACGGGTGCCGAGCTGGACTACCTGCTCGCGGGGCCGTTCGCCGCCGTCGTCGCACAGTCACCGCTGCGGCCGCGTCTGGCGCGTCGTGGTACTGCGGCGGCAGTCGGCGACGTACGGCTCGACAACCGCGCCGAGCTGATGTCGCTGCTGCGTACACCGCTCGAGCACGACGCTCCGGACATCGACGTCGTGCTCGCGCTGATCGATGAGCAGGGCGACAGCGCCATTGCACGGATCGTGGGCGATTACTCGTTCGTGTTCTGGGATGCGCGTGCGCAGAAGGTGCTCGCGGTACGCGACGCATTCGGCGTGAAGCCACTCTTCGTGCGTGACTCGCACGACGTCGTGCTGTTTGCCTCCGCCGTCGCGCCGCTGCAGTCCGACGAGCGCCTGGACGGTGAGTTCGTCGCCGAGTTCCTGGTCGGCGCACACGGGCAGAGTGAACGAACGCTGTGGAGCGATGTGCGCGCCGTGCCGGCAGCGCACTACGCCCGGCAGCAGGGCACGGTGCGTTCCCTGCGGCGCCACTGGGATCCGTCACGGATCCAGCCGGCGGCGATGAGCGACGCCGACGCGGTCGAGCAGTTCCGCACGCTCTTCGACCAGGCCGTCGCCAATCGCATCGAGCCGGGCGCAACCTGGGCGCAGCTCTCCGGCGGACTGGACTCGTCGTCGATCGTCGCGGCCGCTGCTTCACGCGGCAATGACACGCTGGCGGGCACACTCACGCTGGTGGACACGATGGGCGACGGTGACGAGCGTCGCTACTCGGATGCCGTCGCCTCGAAGTGGGGACTGCGCAACGAGCAGATCAGCGATTTCTGGCCGTGGCAGTACGACGGCGCGGAGGCGCCGCTCACGGATCAGCCATCACCGCTCTACCCGTTCTATGCACGCGACCGGCGCGTCCACCGTCTCGCGCGCGACGAGGGCGCCAGGGTGGTACTTAGCGGCCTCGGCGCGGATCACTACCTGGCGCCGACCCTGGATTACATCACCGACATGGCCGCGCGCGGCAAGCCAGGCGCCGCGGTGCGCGAGCTGACCGAGTGGTCGGTCATCCTGCGTCAGTCGTTCTGGTCACTCTCGCGCAGGCAGCTCGTCGATCCGTTCCTGCCCGCGCGCATGCGCAGCGGCGGCGCGATCCATGACGTGCCGCAATGGGTGAGGCCGGAGTTTGCTGCACGCTACCGCATGCAGCAGCGGGCCCAGTTCAACGATACGTACCTCGGCCGTCCGGGACAGCGCGTGCAGACGCAGACCGTCGCGAACCTGAATGCACTGCAGGGCTGGTTCGAGCGCTGGCCGTGGGGTGAGGACGTGGAGCTGCGCTATCCGTTCCTGCACCGTCCGCTGGTCGAAGCGGCGCTCGCGATGCCGGTGGGCGCGCGGGTCAAGCCCGGCATGCAGAAGTGGGTGCTGCGCGCGGCGATGGGCGACCGCCTGCCGGAGGTGGTGCGCAACCGTCGCACGAAGGGCGGCATCGACAGCCGCATCCTGTGGGCGATGCAGCACGAGCAGGCGTGCATCGACGACCTGCTGCGTGATTCCGCGCTCGAGTCGATCAATGCCGTCGATGCCGATGCACTGCGCGCGGACGTGGACAGTGCGCGCCGCGGCATGACCCGCAACAATGTATACCTGATGAGTGCGCTGGCACTCGAAACATGGATGTCAGTCCGGGCGGGTCGTCCGCTCGCGGCACGTCGCGCTGCACAGAGCGCGGCATAATCGAGTTACCAACCGACGCGCTTGCGTCATTCATAACCCGGGGAGGGTACCATGCAGAAGAAGACCTACACCGCACCGACTGTCACCGAGCACGGCAACGCCATCGAGAAGACCAAGGGAATTGCCGGTGCAGCGTGGGAGATGTGGGGCGGCAAGCACGACCTGATCCTGCCGGTCGAGAACGACTGACGGGCATGACAGGCAGATGACGAAGGCGCCGCGGTGGAACGACCGCGGCGCCTTCGTCGTTTCGTGCATGCTGCGCAAATCGAACGTCGAGCATGCCGCGACGTCCGTGACGTCGCATGCTGCGAGCCTTCAGTCCACGAACTCGACGTTCAGCTTGTGCGGAATCAGGCCCGCCTCGTAGCCCTCGTCCAGGAAGAGCTGCACCGAACGGCGGCCGTCAGGGCCGTAATCGAGTGTGCGCTGGTTCACGTACATGCCGACGAACTCGTCGGTCTGCGCATCGTTCAGCCCGCGACCGTACTGCCCTGCATGCGCGAGCGCAGGCTGCCGGTGCTCGAGGCCGAATGCGATCGAGTCGCGCAGGATGCGTGACACCTTGCTGATCAGCTCGGGGCCGAGGTCGCGCCGGATGGCGTTGCCACCGAGCGGCAATGGCAGGCCGCCGGTCTTCTTCGCCCACCATTCGCCCGCATCGATGATCAGGTGGAGTCCCTCGTCGGCATAGGTGAGCTGGCCCTCGTGAATGATCAGGCCCGCCTCGGACTTGCCGGCCTGCACGTGCTCGATGATCTGGTCGAAGGGGACGACGACTGTCTTCGCGTCCGGCAGCATCATGCGGAGAGCGAGGTACGCAGACGTCATCTCGCCCGGGATGGCAATCGTTCGTCCGCGCAGATCCTCGAGCGCCAGCGGCTCGCGCGCGACCACGCGCGGACCGTACCCCTCACCCATCGATGCACCATGCGGCAGCAGCGCGTACCGGTCCGCGAGGTACGCATAGGCGTGGATCGAGACGGCGGTCACGTCGAGCTCGCCCCTGAGCGCACGGCGGTTCAGCGTCTCGATGTCCTGCAGCTCGTGCACGAACTCGAGACCTTCCGTATCGACCTGGTGCGTGGCGAGGCCGTAGAACATGAACGCGTCGTCCGAATCCGGTGAATGGGCGACGCGGATCGTGCGGCTCATCATGACTCCTTCGGGAAAAAGCGACACAGCGGGTGCGGGCAGACTGCACCGCCAGCGCGCGGATGATAGGCCGGACGGCAGGGCGGGTCAATGCGAGGGGCAGGGCAGTGTCACAAACCACACGAGTCGCGCGTTCCTGC
This sequence comes from uncultured Gemmatimonadaceae bacterium, assembly GCA_964384585.1. Classification (GTDB taxonomy): domain Bacteria; phylum Gemmatimonadota; class Gemmatimonadetes; order Longimicrobiales; family RSA9; genus DASTYK01. The sequence continues at coordinate 2,246 of CAYLME010000139.1, read as the reverse complement.
AGACTGATTCCCCCCCCGAATCAAGAAATGCCCGTGACGGGCAACAGCTTGCGGCTGCGTTGCAGCCGCAGACCGGCGTACGCTTCGGCTGGCGTATTCCGGGCGGACCATCAACAGCAGGAGAAGATGCAGATGCCGAAGTTTTTCAGACTGGCCGCGCTCCTGGCGGCAGTCGCTTTCCCTACAGCAGCGTTCGCGCAGCAGGGCACGGTGACGGGTACCGTGACTGACGCGCAGACCACGCGCCCCCTGTCGGGCGTGCAGGTGGTCATCGCTGGCACTGGTGTTGGCACGATCACGACCGTCGATGGTCGGTTCCTGCTCACGAACGTGCCCGCGGGACAGCAGGAAGTGCAGGCCCAGATGATCGGGTACGCGATCGGCTCCGAGGTGGTGAACGTGACGAGTGGCGGGACGACGACCGTGTCGTTCGCGCTGCGCCAGTCTGCGGTGGAGCTGGACGCAGTCGTGGTAACGGGCACGGCGGGCGGCCAGCAGCGTCGCGCGGTCGGCAACGCAGTGTCGTCGGTGAATGCCGCGACGATCACGGAAGTCGCGCCGGTGCGCTCCACTGCAGAGCTGCTGCAGGGTCGCGCCCCCGGCCTGACGCTCATGCAGCCGTCGGGCACGCCGGGCACGGCGAGCAACATCCGTATCCGCGGCGCGGGCTCGCTCTCGGCGGGCATTTCGCCGGTGTTCTACATCGACGGCATCCGCATGACGGCCGGCTCGCAGGGCGGCTGGTCGGTGAGCGGTCAGGCGACGTCGGCGCTCGACGCAATCAACCCGGAGGACATCGAGTCGATCGAGGTCATCAAGGGGCCGGCAGCGGCGACGCTGTACGGTGCGGACGCGGCTGGCGGCGTGGTACAGATCATCACGAAGAAGGGCCGTCGCGGGCAGCAGGGCATCCAGTGGACGGCGCGGGTCGAGGCCGGCCAGTCGGAGTGGGGCGCTGACAAGCCGACGCAGTATGCGATGTGCACGCCGGCGCGTATTCGCGCGGCGGACAACATTGCGGCGGGAACGGGTGTCTTCCCGGTTGGCAGCTTCCCGGGCTGTGTCGGTGTGGACTCGCTGGCCGCACCGGAAGCGCGCATCATCAGCTCGAACGTGCTGCGCGACGATCCGCGCGCGCTGCGCACGGGCGACATCCGCTCCTATGGCCTCTCGGCGCGTGGTGGCGGTGACAACTACTCGTTCTATTTCTCGGGCGATCGCGACGAGGAAGAGGGCATCTTCCACAACAGCGACTTCGTCCGGAACACTGCCCGCCTGAACTTCACGGTGAACCCGAGCGACAAGATCGACGTCGCGGTGAGCGCCGGGTACACGCGCAGCGACACGCGCCTGCCGAACAACGACAACTCGTCGTGGGGCATGCTGCGCAACACGCTGCGCAGCCCGGCCGGTCGTCAGGGCACGTTCGAGCCCGGCTACCTCGGTCTCGGGCCGGACCAGATCAACCAGTACGACAACCGCACACGTGCCGAGCGCGTGATCCTCGGTTCGAACATCAACTACAACCCGACGTCCTGGTTCCGGAACCGCCTCAACGTGGGTCTGGACATGAACCAGCGTCTGGCCACGCTGTTCTTCGAGATCGACCGCGGCACCCCGCCGGCATACGGCGCGACGAACGCGCGCGGTTTCATCGGGCAGTATGCGCCGGCGACGCGCAACTGGACGATCGACTACGCCGGTACGCTCATGTACGACTTCAACGACGACATCTCGAGCGAGACGTCATTCGGCATGCAGCTGAACGCATACCGCTTCGAGTCGCTGCAGGCGAACGGCACGGGCCTGATCTCGAACCAGGTCCGCCTGGTCAGCAACGCCGAGGAGAAGGACGCATTCGAGAGCTTCTCGGAGCAGAACTCGCTCGGCTTCTTCATCCAGGAGCAGATCGGCTGGCGCAACCGCGTCTTCGTGACGGGTGCACTGCGCTTCGACGACAACTCGGCATTCGGCTCGCAGTTCGACCAGGTCGTGTACCCGAAGGTGCATGCTTCCTGGGTCGTCTCGGAGGAGCCGTTCTTCAATCTCGATTTCCTCGAGCAGCTGCGTCTGCGTGCTGCGTGGGGCAAGGCGGGCAACTCGCCTGATCCGTTCCAGGCCGACCGTACGTGGGGCACGTCGCCCGTCGTGCTGGAGGACGGCAGCGTGACGGGTGGCCTGAGCGCCTCGGCCTATGGTAACCCGGACCTGCGTGCAGAGGTCGGTGAAGAGATCGAGCTGGGCTT
>CAYLME010000138.1:0-9262 GCA_964384585.1 uncultured Gemmatimonadaceae bacterium | reverse complement strand
GCCGCCCCTCAGTCGGTCATTCCCCGGATTCGAGCCACGCACTCCACCACATGGCGCGCAACATCTCGGCTCCCGCGACCAGTCGCTGTACCGCGAACTCACGGTGCGAGTTCGACGTATTATCAGCGCCGAACGGCTCCTGCTGCTCGAGCTGGTAGAGCCGGTCGAGCTGTGAGTGCGATGCGCGCAGGTACGCGAGCACGTCGTCTCGCAGGTGCTCGATGCGGCGCGGTGCCGCCGCGACGCGCGGGATCAGATCGGCCGGCGTGACGTTCGCTACGACGAACCGGCTCTCGAAGCGCGAGTGGAACGTGCGATCGGTCGTGTAACCGCGCGGATTCGCGAAGCTCTCGTTCCAGCCGTTGTGGTGCACCGATGTGTGGTGCGGATTCGCACCATCAGTCACATAGTGGCCGAGGATGCCGGCATCATGGATGATGCGCTGCTCGACCCAGCCGCGTTCCGCGTCGTCGGTCGCCGCACGCCATTGCCGCATTCCCGTCACGAGCCGCTGGTACAACTCGATGATGCGGTATGGCAGCAACCCGGCGTCGCGTGCGGGTCGTGCAAGCCGCGTCGTGCGATGCAGTTCCTCGAGGTAGCTGAAGCGGTCGGGCGCCTGCAGTGCGGCCGCGGGAACGATCTCGAAATCGATGTAGTGATCGTACTTCCACGCCTCGTCCATCGGAGCGCTCTCACGGTCACGCCAGCGGTCGGGCTCCGGGTTGAGGTAAACGAGCTGGTCGGCGGCTGCGTGGAAGAACGCCGGCATGTCGGCAGGCAGATTCGTTACAGCTGCACGGGCCGCAGCGCGATGTCCGGCCACGCCCCAGTCAGCGGCTGCCGCGGGAGGCACGCTGACTGCCGCCGCGGAGAGGACCGTTGCGTACAGCAGGATCATGGTTTCAGCTTCTCGACATCATGTTTCGGCGCAACCACGAGGTTCTCGACGAACTCCTGGTGCTCGCGGATGCGGAGCAGGTCGGCCTGCATACCCTCCAGCATCTGCCGCAGGTCCGTGAGTTGCTGCTGCGTGTCGTCATCCAGCGGCGGCTTCGCGCCCAGTCGTTGCTCGAGCAGCTGGCCGAGCTTGCGTGATAACGGGAACAGCAGAATGAAGCCACCGATGGACATAGCGAGAAGCAGCGTGAAGATCATGCCCGCGATTGGGGTCGGATCCATGGCCATGCACCCGGTTGGAGTGAAGGAACTCGTGAAAGATGCCGGCTGCGTGACCACGTCGCCAGTCGATCCGTCACAGTGCGGCTCACCGTGATGCGACGCTGCCGCGCCGCGCGCCACGCGATCCTCGCCCTCGGCTGCATCCTGGCGCTCGCCTCACCGGTCAGGGCACAGGAAGCCCTCGTGCTGAGCGGCGGCGGCGGCCGCGGCATCGCGCACGCCGGTGTCCTGGTCGGGCTCGAGGAGCGCGGTCATTCGCCGGACATCGTGATCGGCACCAGTATGGGATCGATCGTCGGTGCGCTCTACGCTGCAGGCCTCAGCGCGGACAGCATCGCACATATCTTCACGCACGAGGACTGGCGCGCACTCTTTGCACCGGACGTTCTGACCGTGGGACCCGAGCGAGTCGCAATGCGACCGCTCGTCTCGTTCGGCGTCGGCGACGACGCACTCGTCCTCGGCGGCGTCGTGCCCGACGCAGGCATCAACCGCCGGCTGGTCGAGATGCTGTTCGATGCTGGTGCCCGCGCGCGCGGCGACTTCGACAGACTGCCGCGCCGCTACCGCGCCGTGGCCGGGGACCTGCGCGACGGCAGCATCGTCGTGCTGGGTCGTGGTGATCTCGCGCGCGCGGTGCGCGCGAGCATGGCGGTGCCCGGTGTCTTCTCGCCTGTCATCATCGACGATCGCACGCTCGTGGACGGCGGTATCGCGGACAATCTGCCGACCGCGCAGGCCCGGGCCCTCGGCGCTTCGTACACCGTCGCGTCCGACGTGCTACTGTCGGGAATGGAGAAGATGCCGACGTCGCGCGTTGCGATCGGTGTGCGCGCGATCCGGCTGCTCATCGAGAACGCATCGCCGGACGGTCCGGAGCCGGACGTGCTCGTCACACCACGCATCCCGGATCACGTGAGTGCTGCGACGTTCCCCGCCGACACTCGCCCGCTGATCGAAGCAGGATATGCGGCCGCACTCGCTGCCGTGCCCGTACGCGAGCCAGCGATGGCCGCACCGCCGCCGGCTGCACCACTCGACGCGCTGGCTGATACCGTCATCGTCGAAGGAAGTGACACGCGCCTCGACGCACTCGTACGTGCCGCCTTCGCGGATGCCATCGGCAACGCATACGACGCGCAGCAACTCGTGCGTCGAGCGAGCGGACTGTACGCGACGGGCATGTTTCGCGGCATCTGGCCACGCGTCGAGGAGCGCGACGGTGTACCGACACTCATCGTGCGCGCAGAGGCAGTGCCGGCATCCATCTTCGTACTCGCAGCCGGCTGGGATGATCGGCGCGGCGCGCGCGGCCTGCTCGCCGCGCGTCAGAGAATTCCGCTGCTGGGGGCGGGCGAGTTCCGGGCGAGCGCGCAGGCAGACCGTTTCCTGCGTCGTGGGGCGCTCGAGATCGGCAGACCGCTCGCGCGAGGGCCGGCACTGTCGCTCCACGCGGGCGTGCACTATGCCGACGGCGACGTCCCCCACTACACCCCGGAGGGGGACGAGGTGGGGGTCGAGCGGCGCGGCACATGGCTCGGAACGGGATGGCGTACCGCCGACGGCCGTTACGGCGCGGCGCTGCAGTGGATCACCGAGCACGTGCGGCATGGCGCGGGCAGCGGCACGAGCACGGGTCCGCGCATTCTGCTCAGGGAAACGCCGGCCTATCCCATGATCATCGGTGAGCCGCTGCTGCTCGATGCCACGGTTCGTTTCGCCGATATCGCATACTCGCAAGTGCGCGCACGCGCATCGATCACGCACGACATCAACCGTTTCATGGGCGGGCTGGTGCTGGACGTGGCAGCCACCGGCAGCGACGCGCCCGCGGACGCGCAGTTCGCGCTCGGCGATGCAGGCGGGCTGCCGTGGCTGGAGACCGGCGAGCTGCGCGGCGCACGCCGCGTGATCGCAGGCGCCGATGTCGCGTGGCGCGTCTTTCTGGACGGCGGCGTGCGCCTGCGTCTGCGCGCGGGCGCGGTGGGCGAGACAGTGCAGGACCTCGAGACGCGCGACGCGTGGCATGGCGGACTCGAGATCGGCGCGGTCTGGCCGACACCGTTCGGTGTCCTGGCCGGTGGCTACGCGGTCGGTGACGACGGCGAGACGCGCTTCACGATCGACATCGGGAGTACGTTCTGATCAGCGGCGCAGCATGAGGCCCGGCACTGCCGCGCTGCCGACGTTGGCGTCGATCCGCAGCGTCACACCGCCCCACGTCTCGTCGATATCGAAACGACCCTGCCAGATCGACGCACTGAGGATACCGGAATCCATCGGTCGCCGTGCGATGTCGAAGTCGCCGGTCCGCGCCACCCAGAGGAACGGCTGATCGCTGCGGCCCGCCTCTGCGAACGCCACGCGCGCACGCTCGAAGAGCGGCGTCACGTTGCGCTCGTGCGCGTATAGCGCAGGCGTGTAGCGGCCGCGTGCGAGCATTTCCGTGAACCAGGCGTTCACGTATTCCTCCATTGCGCGTGACACGCGTTCCATGCGCTCGACGTCGAGAAACACGGGCGTGCCAGGCGGAAACCCCTCCGCCTGCATGATGCTGTCGGCGGCGATCGCATGCGCAACACCCTGTTCGATCGTCAGGTTCTGTGTCGTACAGCGAGCGCCCTGCTCGGCGACGGTCGTGTCACCCGGCTGGATCGCGGACCAGTCCTGTTCACCGACGAAGAGCGGCGCGATGCCCCAGCCGATCGTCGCGATGCGCTCACGCGTGCCGACCCAGCTCACTCCCGTGTAACACGGTGCGGGCAGGTAGTAGCCAACCCAGCGGTAGGGCGACTCACGCAGCCAGGTCTGCATTGCGGCATCGCCCGGGTAGGTCCGCGTATCGAAGCCCGGCAGCACTCCGCCTGGCGCCTCGGGGCCGTGCACCGCACCACTGCAGGCCGCTGACAGCGTGAGCAGCACTGCTGCGCCAGTCGATCGTGCGCGCACGAGGATGCGTCGTGTCACGAAGTGCTCCGGTGATGAGTTCTTCTGTTGGCCGCCGCGTGCCGATGCATCGGATGTGCCGGACGACCACGGCAGGCCTGCTTCATGGCAACGGCGCTGCCCCGGTGTTAGCATTGGCGGACACCTCCACGAGCGGAGCCGATGCCGGAGCTTCACGCGATCCTCCTCCTGCAGAGCGGACTGGGCGACTCGCTGCACCAGCAGCCACTGCTCGCGATCGCGATCATGTTCGGCGCCGGCGTGCTCACCAGCTTCACGCCCTGCATCTACCCGATGATCCCGATCACCGCCGGTGTGATTACGGGCACCGCGGGAGTAGATGCGCCCCGCAGCAGAATCGTTGCGCTGACTCTGACCTATGTTGCAGGACTCGCTCTTTTTTACGCACTTCTCGGTGTCCTCGCCGGCCTTACCGGACAACTGTTCGGTACCGTCGCAAGCAGCTTCTGGGCTCGCTTTCTCATCGCCAATCTGCTGCTCGTCTTCGGTCTGGCCATGCTCGGAGCGCTGCCTGTGCCGTCATCGGCACGCCTGAGCACGTGGGTTGCATCCCTGCGCGGCGGCAGCTACGCCGCTGTCTTCGTGCTCGGCGCGACGTCGGGCATCGTTGCCGCACCCTGCGGCGCGCCCGCGTTCGCTGCGGTGCTGACCTGGGTCGCAGCAACCGGCAGCGGCGTGATGGGCTTCGTGTACCTGTTCGCGTTCTCGATCGGCATGACGGCACTGCTGATCGTTGTCGGCCTCTTTTCCGGTGCGTTCGCGCGACTGCCGCGCTCCGGCGCATGGATGGTCTGGGCGAAACGCATTGCCGGCGTGCTCATGCTCGCAATGGCTGAGTACTACCTGATCCAGGCGGGACTGGCATGGTGACAACGCTTTCACGGCTGTGGCACTCTCTGCACGAGATGCGCGGCACTCTCGCGCTGAGCGCTGCGGTCACGGCCTTCACGATGCTGCTGCCGGCGCAGGCCGCCGGGCAGGACATCGGGCTGCCGGTCGGCAGTACGCCGGGGGCAGCGGTAGTCGAGGATCTCGACGGTGCCGCCGTGGATCTCGCCTCGATCGTCGGCACCAGGCCCGTACTGCTCGAGTTCTGGGCAACATGGTGCCCGCTCTGCGAGGAACTCGAGCCGCAGATCCGCGCGATCACGCGCCGCTACGGTAACGACGTGGAAGTGATCGTCGTTGCGGTTGGTGTCAATCAGAACCCGCGCTCGATCCGCCGCCACCTGCAGCGGCACGACGTTCCGGGCCGTGTTCTCTTCGATGCGCGCGGCGCCGCGACCCGCGCTTACCGTGCGCCGACGACGTCGTACGTGGTGCTGCTCGACGCATCCGGTCGCGTCGCGTACACGGGACAGGGAGGCGACCAGGACCTGGTCGGAGCGGTACAGCGCGTCATCAGCTCACGATGAGACAGAACCCGGAGTCCGCTCGCTGCGGGCCCCGGGCTCTGCTCTGACCATCTCTCAGGAATCGGCGACGTTCCTTACGTACGACGCATCATTCGGGATCGGGTAGCAGCTTCTCGATCTCCGCGTGCAGCTCCTCGTACGCCGTCGGGTCGATCTCACGGAACGGCACTGCGCGGTACGCGATCCGTCCATCCGGCCCGACGACGAACAGGTTCCTGTTCGTCATCCCCGGCCTCGGAGCCAGCGCGCCATACTGCCGCGCGATCTCCGTACCCGCATCACTCGCCATCAGGAACTGGAACTGGTCGTCCCGCGCCCACGCGGCAAGCTCCTCGATCGGGTCGGCGCTGATCGCAATCAGCACCACATCCTGTCCATCGTTGAAGATCCGGGCGTACTGATCACGGTACGCATGCATCTGGATCGTTCAGCCGCGTGTCCGTGCCCTGAAGAAGAACGCGAGCACCACCGTCTTGCCGTTGAAATCGCTGAGCCGGACCGGTTCGCGCAGCACACCGTAGCGCGTTGCGCCGGGCAGCTCGAAATCCGGTGCGACCACGCCGATCTCGAGTGGTGGCGGATTCTCCGTCTCCTGCGCGGCCGCAGGTGCGGTGACCGACAGAGTGAGAATTGCAGCCGCAGTCATGATTCGCTTCATGGCAGCCTCCGTTGGGGTATTGCGCAAGATGTGACGTAGCCGGCCGGTGCGCCAGCAATGGGAATCCCCGGTGCACTGGTGGTCGTCGCCACGGCTGCATCTTGCGTCATCACGACGCGACGGGTCACATGCCTCATGGAATCACGCGAACCCCGCCAGCTTCGGCGCGCTCTCGGCCTGCTGGACGCGGTCGGGATCGGATTCGGCGCGATCGTCGGTGCCGGCATCTTCGTGGTGACCGGCGTGGCCGCAGGCATCGCGGGACCGTCCCTGATCGTCGCACTCGGGCTGGCCGGCGCCGCTGCGGCCGCGAACGCGCTGTCGTCCGCACAGCTCGCGGCGGTCTATCCGTACGCCGGTGGCAGCTACGAGTACGGCTACCGCGTACTGGGCGCGTGGCCCGGCTACATCGCGGGTTGGATGTTCCTCGCCAGCAAGACGGCCGCGGCCGGAACCGTCGCCATCGGGCTCGGCGGCTATCTCGGCGCACTCGTGCCGGGGTTGCCAACCCGCATCGCCGCTGTCGCGGCAATCGTGCTCTTCACACTGCTCAACCTGTACGGCATAAAACGCACGAGCGCCTGGAACCTGGCGATCGTCGCGGCCTCCGTCGGCGCACTCCTGCTTTTCGTACTGTTTGCAGGCAACGACGTCTCCGCAACCCACTTCGAGCCGTTCGCGCCGGAGGGTGGTGCTGGCATTCTGCGCGCTGCCGCACTGCTCTTCTTTGCCTACACCGGCTATGCAAGGATCGCGACGCTCGGCGAGGAAGTGCGCGACCCGCAACGCACGATCCCGCGGGCCGTCGTCATCACGATCGTCGGCGCGATCCTGTTGTACGCTGCGGTGGCGACTGTTGCGATCGGCACTGCAGGCGCCCCGGCACTCGCGCGCACCACTGCACCGCTCCACGTGGCGGCCGCCGGCACACCGCATCCATGGCTGCCTGCGACTGTCGCGATCGGTGGCGTCGCCGCGATGCTGGGCGTTGTACTCTCGCAGATCCTGGGTCTCAGCCGGATGACCGTCGCGATGGCACGGCGCGACGACCTGCCATCGCGCCTGTCCGGCGTGGACGACCACGGTGTACCGCGCTATTCGGTCATCGTGGTTGGTATCGTTGCAGCCATCGTTGCGGCGACCGGCGCGCTCGACGCTGTCGTCGCGGCCGCTTCGTTCACGATCCTCGTCTATTACGGGATCACGAACGCGGCCGCGCTGCGACTGCGGGAAGGAACACGCTGGCTGCCCGCGTGGGTGTCCGTATTCGGGCTGCTGGCATGCGCGGTACTGGCGTTCGCACTCGACGCACGCACGATCGTGACCGGCCTGGTCGTGCTCGCGATCGGTATCCTGGTACGCCTGTTACTACGCCGGTGACCGGCGCCGCCCGAACTGCACGACCCGCTACTGCGCCGGGCGGGATGTCCGCACGCGCTCGAACTCACCGAAGCCATCCAGCTCCAGCTCGGCTGCCTCGGCATCGCGGTTGAGCGAGAATGCTACGAAATCGCGGCCGAATCCCGGGCGTCGCCAGACCGCCCGGAACGTATCGTGGTGCCAGTGCTCGAGGTCCGCGACGTAATCAGGCGCATAGTCGAGGACCAGCCGGTCGGCCTCCACGCGCAGCGTGACATCACCGTACACATCGCTGCGGTACGTGCCCGCGTATGCATCCAGCGCGAGAGCTGGCCGCGTGTTCTGGATGCGACGCTGTTCGACCTCACGCGCCCGCTCGTCCGAACGCTCTTCGGCGCGCTTCGCCAGCGCGAGGAGCTCCGCGCTCCAGTCGCGCTGCGGCAGGCCGAGCAGTGCGTCGATCACGCGGTACGCGATTCCCAGCTGCAGGTTGCTGCTGCCGAGGTTCGCGATCACGACGACGCCGATGCCCGCGTCCGGCACCATCATCACGTGCGTGCGCGTCCAGTTCAGCGAGCCCGAGTGATGCACCAGCTCGTGCCCGTGGTAGTCCTGCACGTTCCAGCCGAGCGCATACGCACGCAGGTGCGTACCGGGATACATGCGCTCCGCCGTCGTGTCCGAACGTATCACGACCTGCGGCGTGTGCAGTTCCCGCATCGTCTCCTCGGAGATGAGCCGCTTACCCTGGTAGACACCACCGCCGACCTGCAGACGGATCCACTGCGCCATCTCGTGCACACTGGAAAACACTGACCCGGCGCCGCCGATGTTGTCGTAATTGCGACGGGCCGTCGCGATCACCCGGTCGTCATGCCAGGTATGCGATGACGCGACATTGTCACGCGTCTCGACGACCGCAGCGCGCGTGGTGCTGCGGTTCATGCCGAGCGGACGGAACAGGCGATTCTCGATGAAGTCGTCCCAGCTCATGCCGGACGCCGCGGCGACGACTTCACCCGCGGTCGTGTACATGATGTTGTGATACCCGTACGTCGAGCGGAATCCGTTGACGGGTTCAAGATGACGTGCGCGCCGCAGCACCTCGGTCCGGTCGAACGGTCCCGCGATCCAGAGGTTGTCGCTGCGCGAGATCCCCGCGCGATGCGTGACGGCGTCACGTACGGTCAGATTGTGCGTCAGGTACGCGTCGCTCAGCTCGAACGCCGGCAGATGCTCCACCACACGGTCATCCCACTCGAGCCTGTCCTCGTCCACCAGCATGCCGAGCGCAGCCGTCGTCATCGCCTTGGTCGTCGACGCGATCGCGAACAGCGTGTGCTCGTCTACCCGCTCCGGGTGTCCCAGCGCCCGCACGCCGAAACCGCGCTCATGAATGATGGAATCGTTGCGCACCACCGCGATGGCGAATCCCGGCACGCTCCAGTCGCGCATCGCGCTCTCGATGTAGCTGTCGAGTCCCGTGAGCGGCGCTGCCTGTGCCAGCACACCGGACGGTGTGAGTACCAGTACCGCCACCACGAAATGCCGCAGCAGTGCGCGCACATGTGCCCGCCCGAACATCATCGTTCTCATCCGATTGTCTCCATGATACGGCAGTTCCGATTCCCGCATCGCACCCGACTCACGACCGGCCGTTCACCCGCCGTTCAACCCGGGT
>CAYLME010000137.1:0-9314 GCA_964384585.1 uncultured Gemmatimonadaceae bacterium | reverse complement strand
GTTACACGTTCGACGTCCGGGAACGCGAGGCCTGAGCGGTGCGCGCGGCGCATCCTCTGCCGCCCGCACGCCGGATGAACGGACGTCGCCTGCTGCCGTCAGTTCGTGACTTCAGCTTCCTGACGTATCCGCCGAAACCGTATCAGCCGGCGTATCCGCGGGTGGTGTCATCGGTGCCGGCAGGATGCCCTGCGTCGGTCCGACCGGCTCGCCGAGAGCGGCGCGATAGCTTCGAAACATCTGCGCGAGCTGTGGTCCGGACTGTACGTCGTTGCGTGAGAGCGCGGTGATCAGGTCGTCGCGCCGGGAGAGGAGCTGGCTCATGGTCTGGCGTGCGTCGGGCGGCACGCTCTCGAGCGAGCCCTGCAGCTCGGTGAAGAAGCTGCTGGCGTGCTGGCGTGAGATCTCGAAGCTGCCGGTCATCGCCTCGATTGCTGCTGCACCGAGCGTGGACTCCATGCGTGCGAGCTCCAGCGCCTGGCGCGTGTCATCGAGCCGGGCCGCGACGTCGTTGGCGCGCATCCGCTGCCAGACGTAGCCGGTAAGGAACGCGACGAGCACGGCCGCCGCGACGATGAGCCAGAACCGCGTGCCCTCTCTCATGATCCACCCTCCGCAGCGATCGTTTCCGCGATACGGTCGATGGCGGCGCGGACTGCGCCGGCCGGTCTGCCCGATCCGTTGGTCATGATACTGAACAGCAGCTCGCGGCCGTCATCCGCGACGAGGTAGCCGCTGAGCGAATTCACGTGCGCGATCGTACCGGTCTTCGCGAACACGCGTCCCTCGAGCGCGGCCAGCCGGTTGGCCAGTGTGCTTCCGCGCAGTGCAGGCTGCGCCATGGCGGCTCGATAGTCGGCAGCCCACGGCTGTGTGCGTGCGTGTGCGAGCAACCGCACGATCGCCTCGGGTGCGAGCAGGTTCTGCGCCGAGAGGCCGGATCCGTCGCGGAGTGAGAACGACATGGAGTCGAGGCCGGCGGTACGGACCAGGTACTCGCGCTCGACGTCGAGGCCGGTGTTCCAGCTTCCGCGGCCGCGGTACACCGCGCCGAGCGTCATGAGAACCTGCTCGGCGATCCAGTTCTGACTCGGCTGCAGGATCGCAGTGACGATGTCCCGCATGGGCGGTGAGACGATCTCGTGGATCAGCGCTCCGCCCGCGCGCAGGGCCGCGGCCGATGCGGAATCGTGCACGATCTCGACACTCGCGACGCTCACGCCTGCACGCTGCAATGCCTCCGACAGCGCACCTGCCGCGTACCGCTCGGGTCGTGTGACGGCGAGCGTGGACGTGTCCGCGCCCGCGTCAACGGCGATCTGTCCGGTGACGAAGATCGTGTCGGTGCGCTCCATGTAGTCGATGCTGACACGCGCGCGTGCGCCGGCCGTATCGGTCGTGACGTTCGCCGCCACCGGCTGTGCTGAAGTGCCGAGCACGCGCGCACTGCCGGGCGCGCCGTCCGCAGCGCCCGGCTCCATCACGAGTCGGAACGCGCCTTCCTCGATGCCGAACGCGCTCGAGGGCGGCGCGTAGGACCAAGGCAGGTCGCCGACCTCCCAGCTGCCGTTGATGCGCTGCTCGTCGAACGCACTGACGTCGATCACGAGATTTCCGACGTGCCGAACGCCGCTGGCTGCAATCGCACGCGCTGCCGAATCCAGTGCTGCGAACGGCACATCATGGAAGCGCGCCGATAGTGTCGGGTCGCCGGTAGCGTGCACGACGATCGACTGTGCGCTGTCGCTGCTCATGCCGTGCGCGCGTACTTCCGTGCGATAACGGTAGTCGGGGCCGAGCGTGCCGAGTGCGACCGCGCTCACGACGAGTTTCGTGTTCGATGCAGGGATGTAGTGCGAGCGCGCGTCGTGACTGAAGATCTCGCGACCGCTGTTCGCATCGACCACGAGGATGCCCCAGTGCGTGCGATCGAGCGGTGGCGTGCGGATCACGGAGTCCGCAACGAAGGCGATCGTACGCGGTGCGACCGGTGTGGCCGTCATCGCGGGTGCACACGCGGTCGTGATCAGGAGGGGGAGCAGCAGACGCTTCATGACATCCCTTCGACTCGATCCATGGAGGCGGCCGGCCGGTCGACGCCACGGCCCATCGCCTGCGTTCGACGTCCGCGCTATGATGGCGCACCCCACGAGCTCGGACGGCTATTGCACACGAGGCAGGATCATGACAGCAGACGGCGCTCGCACGCAAACGACAGGCGGCGTCGGCGACATGGACCCGGAAGAGTTCCGTCGCTTCGGTCACCGGCTGATCGACTGGGTCGCAGACTACCTGGACGACCCGGAGCAGTGGCCGGTGCTTGCCCGCATCCGGCCCGGCGACCTCATGCGGGCGCTGCCCGCCAGCCCGCCCGCGCAACCCGAGTCGTTCGACCGGGTGCTCGACGACTTCGAGCGGCTGATCCCGCCTGCCACGACGCACTGGAATCACCCGGGTTTCTTCGCCTACTTCGGCATCACCGGCTCCGGACCGGGCATCCTGGCTGAGCTGCTGACCGCGGCGTTCAACGTGAACGCCATGGTCTGGCGGAGCGGTCCCGCCGCGACGGAGCTGGAACAGGTCACGCTGGACTGGCTCCGGCAGATGGTCGGGCTGGACCCGGCATTCACCGGCACGATCAACGATACCGCCTCCACCAGCACGATGTACGCACTCGCGGCAGCGCGCGAGGCCGATGCCTCGCTGCGCGTGCGTGACGAGGGGCTCGCCGGCCGGCCAGACCTGCCGCGCATGCGGGTCTACTGCTCGGAGGAAGCGCACTCGAGCGTGGACAAGGCAGCCGTCGCGCTCGGCTTCGGGCTCAGCGGTGTGCGAAGACTGCCCGCGGACGAGCGCTTCGCGATGCGCGTCGATGCGCTGCGCGCTGCAGTCGAGGCGGACATCGCAGCCGGCGTCCGCCCGCTCGCCGTCGTCGCGACCGTCGGCACCACGACAGCCACGGGGATCGATCCGGTTCGCGCGATCGCCGATGTCTGCCGCGAGCATGGCATGTGGCTGCACATCGATGCTGCTTACGGCGGCGCGGCAGCATTGCTGCCGGAGATGCGGCACATCCTGGACGGCAGTGAGCACGCGGACTCGATCGTGATCAACCCGCACAAGTGGCTGTTCGTGCCAACCGACTGTTCCGCGCTGTACACGCGCCACGACGACGTCATGCGACGCGCGTTCTCGCTGACGCCCGTCTACCTCACGACCGCCGAGGGCGACGCAGTCCGCAACCTGATGGACTACGGTATCGCTCTGGGCCGACGCTTCCGCGCCCTCAAGCTGTGGTTCGTCTTCCGCGCGTTCGGCGTGCAGGGCATGCAGGACCGGCTGCGCGAGCACATGCGCCTGGCGCGCATGTTCGCCGACGAGGTGGATCGTGACCCCCACCTCGAGCGGCTCGCGCCCGTGGACTTCTCGGTCGTCGTGTTCCGGAAGCTGGTTCCTGGCGCGGACGAGGAAGAGCTGGACAACGTCAATGAGCGCGTGCTCGAACGTCTGAACGCGAGCGGAGAGGTCTTTCTGTCCCACAGCAGGGTCAAGGGGAAGTACGCGCTGCGGCTGGCGGTCGGAAACCTGCGCACCCGTGAGCACCATGTCCGACGGGTACTGGAACTCATACGGGCGGAGTGATACGGAGTATTGCCCTTTCGTCACAGATTTCTCTTGTGGCGGGCGGGTCAGGGCTTTAGGCTAGGGTTGTCTCCCCGAAAACTGCCATACCGGTGCCTGTCAGGGCCGGTACTACCTGTGAGGGCAATCTGGGTCCGACGAAGGACGCCGTACCCGTACCGGCAGGTGCGACCGGCTCCATCGGCATGCAGGAGTCCGCGCATCACGCCCGCGACGCCATACTCGTCGCGGCTGCCTTTGCGCTGCTCCTCGCGGTGGCGGTGGGCCTCCGCCTGGGCGCGCATGGCAGTGTGATGCAGACGGGGCTGCTCGTCGCCGCCCCACTGCTCGCAGTGCTCGCCGCCGTGCGCGCCGCGCGACCGCTGACCGCGGCCGCGGGGCGTGGCTGGAAGCTGTTCGCGGCGGCGGGCACCGTGGCCGCTCTGTCGGCGGCGGTGCACCTCGTAGACCCGGAGGGCAGCTGGAACAACGTCGCCGGCGCCGCACATCTCGCTTCCTACGTACTGCTGCTGCCAGCGCTGGCTCTGCAGCTGCGCCCACCGACGGAGACGCGCCGCGCCGAAAGCATGCTCGATGGTGCACTGCTCGCCACTGCGGCGTGCGTGCTGGTGCTGCACTGGGCGCCGGGCGCGGCCCTCGTGGTCGGCCGTGCCATGCCGTTCACGATCGTGGAACAGCTCGTACTCTCCGTACTGCCGGCCATTGCGCTGTGTGTGCTCACGCTCGGCGTGCTGATCATGGTGCGACGTCCGTTCGTCCTGTCACGGGTCGCACTCGGGGCGGGCGCCGCGGTCGTTGCGTTTGGTGTTCTGCCTGCCGCTCTAGGCCAGTCGCTCTGCTGCGAGGGCAGCTCGCCCGCCGCGTTCGCGGTGATCGGCGGATGGGGCCTGATCGCCGTCGCCGCAGCGGCCTGTGCGCCGCGCGGCTATACGGACGACGCCCACCTCGGGCCGCCGCTCCGCAACGCGACGCCGGTCCTGGTTGCCGGTGTGATGGGGGCGCTTGCACTGCAGGCACTGCTGCGTCCGGTCTCGCCGCTCGTCGGTGTCGCGATCGGCCTGCTCGGTGCCATGCTCGCGCTGCGCTCCGCGCAGCTTCTCAGGATGATGCGCGACCTGCCGGCGGAGCGGCTTGCACTTGCGCAGAGCCGTGCGCTGGTCGATCTCAGCCGTGCGCTCGCCCAGACTCGCGATGTCGATGAGACACTGTCGCTCGTGAGCCGCTGGGCGTGCCGGCTGGTCGGCGCGGATGCGGCGGCGATCGAGCTGGTCGAAGGCGGCGGTAACAGCCTGGTCTGCCGCGCCGCCTACGGCCTGCCGGAGGAACTGATCGGGATGCGGTTCCCCGTCGATGGCAGCTTCTCGGGCTGGGTCGTCACGAACGCCCGGCCGCGCGCCACCGACAACGTCGATGCCGACCCCTTCGTGAACCAGGCCAGCCTGCCCTACATCCAGGGCACGAGCATGGCAGCCGCGCCCATGCGCTATCGCTCGCTGATGCTCGGCGCACTGACGTGCGTGGGCAGACACTCGTTCACTGCGGCAGACCTCGAGTTGCTCGGCGCACTCGGGGACCAGGCAGCGCTTGCGATCGAGAATGCACGGCTGTTCCAGCAGGTCAACGTGCTGTCGTACACGGATCCGCTCACGGGTCTCGCGAACCGGCGCCAGCTGGAGCGCGACATCGGCCGCGAATTCGCGGCGGCTCGCCGCGGGCGAAGGCTGGTCGGCGTGATGTTCGACCTCGACAACTTCAAGGACTACAACGACACACACGGACACGTCGCCGGTGATGCCGCACTGCGCGCGTTCGGCACCGTACTCGCCCAGGAGACGCGCGCAATGAACCTGGCCGCGCGCTACGGGGGTGACGAGTTCTTCGTGCTGCTTGCGGACGCGACGGAAGCGGATGCCGCGGTCTTCGTGCAACGCGTGCTCAGTCGCTACCGGGAAGAAGTGCGCAAGCTCGGCCACGACCCGATCGGCGCAGCCGCCGGTTTCGCAGCGTTCCATTCCGAGATGCGTGCACCGGAAGCGCTGATCGATGCAGCGGACCGCGCGCTCTACGACTCGAAGAGGGAACGAGCCCGCTAACCGATCGTGAAGTCGCGCTCCAGCACGTAGCCGCTCACCTGTTCGTCCATCCGCACCAGCGTCGTCACCGTATAGCCGCGCGCGAGGTACGCCTCGAAGGCCGTGCGTGTGCACTCCCGCCACGTCCGTGCGACGTGACGATCCGCCGCCCGCACGCGATCGATGTCGGCCGGAACGAGCAGCGTCACCGCCTCGTCCGTACGGCCCGTGTCGAGCACGCCGCAGACGGGCATTCCGCTGGCCGTTTCCACGACGTTGATCGCGGGCAGCGACGTCGCATCGAAGCGTGGCGCGTGGTCGCGCGCCAGGCTGCGCTCGACGCGCTGCGAATCCAGGTGCCAGTCCACGATCAGGCGGTCCGTACCGATCACGCCGTGGAGCGGGGAATCCGACTCGCCGTACACGTCCCGCTCGTACGTACGCGTGATGCCACCGAGGCGCACCAGGTTCAGGTACGCATTGCGCGACTCGAGCGGCTCGAACGTCCACTGCGCGAGCCTGACTCCGGCTGCGAGCAGTGCATCACGCTGTGCCCGCTTGAGCTGCAGCCCCACGCCGCGGTCACGAACATCCTTCCGCACCGCCAGCATGTCGGACCAGTGGACCGGCCGGCCGTCGCGCCAACCCGTCACACCGAAGACGAAGCCGGCGAGGCCGTGAGCGTCGAACGCTCCGATGAGTACGCCACCGATGCGACGCGTGAACCAGAGCACGGCGTACGGCACGCGCTCACTGAAGTCCGGACCCCACGTCGCGTCCTGCAGCGCCAGGCACGCGCGCAGCTCATCCGGCGTCTCGAGCGGGCGGATGCTCAGAGCGTCTGCAGCAGTCGGCATAGCAGTGCGAGTCGGAAGGGAAGGTCCTCGACGAACACGAATTCATCGAGCGTGTGTGCACCTGCGCCACGCGGCCCGAGACCGTCGAGCACTGCCGCTCCGACCGCGGCGGCGAGAGAACCGTCACTACCGCCACCCGTACCGCCCTCGCCCAGTTCCTGACCGAGCTCGGCGGCGAGAGTGCGCGCGTGCTCATAGAGCGCAACGACGCCCGGCGTCCGCACGAGCGGGCCGCGATGCTCGGTCGGAATCACGCGTACCTTCGCACGCACATCGTGCGGCTGCAGCGCGAGCAGCGACTGGTGCACACGCTCGCCCTCGGCCGGCTCCGCGATGCGCACGTCGATCGTCGCCCACGCCTGCCCGGGAATCACGTTCGATGCGGTGCCGGCGCCCATCATGCCGACATTCAGCGTTGTGCCGCGAGCGTGATCCGCCAGGTCGAGGACGTTCAGCAGCTGATGCGCCAGTTCGTGTGACGCGCTGACCCCGAGGCCCGGGTCGATCCCCGCATGTGCTGCTTCGCCGGTCGTTTCGATGCGGTACGTCGCAACACCCTTGCGCCGCGTCTTGACACCGCCGTCCGGCATCGACGGCTCTGGTACGAGCACGGCCGCAGCAGCACGCGCATGTTCCTCGATCAGCGCGCGCGAGCTGTGCGAGCCGATCTCCTCGTCGCACGTCACCAGGTAGCGCACGGGGCGACGCGGCCGCTCGCCACGCTCGTGAAGAAGCGTCAACGCCTCGACCAGCAGCGCAGCGCCGCTCTTCATGTCGAAGACACCCGGACCGATCGCGCGTCCGTTCTCCTGGCGCAGCGCATTGCCACCGAACGCGCCGACGGGATGCACGGTGTCGATGTGCGCCAGCAGCAGCACCGGCGCTTCCCCGGTCGCGCCCGCCACGTCCGCAACCAGGTTCGTGCCCAGGCCCGGTGCCGCGTGCGACGTCACCGTCGCACCGGCCGCGCGCAGATCGGCCGCCACTTCCGCCGCGAGCGCGTCGATCAGCTCCGGATGAGCACTCGGCGTTTCATGACCCACATAGCTGCGCACACGACGCAGCACGCGCGCACGCGCGTCGTCCCAGTCGATGCCGAGGGCGCGCGAGACCGCTGCGCGGTCGTGTTGCGGTTGAAGCGTATTCATTCGTGTCCGTGTGTAAGGCCGGCGCGCCGGTAGCTTTCGTCCAGCAGCTCGATGGGATGCAGCACCGCGCGGTCGTCACCACGCAGCACGAGGCCGGCACCGATCTGCATGATGCAGCCCGGATTGGGCGTCAGCACGATCTGCGCACCGGTGCGCGCGATCGCGTCCAGCTTGTCCGAAACGATGCGGCCGCCCAGCTCGGGGTGCTGGATGCCGTACACCCCCGCGCCGCCACAACATTCCTCCGCATCGTCGAGCGGAATCATCATGAGTTCCGGTATCGCCGCGAGGACATCGAGCGGCGCGCGTGTGATACGCTGTGCGTGATGCAGGTGGCACGGCGCGTCGTACGTTGCACGCAACGGCAGCGGCGCACCGGTCCGTACGCCTCGCTCGACCAGGAACTCGAACAGGTCGCGCACGTTCGACGAGAGCCGCGCCGCGCGTTCTGCCCATTCCGGATCCGTTTCCAGCTGCGCACCATACTCCTTCATCATCGCGCCGCAGCCAGCCGCATTCACGATGATGTAGTCGACACGCGCGGCCTCGAATGCTTCGATGTTGCGACGCGCGAGGTGCTGCGCGACGTGCAGGGCGCCCGAATGCGCATGCAGCGCGCCGCAGCATGCCTGCGCCGGCACGTCCACGATCTCGCAGCCGTTCGCGCGCAGCACGCGCATCGTCGCCGCGTTCACGCGGCCGAACAGGCCGTCCTGCACGCAGCCATGCAGCATTGCGACGCGGGGCCGCCTGGCCGCGGCCGCGTCGCCTGCCTCCGTCATCACGCCCATTCCCGTACCGGCAGGCACCTCTCCAGCCCGGGCATGTGGCGCGGCGTACTCGTAGTTGTCACCCGCTGGCGTGTCGGGTGAGTCCGGCTCGCCCGGCTGTCCCAGCGCGGTGCTCTGCACCGGGCCGGTGGAAACCGCATGGCGCTCCGTGGATACCGCCTGCTCCGACCCGCGCCGAAGCGCCGGCCACGGCTCCGTCGCGGCCAGCATCGCGAGCCCGGTGCGGATGGTGCCGAACCGTTTCGGCGTGCGCCGCGCCAGAGCGCGCGCAATGCCGCCCGCACGCAGCATCCGGCCAATGGCAGAACTGACGAGCGAGGCGCCGCGGGTCGCAAAACCCGCCAGCAACAGCTTTGACAGGGGGCCGGTGCCGTGCTCAGCCGCGATGACGCTGCGCGCACGCTCCAGCAGGAAGCCGTACTCGACACCCGACGGACAGACCGTCTCGCAGGCCCGACATCCGAGACACTGGTCGATGTGGTGTGCGAATGCCTCGGAATCCGGCTCCAGTCTGCCCTCGGCGACCGCTCGCATCAGCACCAGCCGGCCGCGCGGCGAGTCCGCTTCATCGCCCAGGCGCGTGTACGTGGGGCACGCATTCAGGCAGAAGCCGCAGTGCACGCACGCGAGCAGCCGCTCCTCCTCCGCACGCAGCACGTCCAGGGCGCGGCGGGCCGGATCCGCCGATTCCTTGCTGACCACGTCTGCTTCGCTCCTGCTCACGGCCACCTGCCCGGCGCGAGGATGCCGGCCGGATCGAACACCCGCCTGAGCCCCGCCGCGAGGTTCTGCTTCACCGCGTCG
>CAYLME010000136.1:0-9389 GCA_964384585.1 uncultured Gemmatimonadaceae bacterium | reverse complement strand
GGACGAGACTGGAGAGGAGTGCGGGGAGGAGCGGGGTGCCGAGCCCCTGCCGTTCGACTTCGAGGAGATCGGTACCGAGCCGGGTTACCCGGCTGCCGAGCCGCTGCCGTTCGACCTGGCCGCACTCGGCGCAGACGTGGACGACACGCCCGGCGAGCCGCTGCCGTTCGAGCTGTCCGAGTCGGATGAGGCCGAGCCGCTGCCCTTCGAGCAGGCCGGGTCAGATGAGGCCGAGCCGCTGCCCTTCGAGCTGGCCGGGTCAGATGAGGCCGAGCCGCTGCCTTTCGAGCTGGCCGGGTCAGATCAGGTCGAGCCGCTGCCGTTCGAGCTGGACGGACCGGAGCGGGTCGAGCCCCTGCTTGCCGAGTCCGCGGCGGACGAGAGCCTGCTGGAGCTGCAGGAAGCCGAGGCGGTGAGCGAGGCGGCGCAACCGTCCGCGGAGATCTGGGATCCGACGATCGCGCTGGCGGACGTCGCGCCACGACCGCACGCCCACCCCGAAGCGAGATTGCGCTTCGAGGGCGGGTCGCGCTCCGAATCGGCCCCGGCGCAGCGTGCCGAGGACGAGGAGGAGGACGAGGATCTCGAGATGTTTCGGACGTGGCTGCAGAGCCTGAAGCGATGAGGATCGGCGTCGTTCACGGGCCGAACCTGAACCTGCTGGGCCAGCGCGAGCCGGAGCTCTACGGCAGCGTGACCCTTGCGGAGATCGATGCCGGGTGCGTACGAGTGGGGCAGGAATTCGGCCTGGAAGTCGAAACGTTTCAGGCCAACGCGGAAGGGGCGCTGATCGACTACATTCATGACGCGGCGCCCCGCGTCGCTGGATTCGTGGTGAACGCGGGCGGCTATACGCACACGAGCGTAGCCCTGCTGGACGCGCTGGTCGGCGTGGACCGCCCGTTCGTGGAAGTGCATTTGACGAACCTGAGTGCGCGCGAGGAGTTCCGGCAGCGTTCGCTGCTGGCCGCGCGTGCGGCAGGGATCATCCAGGGTTTCGGTCCGGCTGGCTACGCGCTCGCGATTCGCGGGCTAGCGGGCCGGCTGGGTCGAGCGGCGGCGCCGGGACCGGCGGCCGCTGCTGTGAGGAGCTGAGCATGGCCGCGAGCAGCGGACGAAAGAAGACGACGGCAGCCACGAACGGCCAGCCGCGCGATGCCGGCGGACAGGTCCAGTTGATGATGGATCTGGACTTCCTGAAGGGCCTGATCGAGGCCGTTGACGGGAGCGGCATCGACACGCTCGAGATCAATCGCGCCGGTACGCGCATCCGGATCTCGAAGACACCAACCGCCACGGTCGCGACCGTACCATCGATGGTGCCTGCGCCCGCCGTGGCGCTGCCGGCCGCCGCCGGTGCGGCAGCGCCGTCGTCGGACCCGGCTCCGTCGGTGCAGGAAGCGCCAGTGGCCGAGGAGCCGGCGGCGTCGAACCTGACGGACATCACGTCGCCGATGGTAGGCACGTTCTATCGCGCGCCCGCGCCGGAAGCGCCTGCCTACGTCGAGGTCGGCAGCACGGTGCACAAGGGACAGACGCTCTGCATCCTCGAGGCGATGAAGCTCATGAACGAGCTCGAGTCCGAGGTTGACGGCGTCGTCCGCCAGATCCTCGTCGAGAACGGGGACCCGGTCGAATACGGCCAGGTCCTGTTCCGCATCGAGCCGGCCTGATGCCGCACTGGCGAGCAGTCACGCGGCGCTCCGGCAATGCCCGGTGCGCCGCGCTTCACGTCCGCACACTGACGAAATCATGTTTCGCAAGGTTCTGATCGCGAACCGCGGTGAGATCGCGCTCCGCGTGATCCGCGCGTGCCGCGAGATGGGCGTGCGCACCGTCGCTGTCTACAGCGAAGCCGACCGCGAGTCGCTGCACGTCCGGTTTGCCGATGAAGACGTCTGCATCGGGCCGCCGCCCGCTGTGGGCAGCTATCTGAACATCCCGCGCCTCATCGCGGCCGCCGAAGTCACGGGCGCCGATGCGATCCATCCCGGTTACGGATTCCTCGCCGAGAACGCCGAGTTCGCCGAGATCTGCGACCGCAGCGACATCACGTTCATCGGACCATCGCCGGAATCGATCCGTCGCATGGGCGACAAGGCGATGGCACGCAAGACGATGATGAGCGTGGGCGTGCCGACCGTACCGGGCAGTGAGGGCGCGATCGAGGATCCACCGGAAGCACTCGCTGTCGCACGCTCGATCGGTTTTCCGGTCATCATCAAGGCAGCGGCGGGCGGCGGCGGCAAGGGCATGCGCGTCGCACTCTCGGAAGAGCAGTTCCTGCAGCTGTTCCAGATGGCGCAGAACGAAGCGCGCAGCGCGTTCGGTGATGCATCCGTCTACCTCGAGAAATACCTGGTCCGGCCACGTCACATCGAGATACAGCTCATCGGCGATCGCTACGGCCAGATCGTGCACCTGGGTGAGCGCGAGTGCTCACTGCAGCGTCGCCACCAGAAGCTGATCGAGGAAGCACCGTCGATTGCAGTAGACGAGGACCTGCGCGCGCGCATGGGCGAGGCCGCGGTGCGCGGTGCCGCGGCGATCGGCTACTTCTCGGCGGGAACCGTGGAGTTCCTGCTGGATGAAGACGGCAGCTTCTACTTCATGGAGATGAACACGCGCATCCAGGTCGAGCACCCGGTTACGGAGCTCGTGACCGGGATCGATCTCGTGAAGGAGCAGATCCGCGTCGCGGCCGGCGAGCACCTCTCCGTCCCGTCACAGGACGCGGTCGAGTATCGCGGCCACGCGATCGAGTGCCGCATCAACGCCGAGGACCCCGCGCGCAACTTTGCACCGAGCCCCGGCGTCATCTCGATCTTCCATCCGCCCGGCGGCCCGGGTGTGCGCGTCGACTCGCACGCGTACGCCGGCTACCGCGTGCCGCCCAACTACGACTCGCTGATCGGCAAGCTGATCGTGCACGCCAACACGCGTGACGAGGCGATTGCGCGCATGCGCCTCGCGCTCGAGTCGCTGATCATCGAAGGCGTACACACCACGACGCCTTTCCTGCTCGAATTGATGGCGGACGACGACTTCGTCAGCGGCAACTTCGACACGAAGTTCGTGGAGCGCTGGATGGAGGAGCGGAAGGAAGCGGTGGGGGTGTGAGGTCAGGGCCGGCCGGGCCGTAGGCGCCCTTACGGTCCCGACGGCCCAGCCGGCCCAGCGTTCCCGGCCCTCCCGCCGTCCGCACTGAGCCGCACCCTGATCCACTCGATCCGCCGACCCTCCGTGGACACGACCTCGAAGCGCGCGCCAGGCGCCTCGACCACGTCGCCCTGCTTGCCGAGCCGCCCGAGACGCTCGATCAGGTAGCCGGCAATCGTCGCATGATCCGTTTCCGGCAGGTCCAGGCCCAGGCGGTCGTTCACCTCATAGATGCTCGTGCCGCCGGAGATGCGCCATGAGCCGTCCGGCATGCGGCGGATCGCCTCGAAGTCCGGGTCGTGCTCGTCCCGGATGTCGCCGATGATCTCCTCGAACAGGTCCTCGAGCGTGACGATGCCCGCCGTGCCGCCGTACTCGTCGATTACGACGGCCATGCTGATGCGGTCGCGGCGCATCTCGCGGATCAGGTCCTCGACGGGCTTGCTCTCGGGAACGAAGCGCGGCTGGCGCAGGATCGAGCGCAGATCCGCATCGGGCTGCTGTCGTGCGCGCAGCAGGTCGCTCACCGTTATGATGCCGGTGATCTCGTCGATCGTCTCTTCGTAGACCGGATAGCGGCGGTGCCCATGCTGCGTGAACAGATCGAGTGCGCCGTCCAGACCGTCGTCGGCATCGAGAGCGATCACGCGCGTACGCGGCGTCATCACCTCGTCCACGCGAATCTCGCTCAGGTTCATCACGTTCGTGACGACCTTCCACTCTTCCTCGTCGAGCGTGCCCTCACGCCGTCCGATCTCAGCCAGGATTTCGATCTCCGCGCGTGAGACGGTCGGTCCTTTCTTGCCTTTCGGCGTGATCAGCCGGTTGAACCACGCGAGCGGGATCAGGATCGGCTTGAGCACTACGATGAGCACGCGGAGCACATACGCGGTCGGCGCCGCGAGGCGCTTCCAGTACGTCGCGCCGATCGTCTTCGGCAGGACCTCCCACACCCCGAGGATCGCGACAGTGAGCCCTGCCGAGAACAGTGCGATCCAGGCCTCGCCCCAGAGGCGCAATGCGTATGCACCACCCACCGACGCACTGGCCGTATGTGCGATCGTGTTCAGTGTCAGGATCGCCGCGATCGGCTCGTCGAGGTTCGCGCGCATCCGTGCCATGAGGTCGCCGGCGCGCTCACCGCGCTCCTGCATCAGCGCGACGTGCGAGTGCGATATCGACAGCAGCACCGCCTCGAGGATCGAGCATGTGAAGGAGATGATGAGGCCGATCACAATGACGACGATGAGCGCGGTCAACACGTCCCCTCCAGTGGTGGTCGCAACCGGAACCGCCCGATTGGCCGGCGCCCGGACGGCAAAGTAGACCAGCCACGACCCCCTGCCAACGGCCGCTGTTCTACGGCGGGCGCTGACGCTATCTTTTCCGCCATGCTGAATGAATCTCAGCGACGACAGCTTCTCGGGCTTGCGATCCTCGCGCTTGCCCTGTTCGTCGGCCTCAGCCTGATTCCCATTACGCTTTTTGGTGAAGCAGCGAGCACGCTCTTCCCCGATGGCAACATCATGGGCGTACTCGGCGCTTTCCTCGCGCGCGCCGGCTTCGGCCTGTTCGGTGCGGGCATCCTGCTCGTGCCGGTCGTGCTGGTGCTCTCCGGTGCGCGCCTGTTCGGCTGGCTCGACAGCTCCGCCGCCGGCCGCTGGGCCGCGTTCCTCGCCGGGCTCGCGTTCCTGCTGCCCGCGATCGCCGCACTGTGGTCCGCGAACGCGCAGTTCGAGACAACGGCGTTTCTGCCGGAGGCCGCGGCCGGATGGATCGGTCGCACCCTCGCAGTACCGCTCGTCGCCGTGGTCGGCATCGTCGGCGCGCTGATCACGTTCGTCATCCTGCTGATCGGACTGACGATCGCGACGCTCGGCTGGCCGGAGCGCGAAGCAGCCGTGGACGACGACGTCCTACACGACGAGCCGGAGCCTGTACCCGCATTCGCCTCGCACGCGCCCGTGCCGGAGGCCGCACCGGAGGAGAGCGTAGTCAAGGCGACGGCGCGCGCACTCACGGATGGCGCACGCGCGGCACTGGGTCCGCTCCGCGCCAGGAAGCCGGCGAAGAGTGACGCGCTGCTCGAGGACACCGGCAATCCCGGCTCCGATGACAGGCCGCCGGTGCAACTGCTGAGTGAAGGTGTTGCGCGCGATAGCGCGCTCAGCGCCACCGAGCTGGACCGCCTCGGCGACGTGCTGATTCAGACACTGCGCACGTTCAAGGTCGAAGGTCAGATCGCAGGACGTACAACGGGACCTGTCGTCACGCAGTTCGAGGTCGTGCCTGCGCCGGGCGTGAAGGTGAACCGCATCGCCGCGCTCGATGCCGACCTCGCGCTCGCGTTGCGCGCACCGAGCATCCGCATCGTCGCGCCGATCCCGGGGAAGGGCGCCGTCGGTGTGGAAGTGCCGAACCCCGAGCCCGAGACGGTCTACCTGCGACCGCTGCTGGAGACGAATGCGTTCCAGAAGGCGCGCGGCACGCTGCCGCTCGCGCTCGGTCGCGATCTTACCGGCAAGCCGTACGTCGCCGATCTCGCACGCATGCCGCACCTGCTGATCGCGGGTGCAACGGGTTCGGGCAAGTCGATCTGCATCAATACCCTGATCACGTCACTCATCTACCGTCATTCGCCGCGCTCGCTGCGACTGCTCATGATCGACCCGAAGATGGTCGAGCTGAGCATGTACGCCGACCTGCCGCACCTGCGTCATCCCGTCGTCACGCATCCGCAGGATGCGGCAACGGTGCTGAAGTGGGCGGTGATGGAGATGGAACGTCGCTACGCGCTGCTGTCCGTGAACGGCACGCGCTCGCTCGCGGAGTTCAACCAGCGCGTTGCAGACGAGATCCCGCTCAAGCGCGCGGAGCCCGTGGGTGACGAGCACGATCCCGAACGGTGGACATACGCCGAGGGACCGCTGCCCTACATCGTCGTCGTCGTGGACGAACTGGCGGACCTGATGATGACCGTGCAGGCGGAGATCGAGAAACCGCTCGCACAGCTCGCTCAGAAGGCACGCGCGATCGGCATCCACCTGATCGTCGCGACGCAGCGGCCGAGCGTGAACGTCATCACCGGTCTGATCAAGGCGAACTTCCCGTGCCGTATCGGCTTCCGTGTCAGCTCGAAGGTCGATTCGCGCACGATCCTCGACCAGAACGGTGCTGACGCACTGCTCGGCAACGGCGATATGCTCTTCCTGCCGCCGGGCACGTCGGATCCCGTGCGCATCCAGGGCGCGTATCTCTCCACCGAGGATACCGAACGGCTGATGTCGTGGTACCGTGAGCAGGCCGTCGATCAGCCGCGTGCCGAAGACGACATCCTCGAGTACGTGCGCTCGCGCGAGGCCAGCGCCGAGGCCGATGACCAGATCGAAATGCTCGAGGAGCGCGACGAGCTGTTCCGTCAGGCGGCCGAGATCTGCATGCAGCACAACCAGGGCTCGACGTCACTGCTGCAGCGTCGACTGCGTGTCGGCTACGGCCGCGCCGCGCGCATCATCGATCAGCTGCATCACGCGGGGATCCTCGGGCCGCCGGACGGCTCCAAGCCGCGCGAGGTGCTGGTGGGTATGGAATCGCTGGAGCACGTACTCGGCGGAGAGTGAGCCCCGACCGCGACGCACGACCACGATCGGTTCGCCGCGTACGTGACACTCGGGTCGTCGAGACCAACAGCAGGAGGGCGTCCGGGCATGCACGAGACAACACGGCACTGCCGTCGCTGTGCGCACATCGTAGTCGTGCTTTCCGCGCTCGCCGTGGCCGCGTCTGCGCGGGTGCCGCGCCCGGAAGCGGTCGCGCCGAGATAATCCACCGTGTTCGCACTCTGGCCCAGCCACGACATTGCATACGTGCTGTCGTGGCTGATCGTTATCGGCGCCCTGTTCGTGGTACCGCGCAATCGTACACCGGGCGCCGCGACGGCGTGGCTCATGCTCATCGTGCTGCTGCCGTTCCTCGGGCTCGCGCTGTTCTTCCTGATCGGCAGTCCCAAGCTCTCGCGCCGCCGACGGCAGATGCAGCGTACGGCCGACGAGCTGATCGCCACACGCGTGGACGAGGCGCAGGACGAACCCGACCTCGAGCCCTACTTTCGACCCTCCCTGCCTGACCGCTACACGCCCGTCATCGCACTCAACGAAGCGCTCGGTGGCATGCCTGCCTGTGCAGGCAATACGGTCGAGCTGATCCCCGGCTATGGCGAGGCGATCCGCAGGATGGCCGCGGCCGTAGATGACGCGGGTTCGTTCGTGCACATCGAGTTCTACATCATGGCGCTCGATGCGACGACCGAAGTGTTCTTCGTCGCACTCGAGAATGCCGTGCGCCGCGGCGTCGCCGTTCGCCTCCTCATCGACCACATGGCGTCGCGGCGATTCCCGCGCCGGCGCGAGATGGCCGAGCGGCTGACCAGGGCGGGCGTGGACTGGCACTGGTCGCTGCCGTTCAGACCGCTGTCCAATGCCTGGAACCGGCCCGACCTGCGCAACCATCGCAAGCTCGTCGTCATCGATGGAAGGGTCGCGTTCACCGGCTCGCTCAACATGATCGATGCCAGCTATTCGCGCCGTCGCAACCTGCGCAGCGGCATGCGCTACGTCGAGATGGTCACGTGTGTTCGCGGCCCGGTCGTGCTCGAGGTCAATGCCGTGTTCCTGACCGACTGGTTCTCCGAGGGCGGTGCACCGTTCGACGCGCAGCAGCCGCCGGAGCGCGCACTGCTACCGAGCTGGGGCGGCGAGGCGCTGTGTCAGATCCTGCCGAGCGGGCCCGGATACGACAACGACAACAACCTCAAACTCTTCACGAGCCTGATCCACGCGGCACGCCGCACGGTATGCATCACGACACCGTACTTCGTGCCCGATGACTCGCTCATGATTGCAATCACGAGTGCGGCGCAGCGCGGCGTGGACGTTACCCTGATCACGGCCGGCGTGAGCAACCAGTTCGTCGTGCACCATGCGCAGCACTCGTACTACGAGCAGCTGCTCCAGGCCGGCGTCCGGCTGTTCCTCCTCGGTGCGCCGGAACTGCTGCACTCAAAGCACGTGAGCATCGATGATGACGTCGCCGTCATCGGTTCCAGCAACCTGGACATGCGGTCGTTCACGCTGAATCTCGAGATCACACTCGTCGCATACGACGCCGCCGTCGTGCGTGACCTGCGCGCTGTCGAAGCCGAGTTCCTCGACCGTGCTCGCGAACTGACCCTCGACGAGTGGCGCGCGCGACCGTGGTACGGCAAGTTGATTGACAACCTCGCGCGCCTGACGGCGGTGCTGCAGTAGCGGCGGAGCCTTCAGCCGTTTTCGAGCGCCGTCAGCGCACGCTGCAAACGCTGCTTCACGTCCTGCGCGACCGGCTCGATGCTCCTGTTGCCCGTGAGACCGAGCGCAGCTACCGGATCCATCGCGGCGACGACACTGCGGCCTACCTCGTCCGCAGCATATACCACCACGTTGCACGGCAGCAGCAGCCCGATGTCCTGCTCTGCCGTCAGCGCCCGGTGCGCGAGCGGCGGATTGCAGGCGCCGAGGATGATGTACGGCCGGAAATCGACGTTCAGTTTCTTCTGGAGCGTTGCGGAAACGTCGATCTCACTGAGTACGCCGAATCCTTCCTTCGCGAGCTCCTCCTTCGTGCGTGCAACCGCCTGCTCGTATGACAGCGGTACCGAGGTGCTGATCCCGTAGGGCGTCGTCTGCTCGACCATGATTCCTCCGGCTCGATGTCTGTCTACGCTCTACCACGCGTGACGACTCTTACCCCCGAAGCGTGAAAGCGAAGCAGCCATGGTGTTGGGCCAGTATGGGACTTCCGCGGTCGAGGCAGGCGAAACCGGCGTAAGCCGTCCCGTCGCCGAGGCACACAGCGCGCGGGATGAACCATTGCGTAACCGCCCATCCCACGGGATCCTGTCGTAATGACCGCGGACCGATACCTCTCGCCTCACGCTCGGCGACTCCTGACACCGGCCCTCGCCCTGGCCTTCGCATGTGCGCCGGTCGCCGTCGCGCGGGCGCCGTCCGTTTCCGCCGGCTCGCTCGCGCGCGCGGACAGCATCCTCACGGATGCAGCAGCCCGCGCAGAGATTCCGGGCGCCGTACTGGTCGTGACACAGCACGGCCGCATCGTGCACGAGCGTGCGTTCAGTCATGCACAGCTCTACGACTACGGCATGAAGCGGCTGGCGGCGCCGCGTGCCATGCAGA
>CAYLME010000135.1:0-9677 GCA_964384585.1 uncultured Gemmatimonadaceae bacterium | reverse complement strand
CCCTCGGGGTAGGGCGTAGGATTATCGTACGTCGCGCGATCCGCCAGCGTGTCGAGATCGAAAACGACGACGTCCGCCCACGCTCCCGTGCGGATTACACCCCGGTCCGCCAACCGCATGCGCGTGGCCGGCCAGGAGGTCATCCGACGGATCGCATCGGGCAGCGTCAGTACGCCGCGCTCTTTCACGTACCGCGCGATCACGCGCGGGAAGGTGCCGTAGCTGCGCGGATGCGGCAGGCCAAGCACGTCCGCTGAACCGGGACTCAGCGCCGCACCCGCATCGCTGCCGATACTCACCCACGGGAACTGCAGCGCCGTATCGATGTCCTGCTCCGACATCATGTGGTAGATCGCCATGACACGGCCACGGCCTGCCGCAACGATGTCCCACGCCGCGTCTGCCGGGTCCTTGCCGGTCTCGCGCGCGATCGCTGAAAGCGTCCTGCCCTCGAACCGCGCGTTCGCTTCGTTGCGCGCGTTCACGAGCACGACACCGTCCCAGCCGCCGGCCGCCTCCACGATGTTCCACCACCCGGGCGAGCCCGTCTGCAGCTCACGCTTCATACGCGCGCGCACGTCCGGCCGCGCGAGACGCGCGCGCAACGAATCAACCCCACCCTCATGCGCCCACGCCGGAATCGTAGCCTCCAGGCCGGTGCCGCCCGCCGTGTATGGGTACAGGTCCGCGGCGACGTCCACGCCGCGCGCACGCGCCGAATCGATCAGGGCACCGGCACGACCCATCAGCGTGCCCCACCCAGGCTGATAGGCCGCCTTCAGATGGAAGATCTCGACCGGCAGGCCGCCTTTCTCGCCGATCTCGATCGCCTCCGCCACTGCCTCCACCAGCTCGCGGCCCTCGCCGCGGATGTGACTCGCATAGATGCCGCCGTATGAACCCGCTACGCGGGCCGTCTCGATCAGCTCCGCCGTCGTCGTGTAGGAGAGCGGCGGATAGATCAGCGCCGTCGTCATCCCGATCGCACCCGCCTCCATCGCGCGCGCGATGATCCCCTTCATCCGCTCCATCTCGGCGGCTGTCGGCGCACGGGAGCTGTTGCCCAGAACCGGACTGCGTGCGTTCCCGTGGCTGACGTATGTCCCGAAGTTGATGCTGATGCCCTGGTTCTCCAGCCGCCGGAAATACGACGGCAGCGAATCCACCGGCACCGGCGGGCCGCCCTCGCCGCCGATCGCCGTCGTTACACCCATCAGCAGCTTGTTCTCCGCCAACGGGTTGCGCGGCAGTATCCCCCCCGACTGGTCCATCATGTCGATCCAGCCGGGCGAGACGTAGCGGCCTGTCGCATCGACCTCGCGCTGCCCACAGCCTTCCACGCGCCCGACACGCGCAAACCGGCCATCGCGGATCGCCACGTCCGCAAGGATCCACGGGTTGCCCGCACCGTCCAGGACCCGGCCGCTACGGATCACAACGTCCCATGGGCACGCCTCAGGCTGCGCCTGGGCCCGGACATCGAGCGGCGTGAATACCGCCAGCAGCAGGAAGGCCAGGAATCGTGGCCTGCATGACGGGCGCTTGCGCATGGAAATGCCTCGAATCATCTGGGCCGGAGAGCCCCGTGAGCGGTTCCTGTGACGATTGCGCTGCCGGGAAGGCCCCCGGCCGCGCCGCGGAAGGTATATGGAACTGTATACAATGTGAGACGGCGTCAGGCCGACGGCAAGGCTGGCCGGGTCGTGGCCGACCCGGAAGCGCCCCCAGCGCGAGGCCACAGGCGCGGCAGCTGTTCCCCGCCGGCAGGGCGCGCGCGACGGCCGGCATTCGACCTGACCGGTGCTCCAGTCGGAGCGGCGTCGACTCGTGGCGGCGTCCATCGGGTGTGGACGACCCGCTTCGAGATCGTTGTCCGGCCGCGTCCGGCCGCGCCACGAAATCGTCGCGGCCAGACGGCTGGCTTCGAAAACTGCTCTCCGCCGCGCCACGAAATCCTTGCGGCCGCTCCGGCCGACGCCTACCATGGTGTATACAAATTCTTGGGCAGTATCGTGTGCGATGGTGCATTCGCGGTTCCCAACCGCTGTTCGCGCCGTCTGCGTGGGGTTCCCGTTCCAGTCACGGCATTCAGGAGGCAGTCATGCGGCAGAAGGGCCAACCTCCGGCGCGCGGATGGATGCGCATGCGCCGGTCGCTTTCCCCGGGACTCTGTTTGGCGGTGGCTGGACTGCTGGCGCTTGCGGCGCCTGCCGCAGGGCAGAGTGGCAGTGTCATCGGGACTGTTGTCTCGAGCGGATCGTTGCGACCGCTGGCGGGGGCGCAGGTATACGCGGAAGGCACGGACCGTGGCACGGTGACCGATGCGAACGGTCGTTTTGCCCTGACGGGTCTGACGGGCGCGCAGGTGATGGTCCGGGTGGTCATGCTGGGCTATCGTGACGCGAGTGCGACGGTAGCCGTCGGCACATCGGACCTGCGAATCGAGCTGTCGGAGTCGGCACTGGCGCTCGATCAGATCGTGGTGACGGGTCAGGTCGGCGGGACGCAGCGCCGTGCGATCGGCAACTCGATCGCCTCGGTGAATGCGGCGGAGACGGTCGAGATCGCGCCGATCTCCTCGGTTCAGGACCTGATCAATGGTCGTGCGCCGGGCGTGGTGATCATGCCGGGTACGGGTATGGTCGGCAGCGGTTCGGTCGTGCGCGTGCGCGGTACGTCGACGTTCTCGCTGTCGGGCGATCCGCTCATCTACGTGGACGGCGTGCGCGTACTGAACGAGACCGGTTCGGGGATCTCGATCCAGGCGTTCAGTTCGGGCGTCGTTTCACGTCTGAACGACTTCAGCCCCGACGACATCGAGAGCATCGAGATCCTGAAGGGGCCTGCTGCCGCGACGCTGTACGGCACGGAAGCGTCGCGCGGCGTGATCAACATCATCACGAAGAAGGGTGCGCCGGGCGGCACGCGCTACACGCTCTCGACGTCGCAGGGAGCGAACTGGTTCATGAATCCGGAAGGCCGGATGCCGGTGAACTACTGGCGTGCGCCGAGCGGCGAGGTTCAGTCGTTGAACATCACGCAGCGTGAAGCGGATGCAGGCCGCCCGATCTTCCGCACGGGTCGCACGCAGGAGTACAGTGCGAGCGTATCGGGTGGAGCGGAGTCGCTGCGCTATTATCTCGGCTTCGACATGGAGGATGCGGAAGGCGCCGAGCGCAACAACTGGAAGGAGCAGGTCAGCACGCGCGCGAACCTGCAGATCCTGCCGCACGAGAATGTCGACGTTTCGGTCAGCGTCGGCTACGTGAAGAATGATGTCCAGCTTTCGTGCGAGGGTGGCTGCGGTGGTGCGATGTGGGGTGCGGTATTCTCGAACCCGGCGCTGCTTGGCGAGAACTGCACCGCGTCGTCGCCGTATGGCTGCGGCTTTACGCGCGGCTTCCAGAGTGCGCCGCCGGAGCGCTACTACCTGTTCGACGCGACGCAGGGGATCGACCGTTTCACGGCGAGCGTCACCGGCAGCTGGAACACCTTCCCGTGGCTGACGCAGCGCCTTACCGTCGGCACGGACTTCACCGCAGAGCAGAATGAGGAGTATCAGCCGCGCATTTCGCCGCAGGCTGACACGATGCTGTACTTCCTCGGGCCGACGACCAGCCTGGGCTACAAGTTCCAGTCGCGCCGCACGCACTACAACAACACGTTCGACTACGCGGCGACGGTGAACACGAACATCAACGACAGGATCTCGTCGGCCACGTCGTTCGGCGTGCAGTACTACCAGAAGAAGATCGAGTACATCGGCGTGCAGGGTAACGAGTTCGCGGCGCCGGGCCTGGAAACGGTCGAGACAACGGCGCGCAAGACGCTGACGTCCGACGACTATCTCGACAACAACACACTGGGCGTCTATGCGCAGCAGCAGTTCGGCCTGAACAGTCGATTGTTCCTGACCGCAGCCGCGCGCGTTGACAACAACAGTGCATTCGGCTCGGACCTCGACTGGGTGGTCTACCCGAAGGCCAGCCTGTCGTGGGTGCTGAACGAGGAGCCTTCCATCGGTGAGCGGCTGCCCGATTTCATCGACGGCTTGAAGCTGCGACTCGCGTACGGCCAGTCCGGCCAGCAGCCGCTGTCGTTCTCGGCGCTGCGCACGTACTCGGCGATCACTGGTCCGTTCGACACACCGGCCGTGACACCGAACACGGTGGGCAATCCCGAGCTCGGCCCGGAGCGTGGCCACGAGATCGAGGCCGGCTTCGACGCCGCACTCTGGCAGGATCGTGTCGGCCTCGAGTTCACGTACTATCACAAGCGGACGACTGACGCGATCCTGTTGCGTTCGTCTGCGCCGTCGTCGGGCTTCACGCAGCCGCGCTACGTCAATGCAGGCGAGATCGTGAACCGCGGCATCGAGGCGATGCTCAACCTGCAGCTGATGCGTCGTGACAACTTCGGCTGGAGCGCGACCGTCTCGGCCGCGACCAACGGCGCCGAGGTCACCCAGCTCGTCGGTGGCGACACCACGATCATCAGCGGCTACATCCAGCACAAGATCGGCTACGCGCCGCGTTCATGGTTCGCCGAGAAGGTAGTGAGTGCCGATTACGACGCGGGCACGAACACGGTCTCGAACATCATGTGTGACGACGGTGCAGGCGGCGTGACTCCCTGTTACAACGCTTCCGGTCAGGTCGTGGCGCCGCGCCTGTTCGTCGGCCGCACGACGCCTTCCTTCGAGGGTTCGGTCTCGACGAACCTGCGTTTCTGGAACCAGCTCACGCTCTACGCGCTGGTCGACGTCAAGACCGGTTACCGGAAGCTCGACAACAACATGCGTGCCCGCTGCCAGGTGTTCTCGCTCTGCCGGGAGAACTACTACCCGGAGGAGTACGATGCGGCGCGCATCGCGCAGATCCGCAGCAACGGGCCGCTGCGCACGTTCGTGTTCAGCGATGCAAGTTTCGCAAAGCTGCGCGAGATTTCGCTGCAGTACGCGGTGCCCAGCTCGATCATGAGCCGCATCGGAGCAAACGCCGGCTCGGTCAACGTCGCCGCGCGTAACCTGCACACCTGGACCAGCTACACCGGCCTCGACCCGGAGAACATGTTCCTGGAGGGCGGCAACGTCGGACTCGAGCAGAGCAACCTGCCGCAGCTCGCGACGTTCGTGACCACCTTCCGCGTCAGCTTCTGAGGAGACGTAACGATGACGATGCGCAATGAAAGGCACGCTCGGGGCTCCTCGCGGAGGATGCTGGCGGCGTGCATGCTCGCGATCTTCGCAACGACCGCGTGCAGTACCGACAAATGGCTGGACGTTTCGGCGCCCGGCCTGCTTCCGGCGGACAACCTGGAGTCGCCGGATGCCGCCGCGCTGCTCGTGAACGGTGCGATCGGCAACTTCGAGTGTGCCCTCGGTGCCGCGATCATGGTGACGGGCATCATTGGTGACGAGTTCTCGGACGCGCAGCTGGGCGCCGCGCAGTGGCCGTACGATCGCCGCGACGCGAACACCCAGCCGGGCGGGATCTACGGTACCTCGGGGTGCACCTCGGCCCAGGGACCGGGCATCTACACACCGCTGTCCGTGGCGCGGTGGTCGGCCGACAACGCGTTCCGTGCGCTCGAGACGTTCACGGACGATCAGGTCGCGAAGCGTGATTCGCTGCGTGCTGCGAGCGTGCTCTACGCCGGCTTCAGCCTCGCCAGCCTCGGCATGGCGATGTGCTCGGCGGCAATCGACGAAGGTCCGGAAATCACGAACCTGCAGCTCTTCGCGGAAGCAGAGAACCGGTTCACGACTGCACTGGCGCTCGCGCAGCAGGCCGGCATCACGAGCTACCAGCATGCGGCGAACGTCGGTCTGGCCAGGGTCCGTCTTTTCCAGGGCAACAACGCGGGTGCCGCCAGTGCAGCGGCACTGGTGCCCGCGGGCTTCGTTCTGGAGACGTCCGCGTCGGGATCCGAGGCGCGGCGCTACAACCGCGTCTACCACTCGAACGTACAGTCACGCACGTACACGATCGAATCGCAGTCGCGCAATCTGATGACGGAGGGCGTGGAGGATCCGCGCTCGCTGACGGAGGAGAGCGGGCTGCGAACGGCGGATGGGCAGCTCGGCTGGATCCAGACGAAGTATACCAGCTTCGCAACGCCGACTCCGATCGCTCGCTACGAGGAGGCGCAGCTCATACTGGCAGAAGTGCAGGGCGGCCAGGACGCAGTCGACATCATCGACGCGCTGCGTGCACCACACGGGATCCCGGCGTACACCGGCGCGACGGACGCGGCATCGATCCGCGACCTGATCGTCGAGGAGCGTCGCCGCGAGCTGTTCGTGGAAGGCTTCCGGTTGTACGACATCCACCGCTTCCAGCTGCCGCTCGTGCCCGCGCCCGGCACCGACTACCCGGTAAAGGGTGGCAGCTACGGCACCACGACATGTCTGCCGCTGCCGGATGTCGAGCGATTCAACAACCCGACGATCAGCGGCTGAACCGTCCGGCGCGCGTCGGGCCGGGCACGCGTCACGCACAACGAAGCGGGCCGGGGATCCTTCCCCGGCCCGCAGTTGTTTCCGCTGAGCGCCGCACCGTCGGCACACCGGGCGCCCTCGCGCCGTTCGACCTAGACCACGTTCAGGAACCCCATCGCGCCCTTCTGGCCGTGACCGAAGCCATGGTTCACGAACGGGAATTCGCCCGGCACATCGGCGACGAAGTCGAAGACCATACCGCCACCCGGCGGGACGGCGAACGTCTGCACGCCGCGAATCGGGTTGTCGGGCGGTGAGCCGAGCCAGACGTTGTCGAACTGCTCGCCCACGATGTGAAAGCTGCACTGGTGGGTCGGACCGGCGGACACGACGTGGAACCGTACGCGGTCGCCCGTGTTCACCGTGATCGGCTCGCGCACGTACTGCTCGGGGCGACCATTGAACACGACCATGTCCGGCATGGTGTCCATCATCTTGCGATAGTCGAACGGCACGATCCCGCCGTTGCTCTCCCCCAGGTAGTACTCGCTCTGCACGAGCACGAACTCCTTCGCTTCCGGCAGCGGCTCGGGCGGATCGACGATGATCGCGCCGTACATGCCCGTACCGATGTGCATCAGTACCGGTGCGGTGCCGCAGTGGTACATGAACGCACCCGCATGCCGCGGCTGGAAGGTGAACGACACGGAGTCACCCTTCCCGACCGAGCGAAACGCGACCTTCGGATCGACCTGCGCGGCGTGGAAGTCCATCGAGTGTGCGACGTCGCCTTCGTTCGTGAGTGTGAACTCGACCGTGTCGCCCTGCCGTACGCGCAGGATCGGACCGGGGACATCGCCCTCGAACGTCCATGCCGAGATGACCACGCCGGGGGAGATGCGGACCGGCACTTCCTGCGCGCGCCAGTGCACCTGGTGCGTGCGCTGGTCGGAGAGCGGCGGCAGAACGGGATCGTAGCGGTGATACTCGTAGTCCGCGGGATTGCCCTCGATACTCGTGATCGGAGCGTGATCACGATGCACGACCGCCGTGTCCAGGCGACTGCTGCTGTTGAACGCGCCGGGATCCTGCGTACCGCCAGGGGACTGATCCTGCCCTGCACGCGGGTTGCACGCAGTGGCGGCTACCGCCGCCACAGGCAGGCCGGCGAGGAACTTCCGGCGGCTGAAGCGTTTCTCGACGCGCTCGAGAATGTCGGACAGAAGGGGGACACCGGGCTGTTGCATGCGGTTCTCTCTATATGGGGTGAAAGGGTGGCTGCGGTGCGGCGGCAAGAGGTATTCCAGTGTCGGTTGCCGGACCTCCCGCGGAGTGCTACCAGTGTACGTATTCCATGCGGCGTCCGGACCCACGCGATTCTGCGTTCCGGGCCTCTTCTGACTGCGAGAAATCCATGAGCAGCCGTACTGTTCGCAACCTCCGCTGCCACTTCGCGGGCGCTCTCGCCGGCGCACTCCTCATGACGGTTGCGCCCGCGCAGGCGCAGGACGTGTCCGCGCTGCGCGCGCGGATCGATGCCGCCGCGACCGAGGTGAACGACCGCGTCGTCGCATGGCGCCGCGACATCCACCAGCATCCCGAACTCGGCAACCGCGAGTTCCGCACGTCGAAGATCGTCGCGGAGCATCTGCGTGCGCTGGGGCTGGAAGTGCAGACCGAGGTTGCGCACACCGGCGTCGTCGGAATGCTGCGCGGCGGCAAGCCCGGTCCGCTCGTCGCGCTGCGCGCAGACATGGACGCGCTGCCGGTCACCGAGATGGTGGACCTGCCGTTCGCGTCGAAGGTGCGCACGGAATACAACGGCCAGGAAGTCGGTGTCATGCACGCGTGCGGGCATGATAACCACGTCGCGATCCTGATGGGCGTGGCCGAAATCCTGACCGGCATGAAGGCAGACCTGCCCGGCGACGTCATGTTCATCTTCCAGCCGGCCGAGGAGGGTGCCCCCACGGGTGAGGAGGGCGGCGCGGCGCTGATGCTGAAGGAAGGTCTGTTTGCGAAGGAGAAGCCGGCCGCAGTGTTCGGGCTGCACGTCGGACCCGCGCCGGTCGGCACGATCGGTTACCGCGCAGGTGGTGTCATGGCGGCATCGGACACGTGGCGCATGGTCGTACGCGGCAGGCAGACGCACGGCGCCTATCCCTGGGGCGGCGTCGATCCGATCGTCACTGCAGCGCAGATCGTGCTCGGCCTGCAGACCGTGGTGAGCCGGCAGACAGAGATCACGAAGGCGCCGGCTGTCGTCACCGTCGGCCAGTTCACGGGCGGGCTGCGCAGCAACATCATACCGGATACCGTCGTGATGGTCGGCACCATCCGCACGCTCGATCCCGAGATGCGTACGTTCGTGCACGATCGCGTACGGCGCACGGCAGAACACATCGCCGCATCACAGGGCGCGACGGTGGATGTGGACATCAACCTCGGCTACCCGGTCACGGTCAATGACCCCGCGCTCACGGCATGGGCGGTGCCCACGCTGCAGCGCGTTGCGGGTGGCAAGGCGATCGAGGGTCCCGCCGCACTCGGCGCCGAGGACTTCTCCTACTACGCGCAGGAAACGCCGGGCCTCTTCGTGTGGCTCGGTGTCACGCCCGAAGAACAGGACCCGAAGACAGCGCCGTCGAACCATTCGCCGCTGTTCTTCGCCGACGAGGCGGCACTGCCGGTCGGCGTGCGGGCACTCGCAAACCTCGCCGTCGATTACATGACCACGCACGGCAACACCACTTCGCAGGACGAGTGATGGACGTATTCGATGCGATCGAGAGCAGACGCTCGATCCGCCGGTTCACCGACCGGCCAGTCTCGAAGGAAGACATTCTCCGGCTGCTCGAGGCGTTCACCAGGGCGCCGAACCACCGCATGACGCAGCCGTGGCGGTTCTACGTGATGGGCACCGAGGCGCGGCGGCAGTACGGCGCCGCGCTCGCGGCGCGCAAGGCGCGCCGGGTCGAAGACGCTGCGGCCGCCGAAGCCGTGCGCGAGAAGATCACGCGCGAGCACCACAGGCTGCCCGCAATGATCGCAGTCGCCATGGTGCAGGATGACAGTCCGGAAGTCCGCGAGGAGGACTATGCAGCGATCTTCATGGGGCTGCAGAATCTTTCACTCGCGGCCGAAGCGATGGGGCTGGGCACGCACATCAGGACGGGCGCCGTGATGGATGACCCCGACGCGCGGAGTGCGGCCGGTGTGCGTGAAGGCGAGCGCATCG
>CAYLME010000134.1:0-9704 GCA_964384585.1 uncultured Gemmatimonadaceae bacterium | reverse complement strand
CACGGAACGTCAGGAACTCGAGCGGCGTCATGGTCTCGAGAATGTCGATCTGCGCGACGAGCACCTTCAGAATCGTCAGCACACGCTTCATCGTGTGACGCACACGTACCGTGTCGTCCTGGCCGAGCAGCTGCTGCATCCGGTTCAGCTCGTGCAGGATCTGCTTGAACCACAGCTCGTACGCCTGGTGCACGATGATGAACAGCATCTCGTCGTGCTCCGGGCCCCGCGGGCCGTCGGAGCGCGGCGACTGCAGTGACAACAGCTCATCGAGGCGGAGGTAGCTGGAATAGTTCAGTGGCTCGGACATGGGCCGCCATCGTGCTGGTGGACCGCCGGGCGTACTGCCCGGCGCGCCCACCAGCTTATCGCTCCCGATGACGTACGGCGACTGCCTGCGTGTTCGGTGCCCGGCGGTCAGGGCGTGCGCATGCCCGCGACGCGGGCTTCCACCCACTTCGCCAGCCCCGGGTGCGGCAGCAGTGCTTCCCCCGTATAGACGACCGGCAGCCCCGCCAGGTCCGCGGGGAACTTCTCGCGGCTCACGCTTCCGGTCGAGATCAGCGCGGGTACGACGATCACGTCGCGGCCGGTGAGCTCGTGCTGCAGCTCGATCATCTCACGCACGTGCCTGACCGCCTCGGCACGCACCGGCGCCGGCGCATCGTCGCGCACGAGGCCGACCTTCACGTCACGGAAGTGCGTGATCGCAGCGACGGTATCCGCGATCGGACGCAGGTTCTGCATCCACATCGCGTTGTCCTCCGCACTGTTCGGCCCGTGGCCCATGATGAACAGCGCGTGAGACGCCGGGGCATCCGTGAGCGCGAGCGCACGCTCGGCGAGCACACGAGCGACGTCGGGCGAATCGTCGATCGCCCGCGCGACATGCACGGGCACCGTTGCGTTTGCCCGCTCGATCGACGCCATCTGCAGGTGGTGCATCATCACATCATCGAGGGCGTCGGTCTGGCCGGCCAGGTAGCGGATCTGCTCGTAATGGCCGGAATGCGACGACATCAGCATCGGCACGATCACGATGTGCTCGGCACCGGCGGCGGCCAGCTTTGCGATGACGTCCTGGAAACGGTTCGTCTTTGCGCCCGGTCCCATGAGATAGCTGACCTCGACCGGCCCGTTCGTGTTCACGAGCGCCGCGATCGCCTCGACCTGTGCATTCCACTCGGGACCGCCGCCGTGCGCAAGAATCATCGTGCCGACGACGGCGTCGGCCGGAATCGGAGTGCTCGTCTCGTGCGCGGACGCGTCGGTTGCACCGGCAACGGTCGCAGATGCTGCATGATGCGCCGCGTGCGATGTGTCGGGCGACGCGTGGGCGCCGTGCTGTGCGGCCAGCGGCGCAGGCGCAAGCAGCACGGAAAGTGTGAGGAGCGTGCGGATCTCGCGCATTTCGTTTCTCCGGGAGTTACGGTTGCTCGTCATGTTCAGTTCAGTTCAGTTCGCGCGCGCCGCGCCATCCGAGGCCGATATACAGCTGCCGGCCGAGGAAGCCGGGATACTCTGCAATCGTCGTATCGAAGACGTTGTCGACGCCGACACTCAGCTCGAGGTTCCATGGCAGCG
This sequence comes from uncultured Gemmatimonadaceae bacterium, assembly GCA_964384585.1. Classification (GTDB taxonomy): domain Bacteria; phylum Gemmatimonadota; class Gemmatimonadetes; order Longimicrobiales; family RSA9; genus DASTYK01. Next base: position 8,120 of record CAYLME010000134.1, on the reverse strand, counting down.
ACTGCGCAATGCGTGCATCGACACGCGTGAGCGGGCTGCGTTCGATGACGGTGCCATCATCGAGGCGTGACGACGGCGTGGCACCGGAGTATGTCGCGCTCGCACTGGCACGCAGCCCGAATGCGAGTGCGTAACCGAGCGAGCCGCGCAGGCTGTGCTCGGGGCGGCCGAGCAGGTCCTGGCCGGTCGTGCGATCTCGTGCGCGCAGCCAGCCGTAGCCCGCCTCGGCGCGCAGCCCGCCCCACGTGGCGCCGAGCTCCAGCTCCGTTCCGTACGTTTCGCCGTCGTCGATGTTCGCGTAGGTGAACGCCGTCAGCTCGCCGTCGGGTGCCAGCTCACGCGTCTCGATGAAGTCGTCGAAGCGGTTGTAGAAGAACTGCGCACGCGAGTAGATGCGATCGCCGCTCCACTCGACACTGCCGCTCAGGTTGGTGGAGCTCTCGGGCCTGAGCTCGGGATTGCCCTGCACGCGATAGCCCGCGCCCGCACCGGTGTTGAGGAAGTCCATGTACAGCTCCTTGAACGACGGCGCGCGGAAACCGCGACCGATCGAAGCACGCAACGCGAGCCGCTCCGACGGACGCAGCATGGCAGCGACCCTAGGCGTCATGTGCGCGCCCCACTGCTCGCTCCACGAGAGTCGTATGCCCGGCACGACGCTCCAGGCATCGCCAGTCCAGGTCAGCTGCGCGAACGGCTCCGCACTGTGCAGCGCCCGATCCTCGCCCAGCACACGACCGGAGTGGATGCCGTCACGACGCAGCTCGACGCCGGCGTCGATCGCCACGACATCGCCCTCGTACGCATAGAGCAGTTCCGCCTCGACAAGTCGCTGGATCTCCTGCTCGTCGCCCGTGCCGGCAACGGGCTGTGGCAGCGTCGAGCGACGGTTCAGGTGACGGAACTCCGTCGCGTACAGTGTCGGCACCAGTCGGTGCGCTCCCGTGCCGTACACGGCACCGATGCGGCCGCCCCACTGCACGTTGTCAACGAAGTTGTAGACAGGACCGGTGCGCCAGCGCTGTCGCTCATCGAGCACGAGCGCACCTGCATTGAAGGACAGCACCTCGGACGCGCTCCACTCCGCGCGTGCATTGCCGTCCCAGCGTGTCGCGAACGTGCCCGCCTGTCCCGTATGCCCCGGCACCAGCTCGATCGTGCGACGGCCACCGTCGATCGCGTACGCAACATCACCGACGCCACCGATCATGTTGCCGGTGACGTCCACACGACCGTACGACCCGCCGGTGACGTTCAGTGCGCCCTTCCAGACGCCGTGCTCCGGTGCACGCGTGATCACGTTCACCACCCCGCCCATCGCGTCGGAGCCGTACAGCGTGGACTGCGGCCCCTTCACCACTTCGACGCGCTCGATCATCGACGTCGGGATGCGCGACAGGTCGAGACTACCCGAGAGGCGCCCGATGAACGGCTGACCGTTCAGCAGCACGAGTACACGCTCCGAGCCGAGTCCCTGCAGCATCACACCCTGCCCGACCGGATGCCCGCCTTCGATGCCGACACCCGTACGCTCGACGAGCACGGCCGACAGGTCCGGCGAGCCACTGCGCTCGAGCTCGTCGCGACTGACCACTTCCGTGGCGACCGGCACGTCCGCCAGTTGCTGCAACCGGCGCGACGCAGTAACGACCAGCTCCGACAGTGCCACCGGCCGCGGCGTCAGCCGCACTCGCAACGGCGAAACCGCACTGGCCGACACCAGCACCGTCTCGGTCGCAAATCCGAGATGTTCGATGATCAGCTCATGTGGCCCGGCAGGAAGCAGCAGGCGCCACACGCCGTCGGCGTCCGTCACCGTGCCGATGTCGTGACATGCGGCACGCACCTCTGCTCCCGCCACCGCTGTCATCGCGCCAGCCTCGACAACCCGGCCGTGCAGCACGGCACGACCGGTGGTGCTGCCGGCAGCCGCTGGCTGCTGCGCATACAGTGCCGGGGCACCGGCGAGGAGCGCACCACACAGCGCGCAGGCCCGCATCATGTCCGCGGCCGCCATCTCAGTTCAGGGGCTCGTAGCGGAAGGACACCTGGCGATCATTGCCCCCGATGTCGTAGTAGCCGATGACCTGGAGCTTGTAGACCCGCTCGCCCGTGTCGATCAGGTAGACATCGAACGTGGGGAAGATCGTGTGGAAGCCGTCCAGGTTGTAACGGTACCAGGGGTGCGCCGTGAAGGCACCGCCGTATGCGTCACCACGGTACACTTGCGGTGGCGCACTGCTCGCATCCGTGAGAGCGTCGAAGGATTCCTGCGCGAGCACGGCCCCCGCGTTACCACTGCCGCTTACACCACCGTTGATGCGGATCTGGAAACCGTCCAGGACGATGTCCCAGTTGCTCGCGTCGCTTTCGCTCGCAGTGGCGAAGTCGAAGTAGACTGGCGCCGTGCGGCCATCCAGGACCACCCGCTGTACGGTGTCGAACGCCGCACCGGCAGACGGCTGCACCGCAAACTCGATCGTCACGCGCGCACCCGTCCGGGTGCCGTCAGCGATGTCGATCACTCGCAGCTTGGCATACTCCGGCGACGCGCCCGCACCACGTACCTGCCACGTCCGCGTCGGGTCCGCAGTCACCGTGTGCGTCGCCAGGTCGTACGCATACCAGTCGGCGATCGCGGGGTCCAGCACGTCCGTTTCCCACGCGTCGGCATCGGTCGGAATCGATGCCGCACTCACAGCGTCGAACGCGGCACGCTGGTTCTCCGGTGTCATCACCTGGACCTGCGCGTCCGTCGCGCCCGCGTTCTGGCAGAGGCAGTAGCCCCGCACGTCGCCCGGACCGGCAGCGCCACCGTTCAGCATCACGCGGGTAGCGTTGAACGCGATGTCCCACGTCAGCGACGTGGTCCGATCCGAGACCGTCACTTCCGTCGCCGGCTCACCCAGCCGCACGAATGCCCATCGTGCGTCCGCATCGACCGTGACGACCTGTTCCTCTACCGGCCCCGGCCCGGCCAGACCGGTGTCCGAGCACCCGGCCACCCCGACCATTCCCGCCAGCCCCATGATCGCGGCCGTGCCGCGCCCTGTTATGTATCGCATGACCCGTTTGAGTTTGAGACTCGTTCTCAACTGTACGGGCAACGTAGGGCAGGCCGCGAACCGGAGCAAGAGAGGTTCTGACTACAAACGCATCGGGCCGTCCCCCACCGTATCCGGGGACGGCCCGACCGGGACAGATCGGTTGATGGAAGTCAGCTGGGCCGCGGAGCGGCTACTGCCTTTCGATCACGCCGCAGGCGATGCGGGCGCCGGAGCTGCCCGACGGATCCGTCGTCATGTCGTCCGGGGCTGCGTGGAGGACGAGCGCGGAGCCGTCGGCGTCGAAGAGCGAGCGTGGCCCGGGGCCCAGGGTGAAGCGATCGGTGGTCTCGTCGTACTGCGCGGTGCCATCGTCGCCGACCTCGAGATTCGGCAGGTCACCGGCATGCGGGCCCTGCGGGTTCTCGAGGCCGTGCTGGGCGTTGTCCGGGTTGAGGTGGGGACCGGCGGACGAGAACGGCGATTCGCCGCCCGGATCACACTGGCCGACTGCATGGATGTGGATTCCGTGCTCGCCCGGCTGGAGCCCCTGCGCATCCAGGCCGATGCGCACCCCGTCGTCCTCCTGGCGGAGCGTGGCCGTGGCTACCAGCCTGCCTTCGGTATCGCGCAACTCTGCCATGGCGAACGTCGCGTCCACCGCAGCGCCCGTATCGGCCGTGCCTGTTGTCGCGACCGTGTCGGCCTCCAGTGTTGCAGCCGTATCATCCGACGGCGCGCAGGCCGTGACGGTGACGAGCGCCGCAACGGCCGCGAATCGAGTCGATCTCATGCTCACCCTGCCTTCCGGTTACGGTTCTTGAGTGGACTGAAGATGCGGTGGCGCATACGCGGTGCCAACCGGGCAGGGATAGTGCCGCGGCGCCGATCTGTCAGGCTTCACACTGCGTGTCCGTTCTATGGACGTCGTGTGCGCGCTCGTCGGGATGGAGCTACCGGCGCCGGATGCGTTACCTTATGCAGGCTTTCCTGAGTGATCACCGAGAGGGAACAATGATGCGCCCGTTGAAGCTGCTGATGCTGCTGGGTGTGCTGGTCGGCACCGGCTGCAGCATATTCGAGAGTGAGGATCCTGCGGATACGGCGCGCGTTCGGTTGACCGGTACATCGCCGGTGGACCTCGAGTTGATCACGTCGTCGGATTTCGCCTTCAACATCGATCCTCAGACGGGGAGGCGCGAATCCGTGCTGGTCGAGTCGGACACGGTCCTGGTGCGCCCGCCGTACGAACAGGCGTTCGATATCGCGGAGTTCGGCATCTTCCTGGTGCGCCTGACGAACGCCGAGCAGGAGACAGCGAACGTCACGCTGGAAATCTTCATCGACGATTCGCGGAGACTTTCGCAGGAGATGACGATCGGCGCGGACGAGGACGGTGAGCCCGGCCGGTTCGAGTGGACGTGGCTGAACTGATCAGCTGTCGATGAGCCGGCCGGGCCGGATCGCATCCGGTCCGAACCGGTCGCGCACGGTATCCGCGAGGCGGGCGAGTCGCCGATCCCGGTCGGTCTCGCCCGTCTCCGTTTCTCCGCCGAACAATCCGAGCTGCAGTGCGCCGTCGTCATCGGTCAGTCCGGAGGCGGCCACGGAGAGCAGCCGCGCCGGCACGCGCCGGCCAGAGCGCAGCTTGCCGAGCAGCTCGCGGCCGACAGCATAGATCGCACGATCCGATTCGAGCGGTTGCGCGATGGTGCGGCCGGCGCTGCGGCTGCGGAAGTCGAAATCGCGGATGCGCACGGTGATCGTACGCGCGCGCACACCGGCCGTGCGCAGGTCGCGACCGAGGCGTACGACGAGCTCGAGCAGTTCGCGCTCCAGCTCTTCATCGGAATCGATGTCGCGCGCAAACGTCTCGTCGCGCGAATGCTGCTTTGCCTCGCGCTCGGGCTCGACGGGTCGGTCATCGATGCCGCGGATGCGCTCGTACAGCCACTCGCCGCGCCGGTCACCCAGGCGACGCATCATGGTAGCGCGATCGAGGCCGATGGCCTGCGGTACGGTTATGAGCCCCATGTTGCGCAACTCATCCGCGAACACGGGACCTACGCCCGGGATGTCCGCCAGCCTGAACTCCGCCAGGAACGATTGCTCGTCGCCGGGTGCAACGACGTGCACACCCGCCGGCTTCGCACGACCGACTGCCAGCTTCGCCACGAGCTTCGACGTACCGCCTCCGAGTGAGACAACGATGTCGGTCTCGCGCAGCACGGCTTCCTGTATGCGACGTGCCGTGTCCGCGAGCGCCTCGTCGTTGTAGAGACGTTCGGTGCCGCCGAGATCCAGGTAGGCCTCGTCGATCGATGCCGGCTCCACGAGCGGTGCAAAGCGTTCGAGTACCGCGCGCACCGCGCGACTCTTCTCGCCGCACAACCCGCGCGGTACCGGCACCACCTTCGCTTCGGGACAGAGCTTGAGTGCACGGCCGGTCGGCATACCGGAACGCACACCGTATACACGCGTCTGGTAGGATGCCGACGTGACGACACCGCGCTGGTCCGCGCCGCCGCCGACGAGCAGCAGCGGCTCGCGCCCCGCGCCATCGGGATCGGCGATACGTGCACACTGCACGAAGAACTGGTCGCAATCGACCAGCAGTATGCGGCGCGCCGTGTTCATCCGTGGGTTGGTCCCGTGCAGCATCAGATCGATCGGCCGCGCAGCGCGCGCGACCGTCCGGACGGTACCCCTCAGCGGCGTCGCCGTTGCGCCTGCTCGCCGCCGCACACATCTTCGCGCGTCGCTGCACGGTGCGGCCAGCGAATCGCCCACCGCGCCCATGACGGGTACGCACGTCCGGAGGCATGATGCAGGAGACGACGGCGCTGCTGAACGATCCGATGCAGGTGTTCGGCTTCCTCGCGGGCGTCATCGCGCTCGTCTTCTGGCTGAGCGGCTTCCCTCGACTGCAGAAGCTGTTCGACGTCCTGCCGCCTGTCCTGTTCGCCTACTTCGTTCCGACCCTCGCAACGACATTCGGCATCACCCCGGCCGCATCGCCGGCCTACGACTGGATGCGGACGTTCCTGCTGCCGATTGCATTGCTGCTCCTGATGATCACGTTCGACCTGCGCGCAGTCATGCGGCTCGGCAAGGTCGCGATCATCATGATGCTGACAGGCACGATCGGCATCGTCATCGGTGCGCCCATCGCGTTCGCGGTGTTCGGCTCGTTCCTGCCGGACAATGCGTGGCAGGGGCTCGCGGCGCTTTCCGGCAGCTGGATCGGCGGGTCGGCCAACATGATCGCGATCGCGGAAAGCGTGGGGCTGCCCGCGGCCGAGCTCGGTCCGTTCATCGTCGTGGACACCGTGGTCGGCTACGGCTGGATGGCGATCCTGCTTTTCCTCTCCAGCTACCAGGACCGCTTCGACCGCTGGAACAGGGCGGACCGGTCCGCGATCGAAGAGACGAACCGGCGGCTGCAGGAGCTGGACACGCAGCGACACCCGCTCGACTTGCGCATGACCGTCGTCATCATCGGCTTCGCGTTCGCAGGAGCAGTGCTCAGCATCGCGCTCGGCAACCGGCTGCCCCCGCTCGGCGAGCCGACGATCATCAGCAACACGACGTGGGCGGTGCTCGTCGTCGTGACCGGTGGACTGCTGCTGTCGTTCACGCCGGTGCGCCGGCTCGAGGAATGGGGTGCGTCACGCTTCGGTTACGCCGCGTTGTACCTGCTGATCACCGCGATGGGTGCGCAGGCGGATCTCAAGGCGGTGCTCGACGCGCCGCTCTACCTCGCGACGGGCGTGCTGTGGCTTTCGATCCACATCGCACTGATGTTCCTCATGGCGCGCCTGATACGCGCGCCACTCTTCTTCGTCGCGACCGGCAGCATGGCGAATGTCGGCGGCGCCGCGTCCGCGCCCGTCGTCGCCGGCGTGTACCATCCCGCAATGGCACCGGTCGGCCTGCTCATGGCCGTGGCCGGATACGTGCTCGGTGTGTACGGCGGTATCGCGGTCGCGTGGATCCTCGCGCGGCTGGCGGGCGCATAGCACGAAAAACGCGCCGGGACGAGTCCCGGCGCGCATCGCGATTCCCTGCAGCTGATCGCTGTCAGTGCGGCCCGCTACCGACAGCTCGCGGGCACGCCGACACGTTCATTATTTCTCAGTTCACGGTGATCGTCACCGGCGCACCGAAGTGCGAATGACTGCCGTGCTGAATACGCACGGTGAGCGTCGCCGTGCCCGGCGCGGTGACGAGCGTCCCCTCCAGGTTCGCCAGTGGCGAGTAGCGCGCCACGCCCTGGTTGCTGGTGTCGATCTCGAGTTCGTAGTCGATGCCCAGGAGGACCAGCCGGTTCGACGTGTCGCGCACGTTGATCGTCACGTCATGCGTGCCCTCGTCCACCGTGAGCGACGCATTGCCGCCGGCGCGCACGGTTGTCGACTCGTCGCCGACACGCAGTGTGACCTCTCCGATCTCGACTTCCAGCCCCGGGCCGAACCCGTCCTCACACGCACCGATTGCAAGCGCGAGTACTGCGACTCCCAGGAGCCGCGCCAGCCGTCCGGACATTCTCATAAGCAGCATCCTGTTGGTCAGCACGCGGATCAGAAGCTCAGCCGGTACAGCAGCGACACGCCGAGGCCCGGCTGCGGCATGATCTCCTTGATCCGCGAAAGATGATCGCGGTACTCCGTATCGAACAGGTTGTCCACCCGCAGTGTCAGGGTATGGAGCCGGTCGCCACGCAGGAACCGGATCCCGCCTGACAGGTCGGCGATCGCGTACGCCGCCGTCGGCTCCTCGAAATCGCCGGTCCGATCCTGCTCCGCCGCGAAACGGCCGCCCATGATCCTTCCGGGGTCCCAACGAGCAAACGAGGTGAGCGTGACCTACCGGGCTGAGTACATCTGGATCGACGGCACCGAGCCGACGGCCGAGGTGCGTTCCAAGACCAAGATCATCCCCGACGGCGGCGAGGTCGGGATCTGGGGCTTCGACGGCTCCAGCACCAACCAGGCCTCCGGCGACAACTCCGACGTGGTCCTCGAGCCGGTGTTCCAGTGCCCGGACCCGATCCGTGGCGGCGACGACGTCCTCGTG
>CAYLME010000133.1:0-9766 GCA_964384585.1 uncultured Gemmatimonadaceae bacterium | reverse complement strand
GACTGCGCCGCGTCGCCGTGGTTGATCACGAAGAGCAGGTGCCCGTCCGCGTTCTCCTGCAGCCGCGCGATGACAGGCTCCTCGAGCGTGCCATCGAGCGACGTCGCCACCGGCTTCTCGATGCCGGCCCAGTCCGCGAGCTGCCGTATGAACGCGGTGTTCGCTGGTCGCTGTTCCGGATGATTGCCCCAGCCGAGGTACGTGCCGACGAACAGCGTGTGTCCCCTGCCGAACCGCGAAGCGACGATCGCGGGTTCACCATTGTACGTGGCGATGACCTGGGCATCATCGCGCAGTGGTGTCACGGTATTCGCGTACAGCTCGCCGCGCAGTGTGCCGCGCAGCGCGCGCGAGAGAGGACTCGTCGTATCGGTCACGTCCAGCTCGGGCGCGGGTCGCATCCACAGGTCCTTTTCGCGCACGCCGAACACCTCGTGCAGCCCGAGTCCCGGGATGATCGGCGCGGCATGACCACGCTCGTCGTTCCACGCGAGCCGCGCCTCCGCGACTGCGTAACCGCCGTTCTCGACGAACGTGCGCAATCCCTGCGCGGCACGTTCGGTGAACATGATCGGGTACGGCACGACGATGAGCTGGTACTGCGAAAGGTCGGTCGACTCCAGCTCGTTGCGATGGATGAAATCGACGGGGATGTTGTGATCGGCGAACACGCGGTAATAGCCAAGCAGCGAGTTCTGTGCGGCCTGCGGCCAGTCCTGCCGCCGCTGCGCGCCGCCCACCAACTGCGAGAGCGGGTTGTAGACGATGCCCACGCGCGCCTGCACCGGATACGAACTCGCGAACAATTCCCTGTTGGCATCCACGACCCTGGCAATGGCGCCCGTGCTGCGCGCACGCTCGGTGAGCGTGCCGTCCAGCTCGATCAATCCATAGCCACCCGACTCGTAGCCGGACGACATCGGATAGTAGGCATACACGTTGATGCCCTTTGCGCCCTTCGCGATCGACGACCACGCCCAGATGCGGTGATCCGCCGAGGTGACCGGGTCGCTGTGCAGCAGTGCGATCGTACCGTCACCCGCCTGCATCTCGCCGATGTACCACCCCCGGTTCATGCGGTTCGCACTGCGCTGGAAGTCGAGGATCGCCATCAGGCGCCAGTGCGGCCAGTGTGTTTCCGGACGGTTGTGCTTCGGGTAGATCGACACACCGTAGTAGTCCACCCATTCGGCCATCAGGAAGTCGTCCGTCGCGCCCTCGCCCATGTGCGGCGTCGTGAGCAGCGACGAGATCGCGGCGTGCGAGGTGATGACGTGGTCCGAGCCGCCGCGACGCACCGCGTCGTATCGAGCTCCCAGGTCTTCCGCAATGCGCTCGTAGATGAACGTCTTCCAGTCGATGTAGTCGGTGTAGCTGAGGATAGTGCTGAAGCGCGGCGCCTCCACGTCGTCCCACGAGTTGAAGCCGCGATGCCACGCGCGGTTCAGATTCTCGAGTGCACCGTACTTGCGACGCAGCCAGAGGCGGAAGCGCGCCTGCGTCGCTTCGCAGTAGCAGAACTGCGCGTTCGGGATGTAGTCGATGTTCGCCCAGTTGATGATGTGCGGCTCGCTCCACAGATCCCAGCCATAGAAGTTCGGATACTTCGAAGCGACCTCGGCAACAGCCGTGTACACCCCTTCGACCAGCGCGCGAATCTCCGGGTTGTCCGTGCAGTAGCCGGGCGCTGCCTGCGACGGGATGCTCGTGCCGTCCTGCGCGACGAACTGTGCATCGGGAAACGCCTCGCCCACCCAGTCGGGCGCCGAATCGACATACACCTGGATGAACACGCGCAGCCCGACCTCCTGCGCCAGCTCGAACAGCAGCTCGAGATTGCGCAGGTCGTACTCACCACGAACACGCTCGATGCTCGACCACTCGATCCAGGTGCGTACCGTGTTGAAGCCGAGCGCCTTGATGTTCTGGAGATCGCGACGCCACTCCTCGCGCGATTCCGGCGTGAGCTCCGACAGCATGGGAGCGCGTGCCTTGCCGCCGCTGTACCAGACTGAGAACGGAAAGAAGTCCGGCTGGTGAACGTGACGACGATTGTGCTGTGCGGACGCGGACGATGCGAGCAGGAGGGTCGCAAGCACCGCGAACATCGCCAGCCTGGGTAGTCTTGTCATGGAGCAGCGCGTGAAGTGAGTCGACCGGGTTCTATCGCGAAGCTGCCGGAACACCGGACAGTGGCGAGAAGCACGTCCGCGGTCCGGGACGCTTCGGTCAACATTCCGGCGGGAGGCGCGTGTCGCAAGTGGGATGGTTAGTGGATGGGCCGGACCAGGCTCCGCTCGATGTGGAGAGAGCCGGCCACACTGCTCCAGCTGGCGTCGGCACACCCGACAACCCGCCACGCATGTCACCCTCTCGAGATGACTGGCGGCCTGTCGGTCGCCAGCACCGTTAAACCGCCAGTCATCCCGGCGCGCAAGCGATCATTGGCGTCTTATCGGTCTCTCAGACCGATAACCCGCCAGACATCCCGCAGCCATGTCATGCCTGGCGGGTTACCGGGTGGCCGGAGCGACGCGACATATACGACGCGGATTCGGGGCGTGCATTGACACCCGGCGATCGCGTTTGCAGAGTTGGGCACCTCCTCGTCCACTGCATATCGAGCTGCGTTCATGCCCCTCAGCCTGCGTATCGCGCTCCGCTCTCTGCTCCGCAACCCGTTCGTCTATGGCTGTGCAGTGCTGGCGATTGCCCTCGGCATTGCCGCGCCGACGACGATGTTCACGATCGGCGACGCCCTGCTGAGCGAGCTGCCGGTGCCTGAGCCTGAGCGACTCGTTTACATCAGTGGCACGGACGAGCGCATGCCCGGGCGCTCACTGCTCATGAGCGCGCACTGGTTCGCGGCCCTGCGGGATCGTCAGCCCGCGCTGCTCGACGTCGCCGCGCACGAGAAGCTGGCATACGACGTCAGCGGCATGGGCGGCCCTGCCGAGCGCCGTAATGGCGCGCGGGTCACGACGAACACGTTCGGGCTCCTGGGCATTGCGCCGGTGGTGGGTCGTGATTTCCTGCCAGGCGATGCGGTTCCCGGTGCGGAACACGTCGTCCTCATCTCGTACGATTTCTGGCAGAGCCGACTCGTCGGCACCGCGGATGTGACGGGTATGCAGCTGCGGCTGAATGGCGTGCCGCACACTGTGATCGGTGTCATGCCGCCCGACTTCCGCTTCCCTGAAACGCAGCAGCTCTGGACACCCTTCCGGCCCGAGGCCGACGACGCGTCGATTACGATCGTCGGAATTTTCGGCCGGCGCGCGCAGGACGCGTCGCTCGCGCAGGTCAATGCGGCGCTGGCGGCCGTCGCTGGTGCCGTGCACGCCGATCATCCCGAATGGGCCGAGGGCATCGGGTATCGTGCGCAGTCCTACGGCTACGCGATGATGGACAGTGACGAGCGCACGATCCTGCGGCTGATGATGGTGCTGTTCTCGTTCGTGCTGATCATCGCGTGCGCGAACGTGGCGAACCTGCTGCTCGCGCGTGCCAGTGCGCGGACGCACGAGGTGGCAGTGCGCGCGGCACTCGGTGCCGGCGGCCGTCGCCTCGCGCTCGAGCAGCTCGCGGAGTCCGTGTGGATCGCTCTGCCCGGCGGGCTCCTGGCGCTGCCTCTCGTACGCGTCGCCGTTACGACCCTTGCTACGCAGCTCCAGGAATCCATGCCGTTCTGGGTAGATTTCGACCTCGCACTGGACGTGCTTCTGTTCACGGCCGCCTGCATCATCGTCGCGACGCTGGCTGCGGGAATGATGCCGGCACTGCAGGCGCTGCGTGTCGACCCGCAGAGCGGCATGCGACGCGGTGAGCGTGGCGCAACGTTTCGCATCGGCCGCCTCGCGCGCGGTCTGCTCGTGCTGCAGGTCGCGCTTTCCGTGTGTCTGCTCGTGCTCGCCGCGCTCATGACGCGCGGTGTGCTCGCGCTTGGCACGGGCGACGAGTTCGCCGCCGATCGCATTGCCACCGCCAGCTGGACGTTGCAGGGCGAGCGGTTCGATGATGCGGACGCGCGTCGTGCGCACATGGATGCGATGCTCGCACAGGTCAGCGGTCACGCCGGTGTGCTGCAGGCAGCCGCGGCATCGCATCTGCCCGACGTCTGGAGCGGCTGGCGGCGTGTGGAGTTCGAAGGCGTCTCGTACGATCGTCCGCAGGATCGACCCCTGGTACACGAGGCGGTCGTGACACCCGGCTACTTCGCGGCGCTCGGCAGCGCACCGCTCCGCGGGCGGGACTTCGACGAGCGCGACGACGCGAGTCGGCCGCTTGTTGCCATCGTGAACCGGCCGTTCTCCGTCCGGTACTTCGACGGCGCTGATCCCACGGGACGTCGCATCACGCTCGATGACGATCGCATCGACGGTCCGCAGGTGCTGAGGATCGTCGGCGAGGTCGCGCATCTCGGTGTGAAGACGGAGGAGGGCGACGTCGCCGAAAGCATCTACCTGCCGTTCGCGCAGCATCCCGTACGCAGCATGACCTACGTCGTGCGTGCTGCCGGCGATGCCAGTGAACTCGCCCGCGAGCTACCGCGCATCGCCGCTGCTTTCGATGCCGACGTCGCGCTTTCCCGGCCGGCGCCGCTCGATCGCGTGATCGCGGAGTCGCGTCGCACGGAGCGGGCGTTCGGCTACCTCTTCATCAGCATCGGCGTCGCTGCCCTGCTCCTCGCCGCTGTCGGCCTGGCCGGTGTCATGGCGCACGGCGTCCGCCGGCGCACACGGGAACTGGGCATCCGCGCCGCACTGGGCGCAACACCGCGACGCGTGCTGCAGGCCGCACTGTCCGGATCCGTCGCGCTGCTCATTGCCGGTGGTGCCGTGGGTACGGTTCTCGGACTGCTCGCCGCCGATACGCTGGGCGCATCGGTGCTGCTTGGCGCGAGTGCCACGGATCCGGTCGTGCTGACTGCCGTACCGCTGCTGCTGCTCGCCGTCGGTGCGGCCGCTGCATGGGCGCCGGCCCGCTATGTCGCCGGGATCCAGGTGGTGGAAGCGCTGCGGGAGGAATGAGCGGCGCGCCGAACGATTACGCGACAGAACCCGGAGACACGCGCATCGTGTGCGGCGGTTGGCGCTGAGCGCAGGACACTACAGTTGCGCTGGCGACGCGCTCGGCTTTATGGTGGACGAACTCGCCGCAGCAGCCTGAGACGTCTCACTCCATCCGTGCTGGCACAACGTCGTGACTGTCGACCTTGGCGTGCCGAGCGGTACCGCCGGATTCGTGCGTGCACCGTGGCGCGGCCTCCTGCTGTGTGTCGCCGTGATTGCACACGCTGCGTCGGCAACGGCGCAGCAGCCGCGGCCGCTGCGCGCACCGGCGGAGCACGCGATCGACCAGTGGACGACGGAGCATGGCCTCCCGCAGAATTCGGTCACTGCAATCGTGCAATCGCCGGACGGCTACCTCTGGGTCGGCACGTTCGGCGGGCTGGCCCGCTTCGACGGATCGCGCTTCACCCTGATCGAGCGGCACGACAGCACCGGTCGCCACATCGACCGGGTCCTCTCGCTTGCGCTCGACGCGGACGGCTCGCTCTGGATCGGCACGGAGTCCGGGCTGCTGCATCGCCGCGAGGCAGACTACAGGCGGTACACGACGGCGGATGGCCTGCCGGATGACGAGATCCGCTCACTGCACGTGGATGATGCCGGCGTCGTGTGGATCGGCACGACCGATGGCGGCCTCGCCTGGCTCGCAGACGGAGCCTTTGGCCAGCTCACCCAGGTCGACGGCGTGAGACTGGGCTACGTGACCAGCATCATCGAGGATGCGGAACGCGCGCTCTGGATCAGCACGGGCGCTGGTGACCTGCTGCGCATCCCGCAACGCAATCCGGATGACGCCGAATGGGTGACACTCGTCGCGGGCGCTGCCGAGATGCTGAAGCAGGCGCGCGACGGCGCGTACTGGCTCGGCCTGCCGGACGGCACGATGCGCGTTCACGGCAGCATCGCGAGCCGCTTTGGTGTGCCGGGCGGCTCGGTCATGGTCGAAGACGAAGGCGGTTACTGGATCGGCACGCCGAATGACGGCGTGTTCCGTCTGCGGATGGACGGCGATACAGCGAGCGCGCAACGGTACGCGCTGCCGGACAGGCGCCAGTCGTTCCGTGTGCGTGCGGCGATCGTGGACCGCGACGGTAACGTGTGGATCGGTACGGATGCGGATGGCCTGCTGCGCGCCACGCGCAACCTGTTCACGACCTACACGCGCGAGGACGGGCTGTCGCACAGCGTCGCGACCGCCGTGTTCGAGGACCGCAGCGGCACGATGTGGGTGGGTACGAACTGCGGCGGCGTCAATGCGATCGACCCGGCACGGCGCACGGTCACGACCTACAACCCACGCAGCCCCCGCGATCCGGACGGCGACCCGTGCATCTTCGCTCTCGCACAGGACTCCAGCGGCCAGGTATGGCAGGGTTCGTACGGCGGCGGCGTGACGCGATTGCCGCGCATCGCAGGCACACCGCGCCGACTCCTCGCCGGCCTGCCCGACACGGTAGTGCATGCGCTCTTCACGGCCGCCGACGGGACTCTCTGGTTCGGGACCCGCTCGGGTGGTCTCGCGACGATCGTCGACGGCTTGGTGAGCGCGACCTACACCACGGCCGATGGCCTCGCCGATAACGGCGTCAATACCATCAACCAGACCGGTGACGGCGCGCTGTGGATCGGGACGCGCGGCGGACTCAGCCGTCTCGCTTACGGACGCTTCACCAGCTGGACGGCGACGGACGGCCTGTCCTCCGCGCACGTACGCGCCATCCACGAGGATGCGGATGGAACCCTGTGGATCGGCACGTATGGCGGCGGGCTGAACCGGTTCCGCGACGGTGTGTTCACACCGATCACCCGACAGGACGGACTCGGCGACGACGTCGTATCGGCGATCCTCGTTGACGCTGTCGACAACCTGTGGATGAGCGGGAACCGCGGCATCTTCCGCGTCGCGCGCAGCCAGCTGAACGACTTTGCCGACGGCCGCCTGGGCCGTGTCCATTCCGTGCTGTACGGGCGAACCGACGGGCTGCGCAACCCGGAGACGAACGGGGGAATCCAGCCCGCTGCGTGGAAGGACCATAGCGGTCGCCTCTGGTTTCCGACCGTGGATGGCGTTGCGGTGGTCGATCCTGCGCGTGCAGTCGCGAACGGGCCGCCGCCGAGCGTCGCGGTCGAGGAAGTCGTCGTGAACGGCGTCACGCGGTCTCCGGATGCAGAAATCGTGGCAGGACCCGCACGACCCAACCTCGAGTTCCGGTACAATGCGCTCAGCCTCTCCGCGCCCCAGCACATCAGCTTCCAGTACCGGCTGGAGGGGTTTGATGGTGAGTGGGTCGACGCCGGCACGCGAAGCATCGCCTACTATCCGCAGCTGCCAGCCGGGAATTACCGGTTCCGCGTGCGCGCGGCGGACCGTGAGGGTGCATGGGGCGAAGCGAGCGCCGCGCTCGCGCTGCGAGTGGTGCCACCGCTGTGGGAAGCCGCGTGGTTCCGGGCACTCGTTGCACTCGCACTCCTCGCCACGGCAACCGGCCTGCTCTACCGACGCGCGCTGCGCAGCCGCCACGAGCGGGCAGCCAGAGAGGCGTTCGCCCGGCGGCTGATCGAGAGCCAGGAACACGAGCGCCGCCGACTCGCTGGTGAGTTGCACGACGGTCTCGGGCAGGAGCTGCTGATCGTGCGCAACCGCGCGCTGCTCGCACTGCACGCGGACGGCGAGGTGCACCCGCGCGTGCGCGAGCAGCTGAACCACATCCGCGACCTCGTCACGAGCTCGCTCGGCAGCATCCGCGCCCTCGCCCACAACCTGACGCCGCACCAGCTCGAGCATCTCGGTATTACAACGGCCCTCGAGACCATGATCGAATCCGTTGCGGAAACGTCGAGCGTCGCTCTGGAGGCCAGCATCGAGCAGATCGATGGCCTGCTGCCGGTCGAGAGCGGCATCAACCTGTACCGCATCGTGCAGGAAGCGCTCAACAATGTCGTCCGTCACTCGGGCGCGACGACGGCGAGCGTGCACGTGCAGCGGCTCAACGCGGCGGTGCGCATCGCGATCACGGACGACGGCTGCGGCTTCCGACTGGAGCGCGACAGGCGCGGCGAACCGACGGGCGGCTTCGGCCTGTCCGGTATGGCGCAGCGCGCCCGGATCATTGGCGGCCGCATCGACGTCCACACCTCGCCTGGCGCCGGCACCACCATCGAGCTGCACGTGCCGATCACCGACAACGCAGCACACATGGCAGCCGCGAGGTAACGACGCATGAGCGAGCCGATCACTGTCATCGTTGCAGACGACCACCCGCTCTTCCGCCGCGGACTTGCCGAAGTCCTCCAGGCTGACGACTCGTTTCGCATCGTCGCGGACGCGGGCAACGGCGTCGATGCACTCGCACTCATCCGCAGGCACGAGCCGGACATCGCCGTCCTCGACGTGAACATGCCGGACGCGAGTGGGCTGCAGGTCGCGGAGACGATCCAGCGCGAGGAACTCCGAACCATCGTCGTTCTGCTCACGATGCACCGTGAGAGCGCGATTCTGCGTCGTGCACTGGACGCCGGTGTGCAGGGCTACATCCTGAAAGACAGCGCGGTCATGGAGATCGTCGCGTGCCTGCACACGGTCGCGACCGGCCGTGCGTACATCAGTCCGGTCCTCTCCAGCGAGCTGCTCGAGCGCCGCGCAGCGCGGGAAGCACCGGAAGTACTCGCGCTCGCTCGACTCACACCGGCAGAGCAGAAGGTGCTGCAGCTGATCGCCCAGGGATGGACCAGCGCGGAGATCGCCGATGCTCTCGGCAACAGCGTGAAGACGATCGAGAACCATCGCTCCCACATCTGCCGGAAGCTCGACCTCTCCGGACCCCAGGCCCTGCTGCGCTTCGCGCTCGAGCAGCGAGCCATCATCCAGTAGCACCCGGCGCTGCGCACCCGCCGCGAGGCGGGCTGCCAGCGAGTCTGCCCACAGCCCGTCGAACAGCCAGCGCACTCGCGAGCCCGTGGGGGGTGCCCCTCATCCCGGATGAGGGTCAGCCCCGATTCGCGGGGCTGCCCTGCGATCACATCCTGGTTCCCACGCGGATCCCGTTCGCCTCGCTCCACGAGTTCGCGTTCGGCGTACAGGCAACCGAAAGTCGCGAATGGACCAGACGCCCACCGGCCCGCGAGCGGACCGGGGACCAGTCGTTCTTCTCGTGGATGACAATGAACCAATGCGCGCGCTGATTCGCAGCATGGTCGAGAACGTCGCCTCTATCGTTTACGAATGCGACGACGGCCGGAGCGCGCTCGATGCGTATCCCCGCATCCATCCCGACTGGGTCCTGATGGACATCGAGATGAGCGGCATGGACGGCATCGAGGCCACGCGCGCCATCCGCGCGCTCGATTCTGAGGCGCGTGTCGTCATCGTCACCGGGCACGACGATGAACGCTACCGGAGCGCAGCCGAGCAGGCAGGAGCGGTCGGGTTCGTCGCCAAGGAGAACATGCTGAGCCTGGCCACGCTGCTGTCCGACGGAGCGCCGATGGATGACGGGGGCCGCTGACGTGAGGCGCGCGTTCCATCTTCGACGGCGACGTGATGTCATGCCGATGCGACCTGCGGAGCGTGCACCCGTGCGGCGCGCCGTGACCTGGCTCGCGTCCTTCGCGTGCGTGGCCGTGCTTCTGCCAGCCGCTCCCTCCGGTATGCTGCACGCGCAGGTCTGGGACGCCATCCTCACCATTGAGCCGTA
>CAYLME010000132.1:0-9843 GCA_964384585.1 uncultured Gemmatimonadaceae bacterium | reverse complement strand
CGCGGGCTGTTCGCTGCAGGGGAAGTCGCGTGTACTGGCGTCCATGGGGCGAATCGCCTAGCATCAAACTCTCTGCTGGAAGCGGTCGTCTACAGTCACCGGGCAGCGCAGGCGCTGCCGGCCTCGCTGGCGCAGGCGCGGCGTGTGACGGACGGTCGTGGCGAGCCCGCGGTGCCGGTGCCCGCCGGTCGTGTGACCGGCGGTGCGTGGCAGGAGCTGCGCACGTCGATCCGGCAGTCTCTGTGGGACGACGTCGGTCTCGTCCGCAGTGACGCTCGCCTGGCGCGAGCCGCACGCCGCATTCACACCCTGCGCGCCGGCCTGGACGCCGGCTCCGTGCGCGACCCCGAATATCTCGAGGCGCGCAACCTCGTGGAGGTCGCGGAGCTGGTCGTGCGGTCGGCGCGCTTGCGCAGGGAGAGCCGCGGTCTGCATTACAACGTGGACTATCCGTACCGGGACAACGAGCGCCAGCTTCGCGACACGGTACTGGAACGTGCAGGGTCATAGGAGACGGGAAATGGAGCCCTCCAGTACGGTGGCGGCGCAGCCACCGGCGACCACGGCCAACGAAGAGAATCCGTTCGAAGCAATGATGCAGCGCTTCGATCATGCTGCAGAATTGCTCGCGCTGGATCCGGGCATCTACAAGATCCTCCGTAACCCCGAAAAGCAGATCATCACCTCGATCCCGGTCGCGATGGACAATGGTGAGGTCGAGGTGTTCCAGGGTTACCGCGTGCTGTACAACACGTCGCGCGGACCCGCGAAGGGTGGCATTCGCTTCGACATGGGCGTCTCACTCGACGAGGTGACGGCGCTCGCAGCGTGGATGACCTGGAAGTGCGCTGTCGTGGACGTGCCGTTCGGTGGTGCGAAGGGGGGCGTGGTCTGTGAGCCGTACCGCCTGTCACAGGGCGAACTGGAGCGGCTCACACGTCGCTATACGGCATCCATCCTGGAGGTGCTCGGCCCCGAGTCGGACGTGCCCGCTCCGGACGTGAATACGAACGAGCAGACCATGGCGTGGATCATGGATACGTACTCCATGCACAAGCGCCATACGGTCACGGCGGTCGTCACCGGCAAGCCGATCTCGATGGGCGGCTCGCGCGGACGGCGCGAGGCGACGGGCCGCGGCGTCATGCTCAGCATCAAGGAAGCGCTCCGCGAGCTGGGTCTGCCGCTGAACGGAACGAAGGTGGCCGTGCAGGGTTTCGGCAATGTCGGCGGCACCGCCGCACGACTGCTCGAGGAGGAGGGGCTGACCGTCATCGCGATCAGCGACAAGACGGGCGGCATCTACAACCGGAACGGCATCTACGTGAAGGAAGCGCTCGAATACGTGCGCCAGAACAGGTTCCTCGAGGGATACCAGGGCGGCGAGCCGATCACGAACGAGGAGCTGCTCGAGCTGGAATGCGACGTGCTCGCACCGTGCGCGCTGGAGAACGTGATCACGCGACGCAACGCTGTGAACATCAAGGCGAAGGTGATTGCCGAGGGCGCGAACGGTCCGACCACCGCACTCGCGGATGCGATCCTGGACGAGAAGGGCGTATTCGTGGTGCCGGACATCCTCGCGAACGCGGGCGGCGTCACGGTCAGCTATTTCGAGTGGGTGCAGAACCGCGAGGGCTATTACTGGCGCGAGGACACGGTCATCGACCGGCTGCAGGAGGTCATGGTCCGATCGTTCGCCGAGGTGCTTGACTATTCGAAGACGCACAACGTGAACATGCGAACGGCGGCATACATGCTGTCGATCGATCGCGTCGCGGCGGTACACCGGCTGCGCGGCATCTACGCGTAGCAGTGTGCGGATCCTTGTGCTCGTCGTGGGCAGGACGTCACGCCTGTTGAGCGAAGCCGTGGCGGAGTACGAAACGCGCGCCGCGCGCTACTGGCCACTCGAGGTGGTAGAGGTGCGCGAGGAACGTGCAGCCAGAAACGCGGAGCCGGAGCGCATCCGCGCGGCGGAGGGGGAGCGGTTGTGGGAACGCATACCGGCGGGTGTAGAGACGGTCGCACTGACGCGGACAGGAAAGGCGCTCGGCTCGCGCGAACTGGCCGCGTGGCTCGAGCAACGCGCACTCGAGGCACATCCGGGTGTAGCCTTCCTGATCGGCGGTGCGCTCGGCCTGTCCGACGAGATCGTCGCACGATGTTCGCGTACACTGCGCCTCTCCAGCATGACACTCCCGCACGAGCTCGCCCGGCTCGTGCTCGCCGAACAGCTCTACCGCGCCGGCACGATCGTGCGCAACGAACCCTACCATAAGGGCGCATGAGCCGACCGGCGCCGGAAGTGGTGCGGGGCAGTGGCCCCCTGGACGGCCTCGAGCTGCACGTCAGTCCACTCGCGGGCTCGCGCCTCGTGGACGACTACCAGATCGGGCACCCCGCGCTCGCGCCTTTCTTCGCCGGGCATCCCTACGACATCGAGGCGTACCGCCGGAAGGCCGCCGAAGTCGAGCAGCGCCTCGATGCGACGGCGCGCGCGCGACTCACGGACGCCCTGCGGCCTACCACACCACGCGCCGCCGACCGGTTGCGGCAGGTGCTCGACGGCAACGGCTTCTTCGTCACGACAGGGCAGCAGGCCGGTCTGTTCGGAGGCCCGCTCTACACGGTCTACAAGGTGCTGAGCGCGGTGCGGCTGGCAGACGCGCTCGAGCGCGCGCTCGGGCGTGTCGTGGTGCCCGTCTTCTGGGTCGGTGCTGACGACCACGACTTCGAGGAGGTCGCACACATCGTGGCGCTCGACGGGGCCGACGCGCTGCACCGCATCGAGGTCAGCCGTCCCGTCGACGCCGCCGAAGTGCCGATGGCGCAGCAGCCGCTGGGGTCCGACGTCGTCACGGCGCTCGATGCGTTCACCGCGACGCTGCCCGACGGTCCGTATGCCGATGATGTACGGGCGCGGCTCCGCGCACATTACCGGCCGGGGCGGATGGTCGCCGACGCGTTCGAAGCGAGCATGGCGGAACTGCTCGCACCCTTCGACGTCGTCATCGTCAGCTCTGCGCATCCGGCGCTCAAGCGTGCGGCAGCGCCCCTGCTCCGCACTGAGTTCGATGCGCAGCAGGCGCACGCAGAACTCCTGGCGCACACGGGCGCAGCGCTCGAACGCGCGGGCTACAGCGTGCAGGTGCCGATCGCCGACGACGCATCGAACGTCTTCCATGTCGATGAAGGTGGCCGCGATCGTCTCGTGCGCGAGGACGGCACATGGCATCACCGGCGCAGCCGCCGTCGCATCGGTAACGAGGCGCTGCACACGCTGCTGGAGGAGGAGCCGGAGGCCTTCTCGCCGAACGTGCTGTTGCGACCCGTAGTCGAAAGCGCACTGCTGCCGACGCTCGCATACGTGGCGGGGCCAGGCGAGCTCGCGTACTTCGCACAGATCGGCTGCCTCTTCCGCGCGCACGGCATCCAGCCGCCGCTCGTCTTCCCGCGGCACTCCGTCACGCTCGTCGGGCCGACCGTGCGCAGGCTGCTCGACCGGCAGGGCCTCGCCGTGGCGTCGTTCCGCCGTGATGTGTCCACGCTGGTGCACGAGGCGCTGCGCAACGAGGTGCCCGAAGCCGTGTCGGACGCGCTGCGCGAGCTGCGCGCGGCGATCGACGTCCGCTTCGAGCGACTCGCGCATACTGCGCTGCCGATCGATGTGACACTGACCGGTCCGATGGACGGCGCGCGACGCAGCGCTCAGGGAAGCGTGGACGCGATCGAGAAGAAGATCCTGGCGCGGCTCCGTGAGCGTGAGAGCACAGTCGCGCGCCAGATCGAGCGGATCGCTGCGCATCTTCGGCCGCTGGGCGCGCCGCAGGAGCGACAGCTCAATATCTTCACGTTCCTGGCGCGCTACGGCGGCACGCTCCCGCACGCAGTTGCCCACGCCATGCAGGTCACGCTCGATACTCCGGCCCCCGACTGGAGCGGCATCACGGGCTGCGGGTAGGACATCCTCGGGCGGGCTGCGTTCTTGCAACCCGCGATGATCGGCCGGTACAATGGATTCATCATCATGATGATGCTCGTTCTCATAGTGCTTCTCGTGGCGCTCATGATCCCGCTGACGGCGGTGGTTCTCGACTCGCAGGTCGGGCGCGCGCTCGCCGCCCGGCTCGAGCGCGATCGGGAGCTGGGCGGCGGCGACGGTGCGCATCGGCGACTGAGCGCGCTCGAGGCCGAGGTCGAGCGCCTGTCCGGCGAGGTGCAGCGACTGGACGAGGAGAGCACGTTCCTGCATCGGCTCCTGGAGCAGAAGCGCGCACCCGGGTCTCTGCCTCCGGGTAGCGAGTCTTGAGCGACCGCGCCGACGGCACACCGGGGGAGCTGGGGGAATCGGCGCGCCCGGATGCACCGTCGCCCGGGGCCTCGCCTCGAGATGACGACTCCCTGCAGGCCGCTGCCGGCGTTCCCGACGCAGGCGCAGCGGCCCCGATGGAGGCACCCGCGCAGAGCGATTCAGGTACGCCGCAGCCCAAGGCCGCCGCATACGCCCGCCTCGTGGCAGCGGGCATCCTGCTCAGTCGCATTGCAGGTCTGATCCGCGAGCGCATTTTCGCGCAGTACTTCGGCACCTCCCTGGCGGCCGACGCGTTCAAGGCGGCACTGCGCGGACCGAACGTCCTGCAGAACCTGCTCGGTGAAGGCACGCTCAGCGCTTCGTTCATACCGGTTTACTCGGAGCTGCTCGCGCAGGGCAGGAAGGAAGAGGCCGGGCGTGTTGCCGGCGCCGTCTTCGCCCTGCTGCTCGCGATTGCGGGTCTGCTGTCGCTGATCGGCATTGCACTCGCGCCGGTAGTGGTCTCGGTGCTGACGCCGGGATTCGAGGGCGAGAAGCGCGAGCTGACGATCGCTGCGATCCGCATCATCTTCCCGATGACCGGCACGCTCGTGCTCTCCGCGTGGGCGCTCGGCATTCTGAACAGCCATCGTCGCTTCTTCCTCGCGTACGTCGCGCCCGTGCTCTGGAACGCGGCGATGATCGCGACGCTGCTGTACTTCGGATCGCGGCAGGCGCAGAACGACCTGGTAACGACGCTGGCCTGGGGTGCGTTCATCGGCGGCCTGCTGCAGTTCGCCATCCAGCTTCCGCGAGTCCGCCGTCTCGAACCCAACCTGCGCATCCGCTGGGCGCCGCGCATGCCAGGCGTGCGAACGGTGATCCGGAACGCGGGCCCCGCGATCATGGGGCGTGGCGTGGTGCAGCTCAGCGGCTACCTCGACCTGGTACTCGCGTCACTGCTCGCGACCGGTGCCTACGCGACGATCACATACGCGAGCACACTCTACCTGCTGCCCTACAGTCTGTTCGGCATGAGCATCGCCGCCGCCGAACTGCCCGAGCTGTCACGGCAACGGCAGGCGGCCAGGGACGTGCTGCGCAACCGCGTCAGCGATGGCCTGCGCGAGCTGATCGTCTTCATCGTGCCGTCGTTCGTTGCGTTCATCCTGCTGGGCGACATCATCGTCGCCGCACTGTACCAGACGGGCGAATTCGATCGGGCCAATACGCTGCTGGTATGGGCAGTTCTCGCCGCCTACGCGATTGGCCTCCTCGCCTCCACATCGACGCGGCTGTACAACTCGGCGTTCTATGCGCTGCAGGATACGAAGACACCGGCGAAGGTTGCGGCGGCGCGCGTCGTCATTGCCGTCACGATCGCAGCCGGGTTGATGTTCCTCCTGCAACGCGTGACGGTCGCCGGGCAGTCGCTCGGACCGGTCGGCATCGCGCTCGGCGCAGGAGTCGGCGCGTGGTTCGAATTCTTCGTGCTGCGCCGTTCGCTCGGGCGGCAGCTCGACGGCCCCCCCGGGTCCGGCGGCGGGCGCCTGGCCAGGCTGCTGCTCGCCGCAATCGTCGCTGCGCTGATCGGCCGGGCGATCGACTGGTTCCTGCCGCCGCTGCACCCGATCCTGCTGGCCGTGCTCGTGCTGATCCCGTTCGGCGTCGTGTATTTCGGCCTGGCTCGCCTGCTCGGCGTGCCCGAGGCAGCAGCCGCCACCGACCGGATACTGCGCCGACTGCGGCGGTGAGGACCGCGGAAACGATGCGTCCCACCGGGGTAGCACGTAGTCACGAGGCCGCGGCCCTTCCCACCGGGCTGCGGCCGTTTTTCCGTTGCAGGATAGCAGGGTGATGGTTCCGGAGTCGATCGAACGCAAGCTGCGCCACATGCCGTCCCGGCCCGGGGTCTACCGTTTCAAGGACCGGGCTGGCGAGATCCTGTACGTCGGCAAGGCAAAATCGCTGCGGGCACGCGTACGCAGCCACTTCGTCGTGGACGCAGCGACGTCGCTGAAGAACGTCGAGATGCTGCGGCGTGTGGCCGACGTGGACACGATCGTGGTCGGCTCGGAAGCGGAGGCGCTGCTGCTCGAGGCGAACCTGATCAAGGAGAACCGCCCGCGCTTCAACATCCAGCTGCGTGACGACAAGCGCTACCCGTACATCAAGGTGACGGTGCAGGAGCCGTTTCCGCGCGTCTACGTGACGCGCCGGCTCGACAATGACGGTGCCCGCTATTTCGGTCCGTACACCGAGGTTGGCGCGATGCGCCAGGCGCTCGAGGTGGTGAAGCGGCTCTACACCGTGAGAAGCTGCCGCTACGACCTGCCGGACGAGGCCCCTGCACGCGCGTGTCTCGACTACCACATCGGCCGCTGCCGCGCGCCCTGTGTCGGGCTGCAGTCGCGCGAGGAGTACCGCGCGATGATCGAGGAGATCCTGGAGGTGCTCGGCGGGCGCGTCGCACCGGTGCGACGGCGTGTCGAGACCACCATGCGCAGCGCCGCTGGTGCACTCGATTTCGAGCGTGCCGCGAACCTGCGCGACGTGCTCACCGGCCTGCAGTCGATCGAGCAGCGCCAGCGCGCGCTGGACGTACGCGGTGGCGACGTGGACGTGATCGGCACTGCGCGCGACGGCGATCATGCATGTGCAGTGCAGTTGCGCATCCGCGACGGCAAGCTGCTCGGCCGTGAGCTGGACTTCTTCGAGAACGTGGGCGGCGAGAGCGAGGAGGAACTGGTCTCGACGGCCGTGAGCCGCATCTACTTCGGCCGCGGCGAGCACGGCCTGGCCGACCTGCCGCGCGAGGTCCTGCTGCCCGATGAGTTCGAGGACCGCACCACGGTGGAGACCATGCTGGGCGAGCGCGCCGGCCGGCGCGTCAGCACACACGTGCCGGTGCGCGGTGACAAGCTGCGGCTCATCGAGCTCGCGAACCAGAACGCACGCCACCTGCTCGAGGAGCGTGCGGTGCTGAGCGACGCCGTCGAGGAGCGCGCCGATGATGCGCTCTATGACCTGCAGGAAGCGATCGAGATGAAGGTCGTGCCGCGCTTCATCGTGTGCTTCGACATCTCGCACATGCAGGGTACGGAGGTGGTCGCGAGCTGCGTCGCGTTCGAGAACGGGGCACCGAACAAGAACGAGTACCGGCGTTTCAAGGTCCGCGGCGACTGGGGCAACGATGACTTCCGCTCCATGAAGGAGGTCGTGGGCCGCTACCTGCGCCGCCGCATCGAGGAAGGGAAGCCCCTCCCCGAGCTCGCCGTCATCGACGGCGGCAAGGGCCAGCTCGCCATGGCGCAGGCAGCGGCCGCGGAGGCGGGCGCGCACGACATCACCCTGATCGCACTGGCCAAGCGGGAGGAGGAAATCTACCTTCCCGGCCGCCCGGACCCGTTGCGTCTGCCACGTACGAGCAATGCGCTTCGACTGCTGCAGCGCATCCGCAACGAGGCGCATCGGTTCGCGCACGGTTACAACCGCAAGCTGCACGGGAAGCGAACACTGTCGAGCGAGTTGTCACAGATCCCCGGTATCGGCCCCGCCCGCCAGAAGGTGCTGCTCGCGCGCTTCGGCAGCGTGCGCGCACTGCGCGACGCAACGCCGGAGGAGGTTTCACGTCTCGCCGGCTTCTCGCGCACGCTCGCCGAGCGGGTGCTCGAGCACCTGAGGAAGTGACACGGTGAGCACGGTCGTACGCACGCGCTTCGCGCCCAGCCCCACCGGCAGCCTCCACGTCGGCAACGCACGACTCGCCGTACTCAACTGGCTCTTCGCGCGCCATCATGGCGGCGCGTTCGTGCTGCGGATCGAGGATACGGACGTGGAGCGCAACGTACGTGGCTCCGAGGAGGCGATCCTGCGCGACCTCCGCTGGCTCGGCCTCGACTGGGACGAAGGACCGCAGTACGAGCATGCGCCCACTCCGGGTGAGTACGGGCCATACCGGCAGTCCGAGCGACTCGGGATCTACCGCGAGGCAGCGCGAACGCTGACGGAACGCGGGTTCACGTATCCCTGCTACTGCACGGACGAGGAGGTCGCGGCACGCCGGGCGCAACTCGAGGAGGGCGCGCTCGAGGCGCCGGATCCGTGTGCAGCGCTGAGCGGCGCACAACGCGCGGCGCACGAGGCGGCCGGCCGCAAGGCCGCCGTGCGCTTCCGCGTGACTGTGGACGCACCGGTGACGGTGAGCGACGTCGTGCGCGGCGCCGTCGAGTTCGCGCCGGAGACCCTGAGCGACTTCGTGCTGCTGCGCAGCGACGGCAGGCCCACGTACAACTTCGGTGTGGTCGTGGACGACATCGCCATGCGCATCACGCACGTGATCCGCGGGGCGGGCCACCTGCCGAACACGCCGCGGCAGGTGCTGCTGTTCGAGGCGTTCGACGCGCCGGTCCCGGTCTTTGCGCACGTGCCGACCGTGCTCGGACCCGACCGCCACAAGCTGTCGAAGCGAACCGGTGCACAGGCGCTCGACGAGTACCGTGCGCAGGGGTTCCACCCCGACGGCCTGGTCAATTACCTGTCACTGCTGTCGTGGTCGAGTCCGAGCGGCGAGGAGGTGCTGAGCCGCGAGGAACTGATCGAACAGGTCACGCTCGAGCGCATCGGCGCGTCCGATGTGGTGTTCGACCCGGTCAAGCTGCGCTGGCTCTCCGGCAAGCACATCGCCCGCATGGACACCAGCGCACTGGCGCGTGCGGTGCGGCCGTTCCTGCCGGATGCGCTGCCGTTCAGCGAAGCACTGCTGCCGGAAGCGATCGAGGCGGTGCGCACCCACCTGGAGACGTTCGCGGATGCGCGCGCGCAGATCGAGACACTGATGCCGCCGGCTGACGGCGGTGCGCCCGCGCCGGCGGACGAGCGCCCGGTAGTCCGCACGGCGCGCGAGCTGCTCGGCGCCGCGCAGGACTGGGCGCCGGACACGCTCAAGGGGATCGTGAAGGAGATCGGCCGTACCGCGAACGTGAAAGGACCGGCGCTCTACACGCCGCTGCGTCGCACGTTGACGGGTGCCGAGCACGGACCGGCGCTGACAGCGATCCTGCGCGTGCAGGGCAGAGAACGCGCGCTTGCACAGCTGGACGCTGCGCTCGCCGGTTCATGATGATCAGACGAATGACAACTGATTCGATACGGTGGCTGGATGAGTGACCAGGCCGGCGCGCGCGCGCTGCTGTTCGACCCGTTCGCCGGCATCAGCGGCGACATGACGCTCGGCGCATTGCTCGACCTTGGGCTGTCGGGTGAGTGGTTGCGCGATTTCGTCGCGCAGCTCGGCCTGGGCGACATCACGGTGCACACGGAGCGCGCCAACCGTCGCGGCATCGACTGCGGTCGCGTCCGCTTCGACCTGCCCCACGAACATGCGCACCGTCACCTGCGCCACGTCGAAGAGATCATCGATCGCTGCAACGCGCCGGAGCGCGCGAAGCAGCGGGCCCGCGAGGCATTCCGTCGCATTGCGGTGGCCGAGGCGGAGGTGCATGGCACTACGGTGGAAAAGGTGCACTTCCACGAGGTCGGTGCGCTGG
>CAYLME010000131.1:389-10178 GCA_964384585.1 uncultured Gemmatimonadaceae bacterium | reverse complement strand
CACCGGAGGACCGAGCGCGCTGCTCGACCTCGTCGCCGCACTCCCGGGCGATACCGCATGCGCCGTGTTCATCGTGCAGCACATGCCGTCTGCCTTCACCGCACGCTTCGCCGAGCGTCTCGATGCCGAATGTGCGCTGCCGGTCACGATCGCTCGTGACGGCGAACCCGTGCACGCGGGCCACGTCTATCTCGGTGGCGGGACGCACCACATGGGGCTGGAGCGGACGCCCGACGGCATCTGCATCCGGCTCATCGACGAGCCACCGCTGCGTGGCGTCCGGCCCGCTGCCGATGTGCTGTTCACCGCGGTCGCCCGCACGTTCGGGCCGGCCAGCCTCGGCGTGGTGCTGACCGGCATGGGGCGCGACGGCGCCGAGGGCATGCGGGCGCTCCGCGCAGTCGGCGCACGCACCATCGCGCAGGACGAGGCAAGCGCGGTGATTGCGGGTATGCCCCGCGCGGCTGCACCCTATGCGGATGAGATCCTTCCGCTGCCCGCCATCGGCGGCCGCATTGCCACGATTGCACGCGAACTGCCCGGCGCGCGCTGAAGTGCGCGTCGATGCGGGCGCAGTATGTTGCGCCGGACGCGCTCGTGTCAGCGACGTCGTTCCCCGGCGGGTCGTGTCCTGGCATGCGACGCTGTCACGCCTGCTCGCGGCGGCCGCTGCGTTCGCGTGGGTCCTCTCGGCTGCACCGGCGAGCGCGCAGGACCTGAACGGGATCCGGCGCGACGATGTCGTCGTGCGGTTCCTGCCGGACCAGGAGTCGCTCGCACGCGCGATCCTGCCGCAGGCCGTCCAGCCGTTCCCGGGCCTGCCATCGAACATCCACGCACGGGGCAGCGAAGTCACCGTGCTGCTCGCACCTGACGAGCGCACGTTCGCGCACTGGACGGGAGGTCTCGCACCGGAGTGGGGCGCAGGCGTCGCATTCCCGCGCCTCGAGCGCATCGTGCTGCCAGCGTACGCGCCGCGCGTGCGCTCGCCCGCGGAGCTGCGACGCACACTGCGTCACGAACTTGCGCACGTCGCACTCCAGCGCCATCTCGGCGAGGCCCAGGTGCCGCGCTGGTTCACGGAAGGTTATGCCACATGGACGGCGGGACAGCTCGACCAGGAGGCCGACTGGCTGCTGCGCGTCGCCTTCCTCACGGGCCGCGCGCCGCCGCTCGACTCGCTCGACCTGCTGTGGCCGACCGGAGCCACCGACGCACGGATTGCCTACCTGCTGTCCGCGAGCGCGGTCCGCTACCTGTACTCGCATGGCGGGCAGCCCGCCCTCACGGAGCTGCTGAACCGCTGGGCGGGTGGCGCGTCGCTCGATGAAGCGATGCGCGCGACGTACCAGTTCACGCTCGCGCGCTTCGAACAGGACTGGAGCAAGCACGTGCGGCGTGAATACGGCTGGCTCCGATTCCTCGTGCAGGGCGCCGTGCTCTGGAGCATCGCCGGGGTCATCGTGATCGCGATCTGGATGATCCGCCGCCGCTACAACCGCGCACGGCTCGAGCGGCTCCGAGCGAACGAGATCCCGGACGATCCTGCGTACTGGCTGATGCAGGAGCAGCCGGAAGCTGCGGCGCCCGAGGACGCCGAGCCCGAGGACGCCGAGCCGAAGACGCCGCCGCGCGAGTGAGCCGGCGGTCATGGCAGGGTGGTGGCTGCCTGCGCCTTGACGCTGCGCCGCGCCGCGCTGACATTGCTGCCATGGCGACACGTCAGCGCACGACCACGGCGACCGCACAGAAGGCGGCCCTCAAGTTCTCGGCGATCAACGCCATCCTGCTTCTGGCGGGCCTGGTCTCGATCGCCATCGGTTACGTGCTTCTCGCCCGTGGTTCCACCGTCGCTGCACCGCTCCTGCTCGTCCTCGGCTACGCCGTCCTCGTCCCGCTCGGCATCATCCTCTAGTCCCGCGTCGGCAACTCGGCCAGCAGGGCGAGCGCCGCATGACACGCGGCGCTTTCGGCACCGGCCGGTCCATCAGCGTCAGAACGGAAAGAACAGCGGCACGACGACGAGCGTGACGAGGCCGATGATGATCTGCAGCGGCACACCCACGCGAACGTAGTCGCTGAACCGGTACGCGCCCGGTCCCAGCACGAGCATGTTCGCAGGCGTCGAGACCGGCGTCGAGAACGCCGCGGACGAGGCAACGGCCACCGTCATGAGCACAGGATAGGGCGACACGCCCATCTGAACGGCAGCACCGAGCGCGACCGGTGCGATGAGTGCGGCCGTCGCGGTGTTCGAGATGAACAGGCCCATGACGCCGGTCAGCACGTAGACCGCAGCGAGCAACGTGACCGGTCCGAGTTCTGCGACGGGACGCAGCAACGCCACGATCTGGTCCACACCGCCCGTCTTCTGCAGTGCGGTCGCCATCGGCAGGATCGCAGCGATCAGCACCACGCTCTCCCAGTTGATCTCGCGGTAGGCCTCGTTCGGAGGCAGGCAGCCTGCAAGCACCAGGGCCACCGCCGCCGCGAGGATGGAAACGACGGGCGGCAGCACGTTGAATGCGAGCAGGACGAGCATCGCCGCCACGATCACGAGGGCCGCGATCTCTTTGCGCGAGAGGGCGCCTCGTGCGCGCGTGTCGTGCGTGCGTGCGACGACGACGAAATCGCGATCGTCGCGCAGTCGCTCGATTGCCTTCGCACTGCCTGCGACGAGCAGCGTATCGGCGAACCGCAACGGGATGTCCGCGAGTGTGCCGGCAACCGGCTCGCCCTGCCGGCGCACCGACAGCACGTTCACGCCGTAGCGACTGCGGAACCGGACGGACGCCAGTGTCTCGCCGACGAGCCGTGACCGGGGCGTGAGCAGCACTTCCGCGAGCTGTGTTTCCGCGGCGTCGGATGCGCCGTGCACTGCGAGGCCGAGCTCGCCGGCGAGAGCCTCGATCGCTGCGTGCGCACCGTGCACATCCAGCTCGTCATTGGCACGAAGCACCTGCTCGGCAGTGTGGGGCAGACGCTCCATGCGTGCGGAGAGGCGTGGCGCGCGATGGATCGCGACGATGTTCACGCCGAACCGCCGCCGCAGCCCGGCTCCGGCGGCGGATGTTCCGATGAGGGGGGAGTGCCCAAGGACACGCAGCCGCGTCGGACGTCCGAGCGAATAGCCCTCGACGAGCTCCGCGCCGGGCAGCAGCGTGACGCCTTCGGTGCCGGCCGGCCGGTCAACCGGCGCGCGTGAAGGCAGCACACGTCCGCCAGCGAGTGTGAGCAGGAGGATGCCGACCCCGAGCAATACGATGCCGATCGGCGTGAAGTCGAAGAAGCTGAATGGTTCGAATCCCGCGGACGCAAGCTGGTTCGCCACGATCATGTTCGGCGGCGTCGCAATCAACGTGAGGAGCCCGCCGAGCAGCGCACCGATCGCGAGCGGCATGAGCATCAGGGAAGGGCTGAGCCCTGAGTTGCGCGCGAGAGAGGTAACGACCGGCAGCATCAGCGCCACCGTGCCCGTGGTGCTCATGAACGCGGACAGGGTGCCGGTACCGAGCATGACGACGGCAGTTGCCCGCCTGCGCCCGGCACCCGCGAAGCGGCCCAGGAAGCGCCCGAACCGCTCTGCCAGTCCAGTCCGCAGCATCGCGCCGGCGACCACGAACAGCGCCGCGATCATGATCACGACCGGGTCGGAGAAGCCCGCCAGCGACTCGGTCGGCGTGAGCACGCCACTGATCGTGAGCGCGAGCAGCGCCAGCAGCGCACTGACGTCGAGGCGCAGCCGCTCGCTCATGAACAACGCGATCGTGACGCCCAGGATGATGTAAACGATGGTCGTGTTGGACATCCCGCAGATGCTCGGGTGGTGAGTTGCGGCGCAATCGCCGCAAAGGCCGCTCGCGGGACGGATACTGTCGGGAAGGATGGTGCGCGGCAAGGCGGAGGTGTTGCCTTCGGGGCCCGTCTGCGCGAGCTTATCCGGCACGCGCGCTTAGCTCAGCTGGTCGAGAGCACCTCCCTTACAAGGAGGGGGTCGGGGGTTCGAATCCCTCAGCGCGCACTACCTACCCGAGTGTCCTGCCGAGCAGCGCATGGAAGTGGTGTGTCCCGATCTCGCGGCGGGCGGAATAGCGGCCGCGATCGTACAGCCGTGAACGCACGCCGCGCTGAACGGACTCGACGACTTCCTCGTCCTCCATCTCCACGCGGTGGAGTCCAGCGCCGGCACCCTGCTCGCGGCGGCTCGCATCCCACACCCAGGAACGGAAGGACACACGCGTGCGGTCCGGGCCGAGCGGTGTCACGAGATTGAACGAGATGCCCCACGGATAGAAGTTCAGCATCAGGTTCGGGAAGAGCCAGTAGTAGAACGCGGCCACACGTTTCCCGTGGTCGGGATGCTGTTCCGGCAGGTCGAACGCCGGCTCGTCACCGCTCGCGAGAGCGAGCTGCAGCGATGCCCACGCATAGGTCTCCGTCGTGTACGTCGTATAGTCGATCGTCTCCGCGAGCGACGCGTGCACGAACGGGATGTGAAACTCCTCGAGGTAGTTGTCCACGTAGAGCGCCCAGTTCGCCCTGATCAGATAGTCGCGCGCGCTCGTGGGGTCCTCGACGAACTCGTCGAAGGGCATCCAGTCGGTGCGTGGGCGCAGCGGTCCGATCCAGTCCTCGAACGGCATCATCGGGTCGAGACCGGTGAACAGGAACTGCCCGAACCGATGCAGCGGCAGGCGCGGCAGGTCATCGGCCGGGGAAGGGAAGCCCTCGACGTTTTCGAACTCGGGCATGAACGTACAGCGTCCGCCCAGCGTGAAGCGTCGGCCGTGGTAGCGGCAGCGAAGCGAGCGCTGGTGCCCGGCACCCTCCACGACGAGTGCGCCGCGATGCGTGCACACGTTCGAGAGGCAGTGCAGGCCGCCGTCGTCGTCGTGTGTCAGCACGAGTGGTTCGTCGAGACAGCCCTCGAGCATCGTGAAGGGAACGGTGCGGCCGGGCGTGCGTACTTGTGCGGCCGCGCCGGCCCACTGCCACGAGCGCGCGAAGATGCGCTCCTGCTGCAGCCGGTACCAGTCGGGATCGTGATAGAGCGCAGACGGCAGCGTGGCCGCGCGGCGGATGTCGGGATCGATCGTGAAGCTAGGCCTCGTCATGGCCGTTGGCTTCGGGCGAATCCAGCAGCACGCGATACGTCCAGAACATGTTCGTTTCGAAGATTTCCGCCGCGCGATCGAAGTCGCCGGCGCGCGCCGCGGCGATGATCTCCGTGTGCTCATCGACGGAGTGGTGTTGGGGATCTTCGACATTCTCGAAGTACCGCACTTCC
Organism: uncultured Gemmatimonadaceae bacterium; assembly: GCA_964384585.1. GTDB lineage: Bacteria > Gemmatimonadota > Gemmatimonadetes > Longimicrobiales > RSA9 > DASTYK01. The sequence goes on along the minus strand of CAYLME010000131.1, from coordinate 4,891 downwards.
GACGGCAGGAAGCGGGTGCGGAGATCGTCGAGCATCGCGGCGAGCCGGCTGTTACCGCTGCGGCGCGCGATGAGGCGGTGAAATGCGTAGTTCAGCTCGACCGCCCGCGTGGTGTCACCTGCATTGATGGTCGCTGCAAGCTCCGCGTTGATACGCTCGAGCTCCGCAAAATCGCCGTCGGTCAGGTTCGGGAATGCGAGCTTGCCGGCAAGCAGGTCGAGCGAGCCGACGATCGGGTAGAGTTCGAGGGCGTCACGCAGCGGCTGGGGGGCCACGCGAAAACCGCGATGCGGGATGCGCTCGAGCATGCCCTCGCTCGCCAGGCGGGCGAGGGCCTCGCGCACCGGCGTGCGGCTCACGCCGAGTGCCTCGCTGATCTCCTGCTCGCGGATGAATTCGCCCGCCGGATACAGGCTGCGCCCGATGCGCGCACGCAACGTGTGGTAGACGTGATCCGACAACGTCTTGGAGCGTATGATCGGCCAGGGCTCTGTCAAAGCGGTTCGTCGTGCATGAGGTACGCCGACGGATCGAAGGCGATCCGCTGTTTCATCTATCCTGGTCGGACCTGAATGTCACGGTGGGCACGTTACAGGTAGGTTGTTACGCGGCTTGCGTCAATGGGCGCGCGCGAACGGGCATCGTTACCCGCAGGGCGGGCACACTTGCGCGCCACGCGGCAGGGGCCCACGATCCTGCCGGAGAGCCCGTACATGGAACGAGTTGCGAACATCGGCGGTAAGGCTCTGCGCCGCCGCCAGCTGATCGGTCTTGCCGGCGTGGCTGTCACCGCGGGCCTCGTGTGGACGCAATCGGCGCTCGGGCTGCCGCGGGGCGTGCGGCTGCTCGCCTTCGGCCCGCTGCTGGTCGCCGCTTACGGGCTGATGCAGTCGCGCGAGAGGACATGTGTGCGGCTGGCGGCGCGCGGCCAGCGTGACATGGGACGCGGTCTCGAGGAGATCGGGGACGCGGCCGAACTGTACCGCGTGCGTCGCCAGGCCGCCGTCGTGCACGCCTCTGCGCTGATCGGTGCTGCTGCCGGTACCGCCGTGCTGTACGTGATCTGAACCAGGTGGAGCCAATGAAGATTGCACTGCTCGCACTGCTCTTCGCCGGACAGGCCGACACGACGTACTTCCAGCAGGATATCGCGTATCGCATCGAGGCGACGCTCGACGAGAGCACCGACGTGCTGACGGCCCGGGCGCGCTTCGACTACACGAACAATTCGACGACGACCCTCGACTCGCTCTACTTCCACCTGGAGCTGAATGCGTTCCGGCCGAACAGCGCCTGGGCGCAACGCGAGCTCGAGTACGGCGAGCGGCGTTTCCAGGACCTGGGGCCTGACGACCACGCGTTCCAGCGGATCACGGCGATGCGCGTTGGTGACGTCGCCGTTCAGCCGCAGTACCGCGGCGTGCCCGACTCGGCTGTCGTCGCGATTGCGCTGCCACAACCACTGGCACCGGGCGCGTCGATCACGATGATGATCGACTGGCAGACCCGGCTCGCCACGCTCGCCCGTCGGCAGGGTCGGCGCGGGCGGCATCACGACTTCGCACAGTGGTATCCGCGCATCGCGGTCTTCGATCACACGGGGTGGGCGACGAGGCCGCTGCTGCCGCAGGGCGAGTTCTATGGCGAGTTCGGCACGTTCGACGTGACACTCGACGTCGCTGCCGACCAGGTGATCGGTGCGACCGGCGTACCGGTCGAAGGCGATCCGGGCTGGGCCGCCGCCAACGCCGGCTCGACCGAGCCGTGGCTGAAGCGCGATGCGTACGCCGTGTCCGCCGCGACGTCGCTCGGTCTGCTGCAGGGCCAGCCCGCACCGGGTCGCAAGCGCGTGCGCTGGTATGCCGAGGACGTGCATCACTTCGCCTGGAGCACCAACCCGGAATACATCTACGAGGGCGGTCGTATCGGCGACATCGCCGTGCACGTGCTCTACCAGCCGGGCGACACGACGTGGGATGACGGCGTCGCCGTGGAGCGTACGAAGAATGCCATCGCGTTCTTCAGCGAAATCTTCGGGCCGTACCCGTGGCCGCAGATCACGAACGTGCATCGCATCGAGGGAGGCGGCACCGAGTTCCCGATGATGATCATGGACGGCTCGGCGAGCGAGGGCCTGATCGTCCACGAGATCGGCCACCAGTGGGTGCACGGCATCTTCGGCAACAACGAATGGCGCGAGGGCTGGCTCGACGAGGGCTTCGACTCGTTCCTCACGAACTGGTACTTCGAGGAGCGTGGTGCTCCGCCGTCGATGTGGGCGAACTCGCTCGAGGGCATCCGGCGCATGGAACGCGCCGGGCAGACACAGCCGATCGCGCTCGAATCTGCGGAGTTCCGCGACCCGCGCACATACAGCGCAATGACCTACACGAAGCCGTCCCTCGTCTTCCGGATGCTGCGTGATCTCGTCGGCGAGGAGACGTTCCGGCGTGCACTCCGGCTGTTCTACGAGGAGAAGGCGCTCCAGCACGTGACGGAGCGTGACCTCCGCAACGCATTCGCGGCCGCTGCGGGCGAGAGTCTCGACTGGTTCTTCGATCAGTGGATCCATACCACGGCCACGCTCGACTACCGCATCGGCAGTGCGAACGCGCGCCAGGACGGCAACGCGTGGGTCGCACGCGTGGAAGTCGTGCGCGACGGTGATGCGTGGATGCCCGTGGATCTGCAGGTGAACGGAGAGACGCGTCGGCTCGACAGCCGCGATCCGCTCCAGGTCGTGACGTTCCGGCTCGATCAGCGTCCGACCGAGGTCGTGCTCGACCCGCAGAACGTGCTGCTGGACATCCAGGTCGAGAACAATCGCGCCGCCTTCGAGGTTACCGGCAGCAAATAGGCGCAGCTACTTCGGCCGCAGCGAGCGCATCATCTGCACGATGCGCTCGCGAGGCATCTGCGCCAGTGCGTTGAACTGACCGCCGCTGCTGATCCACTCGCCGCCGTCGATCACGACACACTCTCCCGTGATGAACGCCGCCGCGTCGCTGACGAGGAATGCGGCAAGTTCCGCAAGCTCGGCAGGCCGGCCGAAACGATGCAGCGGTATGCGACGTCGCATCAGGTCTTCCGCGTCGGCCGTCGGCACCAGGCGTGAGAATGCGCCCTCGGTCGGGAATGGCCCGGGCGCAATCGCCGCCGTGCGGATGCCGTACTCCGCCCACTCCACCGCGAGCGAGCGCATCATCGCGAGAACGCCGGCCTTGGCAGCGGCGGACGGCACGACGAACGCGGAGCCCGTCCATGCATAGGTCGTTACGATGCTCAGGATGACGCCGCCGCCAGACTCGATCATGTGACGGCCCACGCTCGACGTCGCGTGGAAGGTCCCATGCAGGACCGTGCGCACGACGGCGTCGAATGCGTTCGGCGACAGGTCCTCGGTCGGCGCCAGGAAGTTGCCGGCCGCATTGTTCACGAGGACGTCGATGCCGCCCAGCTGTGCGATCACGTCGGACACCATCGCCGCGACCGCCTCCGGATCGCGCACGTCGGCGGCGTGCGCAATGCAGGCATCACCGGCCGCGAGCCGGGCGAGCGCCGACTGCAGCCGCTTCTCCGAGCGGGACGTGATCGCGACGCGCGCACCCAGCTCCAGGAACCGGCTGGTCATGGCAAGACCGAGCCCCGAGCCACCGCCCGTCACGAGTATCCGCTTCCCCTCGAGTGTGCCCGCTGCCAGCATGACGTCCCCCGCGCGTAGTGAACCGCCCGTATAGTGACCGGAGAATGCGCCAGAGGCGCCGCATGCTGCAAGCAAGGTGGGTTACGGGTGCCTGCGACCCGTGGGAAGATGCCCTGCGAAACCGCGGGGAGGCCACGGCCGTAGATCAAGCCGTCACGACGTATTTCCCGGGGAGCGGACGATGGAAGAGCTGATTCCGATCATCATGTTCCTGTGCATCGCGGCAGTGCTCATCCTGAGGCCGCTGACGAAGAGGCTCGGACTGGTGATCGAACAGATGGTGAAGGACCGGCAGGTGGGTCGGGCCGAGCAGGCAGAGATCAGCCGGCTCCAGGCGGAGATCGACTACCTGTCGAAGCGGCTGAACCTGGTCGAGGAGCGCGCGGAGTTCACGGAGCGACTGGTCGGCGCCAGCCGGCGCATGGGAGCCACGCTGGATACGCTTGGCCCCGCGCACGCGGAGCCGCTTCCAGTGGACGAGCGCCAGTCGAAATACCTGCGGCGCTGACGGCTCAGTCGGCTGGCGCCACGTCCGGCTCAGCCAGGTACGCATCGACGGCTTCGGCGGGGCCGGCGCACCGTTCCAGCATGTGCCGCAGCCGCCGGAGGCTCGCCCGCAAACGGCGCTCGTGGACCAGATCGTCGCCCTCGACCGGCCGGATCCATCCGGGAGCATCCCCCTGCATTGCCTCGTCCGGCGGGTCGGGGGGGACCAGTTCACGGACCAGGTAGCCGGATCGTACGAGTGCCAGTGCATACGCCGGTTCCAGCGACTCCTGCTCCGCCAGCGCATATGCCT
>CAYLME010000131.1:0-379 GCA_964384585.1 uncultured Gemmatimonadaceae bacterium | reverse complement strand
CTGACTTGTCGGAGCGTGTCTCGCTGATCCCGGCGGCATCCTCGATCGACAGCACACCGTCCTCCGTAGCGTGCGCGATCTGCTCCTCGTGCCGCCGCGCAACACCTGCGGCGTGCGCTGCCTCGACAGCCTCCGCACGGAACCGCTCCGCGCGCTCCTGCTGAACCATGCTCCCCCTCCGGGCAAGTGCCGCCTGCCGCCGGTGCAAACGATGTTCCGATCCGCCTGTCACGCGTGGAACCCCCTTCGCCCCACTGTGTAACCAGTTCAGCATCCGGCCGGACGCATGCCAACCTCCCGGCCACCCAGATCCCAGGGTGTGACGCGGTCCGCTCCTTGCGACGCGAGCGTGACTGTACATAGAATGGCCGGCCTCTGC
>CAYLME010000130.1:8190-10207 GCA_964384585.1 uncultured Gemmatimonadaceae bacterium | reverse complement strand
GCAGTCCTCGAGGTCAGTGCCGATGGACGATACCATCCGAATCATCGTTGCCGATGACCACAGCATTCTGCGCTCCGGCCTGGCAGCGCTGCTGGACCTCGAGCATGACATGCAGGTCGTGGCGGAGGTCGGGACGGGCGAGGAGGCCGTGGAGCGCGCAGCAACGCTGCGGCCGGATGTCGTGATCATGGACCTCGACATGCCCGGCATCGGAGGGCTCGAGGCGACCAGGCGCATTGCGGCGCTCGAAGACGCGGCCCGTGTGCTCGTGCTGACGTCGCATGCAGAAAACGAAAACCTGCTGCCTGTTCTCGACGCCGGCGGCAGTGGCTTCGTCCACAAGTCGAAGGCTCGCGAGGACCTGGTCGAGGCCATCCGCGTCGTTGCACGCGACGAGGTGTTTCTCTATCCCAGCGCCTCGCGACTCCTGCTGGAGCGTTACCAGACCGCCGAGGAGAAGGGCGAAGCCGAACCGCTGGAGGAGCTGAGCGTGCGCGAGCGCCAGGTTCTCCGGATGACCGCGGAGGGATACACCGCCAGCGAAATCGGTGAGCGGATCTTTCTCTCTCCAAAGACGGTCGAGACCTACCGCTCGCGGGTCATGCGCAAGCTGGGCCTGAGCCATCGATCGGAACTGGTCCGTTTCGCCCTGCGCACAGGCGTGCTGCGCGCGTACTACCACGGAGTCTGCGGCGTTTTATGCGAAGGGGATCGTAAAGGAGAAGGTAGTGCCCTGCCCCGGCCGACTCTCGACCTCGATTCGGCCATCGTGCGCGTCCACAATGCCTTTCGCGATCGCGAGACCCAGTCCCGCCCCGTGCGGATTCCCGGCCTTCGTGGTCCAGAACCGTTCGAACATGTGCGCCTGTTCACCTTCCGGAATGCCGGGACCGGTGTCTGCGACATAGAAGCGGACGTAGTCATCCTCAGACCGCGCTCCGAGTACGATGTCTCCACCGACCGGCGTGAACTTGAGCGCATTGTTCAGCAGGTTCGACAGGACCTGATCGAGCCGCGCCTCATCGGCGCGGATCGCGCGGGTTCCTTCATCGGGGCTGCAGACGAACGAAATCGACTTCGCTGCGGCCAGCGCGTTGTGGCGTTCGAACGCCTCCTCCAGCACCTTGCGCGGCGACACCCTGCGCCGTTCCATCGACAGCCGACCTGCCTCGATCATGGCGAAATCGAGCAGGTCCTGCCGCAATCTCTGCATCTGCTCCGCCGTCGTGCAGATACTCCGGAGCCGCTGCCGGGTAAGCTCCTCGGGCGCTGACAGCTGCGTGCGCAGAAGTACTTCGGCATTGACGACGACTGCAGTCAGGGCGTTGCCCAGATCGTGCGAGACGACGCGGAGAACCTCGTCACGTGCGCGCACTGCTGCTTCCGCCGCGGCGCGCGCCGCGCGTTCCTGCACGAGCAGCGTGTTGCGCTCGAGTTCGAGTCGCTTGCGTTCGCGCGCGTAGCGGATCGAGCGAATGAGCAGACTGCTGTTGACGCTGCCCTTGACCAGGTAGTCCTGCGCGCCGACGTGGACCGCCCTGAGCGCAGTGACGTCGTCATCCAGACCCGTCAGCACGATCATCGGCACTCCGGGCGCAGCCTCGAGCATGCGTTCGACCGTCTCGAGCCCGTGCGCATCCGGCAACGAGAGATCGAGCAGGATCACGTCGGCGGCGGCAGCGGCATGGCGTGACCGCGCCTCCGCGAGTCGGTCCACGTGGATGAGCTCGTGCGGGAAGGACGCGGCCTCGCGCAACAACTCACGGATCAGTCGGGCATCTCCGTCGTTGTCTTCCACCAGCAGAATCCGGGTAATCCGACCCGGCATCTTACGCCTCGGGAAGCTTGACGATGGCGAACCAGAACTGTTCGATCGTTTTCACCACGTGGATGAACTGGTCGAGGTCGACGGGTTTTGTCACGTAGCAGTTCGCATGCAGGTCGTAGGCGCGCAGGATGTCCTGCTCCGCCTCCGAGCTCGTGAGGATCACGACCGGAATCGTGCGAAGCGAGGCGT
>CAYLME010000130.1:0-8180 GCA_964384585.1 uncultured Gemmatimonadaceae bacterium | reverse complement strand
TATCCTCGAGCACTTCCCGGCCGTCCTTCTTCGGCAGGTTCAGGTCGAGCAGTATCAGGTCCGGCCGGACCGCGTCGGCATACGGTCCCTCCCTGCGCAGAAACGCCATGGCGTCCACGCCGTCAGTCGCGACGTACAGGTTGTTGTGCAACTTTCCTTCACGCAGCGCTTCGCGCGTCAGCCTGACATCCGCGGGATTGTCTTCCACGAGCAGGATCTCGGCGGGTCGCGAGGGCAAGTGTCGGCTCACGTCGGCTCTGACCTGTGATCGGGGATCGAGAAGTAGAATATCGTGCCTTCGCCGGGCTCGGATTCGAGCCAGATCCGGCCGCCGTGTCGCTCGACGATCTTCTTGCACATAGCGAGCCCGATGCCCGTGCCCGGATACTCGGCCCGGCTGTGGAGGCGCTGGAACAGAATGAAAATTCGCTCCATGTACTCGCGTTCGATGCCGATCCCCTTGTCGGCGACGGAGAATACCCATCCGTCGAGCGATCGTTCGGCCGAAACGTGAATGCACGGTCGCGAGCCGGGCTTGTGGAATTTCACGGCATTGGCGATGAGGTTCTGAAAGACCTGTCCGAGTTGAACGGTGTCGGCGGTCACGGTCGGCAGGTGATCGTGCGTAACGGCGGCGTCGGCTTCCTCGAGGGCTGGCGCCAGGTTCTCCAGGACACGAGCGAGCACGAGCTCTCCGTCCACGCGCTCGAACGCGCCGCCGCGCGTGCCGACGCGCGAAAACGCGAGCAGGTCGTTGATCAGCGCCTGCATGCGCTTGACGCCCTCCACCGCGAACCCGATGAACTCGTCCGCGTCGGAATCGAGCCTGCCGTGATAGCGGCGTGCCAGGAGCTGCGTATAGCTCGCCACCATGCGGAGCGGCTCCTGGAGGTCGTGAGAAGCAACGTACGCGAACTGCTCGAGCTCGGCGTTCGATCGCGCGAGCTCCTCCGCCGCACGTACGCGCTCCGTCACGTCGCGGAGCACGACCGTATACATCCTGCCCTGCCCTTCGATCTCGAGCCTGGAAATCGAACCCTCTGCAGGAAACACTTCACCACTCTTGCGACGGCCGCTGATCTCTCCGCGCTCGCCCATCAGCCGCGAAGACGCAGGTGCGACGCCGAAGCCGCGGAGATGGTCGCGATGCGCGTCCCGGAAGGGCTTCGGGATCAGAATGTCGAGATGCTCGCCGAGGATTTCATCGGTCGTGTAGCCGAAGATCTGCTCGGCACCGCGGTTGTAGAGGATGATGTGCTGCTGCTCGTCGACGGAGATGATCGCGTCGGACGATGTGGCGATGATACCGGCAAATTTTGCTTCGGACGCCTGGAGGGCACGCTCGGCACGTACGCGCTCGACGACTCGCCCGACCTGTACGCCGACCTGGGACATGATGGCGAGCAGCGACTCGTCCGGATCGATCGCTTCGACCGAGTAGAACTCCAGGACGCCGACGACCTCCGGCCCGACAAGGATCGGGAAAGCACGGGCCGTTCGCACGTTGATCTCGCCGGAACTGCTCCGGAGGAAGGTGGGATCGCGAGAAACGTCCGGAACCCAGGTGGGCTGACCCGTCTGCAACACGCGACCGAGGACGCCCTCACCGGGCGTTATGCGCGTGGCGGCCGTCGTTTCGCGAAAGCGGAGGAATCGTTGCCCGTCCGCAAGGTGCCACACCCCTGTCGGCACGAGCTCGCCCGAGTCCTCGTCCAGCAGGTAGGCATGCCCCACCGGCCAGCCGGTATGTGCGCACACCTCGTCGAGACAGGTCTGAAGCGCGCTCTCGACCGTCCGGGCTTCGTTCGCGGCGATCGCGATCATCTGCAGCAGCCGCGTAAGGGCGTACTCCTGTCGAACCGCCTCGCCCGCCGGCGCCTCGCCCGATCCCCCGTGCTTCATGTATCGTCGGTCACCATTCCACAGCACCGATCAGGTCGAACGGTGTGATCACGCCACACAGTGAGCCATCCTCGACGACGAGAGCGCGATGGATGCGTCGTCCAAGGAAGAGCCGGGCAGCATCCTCGAGAGTATCCGTTGGCCGGAGCGTGAACGGAATGGTCGTCATGATGTCGCGGACCCGGTAATCGTCGAATCCTGCATACGCCTCCGGGGTCGCGTCCTCACTGAACTCCAGCAGACCCTCGATTTCGGCGGTCTGTTCAATGTCGTTCTCTGTCTCTTCTCGCGCTATCCCCATATCCATCTCGAACCGCCCGCGCACGTCCTCCGGGCCTTCCGCCGCGAGTCGAAGCACGTCGGTGGCGGAGACGACACCGATGAGTTTGCCCTGCGAGTCCAACACCGGGACGCCGCTGATCGAGTCCTCGAGCAGAACGTGGATCAGTTCGCGGACCGTCATCTCCGGGACGACCCCGATCACCTGCTCCTGCATCGCATCGCGCACCCGCCTGGCACGCGCACGCATTTCCTGCCTGGCTGGCATGAGTACCCCCTCCGCTGCCGCGCGACAGCCCCGTCTGCAGTCTTGGTGTGGGCGCCGCGTCTTTGCCCAGAGGAGAATCTTGCGCGCTCGGGCGTTGCATCCGGTCGGGGACTAACCATCAAGTCTGTCGGGATAAGTTCGTCTCCACGCTTCCGGATCGCGTCAGGGGTGCGGTCGGCATGGACGGGGGCACCGGCATGGGCGGCCTCGGCGACCGGTTCCTGGAAACGCGGGAGGCCGGTCGATGAGGCCGCACCTCCCGCGAAGCCAGAACAGCCGCGGCGTTATCCGGACAAGGTGGACGACACGCTGCACGATTCCTTTCCGGCGAGCGATCCGCCGTCGTGGGCGGGCGAATAGCCGCCGCGCTCCAGTTCCAGCACCGCTACCGTCGTGGCGAGGACGGCATCGGCATTCAGTGACATGCTGTCGATGCCCTCCTCCACCAGGAAGCGTGCGAACTCCGGGTAGTCGCTGGGCGCCTGGCCGCAGATCCCGATCTTGCGGCGAGCCGCGTGCGCCCTCTCGATCGCGAGGCTGATCGTGCGCCTGACCGCTTCATCGCGCTCATCGAACAACGCTGCCATCAGCTCGGAATCACGATCCACGCCGAGTACGAGCTGGGTCAGGTCGTTGCTGCCGATCGAGAACCCGTCGAATATCTGCGCGAACTCCTCGGCCAGCACCACGTTGCTCGGCACTTCACACATCATGTAGACCTCGAGACCGTTATCTCCCCGTGTGAGGCCATGACGCTGCATCTCCTCGAGCACGCGACGTCCCTCGGCCAGGGTCCGGCAGAACGGCACCATGATCTTCATGTTCCGCAGGCCCATCATGTCGCGGACCTTGCGTAGTGCACGACACTCGAGCGCGAACGCGTCGCGATACCGCTCATCGTAGTAGCGTGACGCACCGCGGAATCCGAGCATCGGATTCTCTTCCTTCGGCTCGAACGCTGCACCACCGAGCAGCCCCGCGTACTCGTTGGTCTTGAAATCCGAAAGCCGGACGATCACTTCGTTCGGCCAGAACGCGGCCGCGATCGTGCCGACGCCCTGCGCGAGGTTGTCGATGAAGTAGTCAGCCGGGTTCTCATAGCCGCGTACCCGGCGCAGGATCTCGGTGCGCTGTTTCTCATCGGTAACACGATCCGGATGGAGCAGCGCCATCGGGTGCACGCCGATATGCGAGTTGATGATGAACTCGATGCGAGCGAGACCAACGCCGTCGTTCGGCAGCATGGACTGCGCGAATGCCTTGCCCGGATCCGCGATGTTCAGCAGGATCGCTGTCTGCGGACGATCGAACCTGCCCAGGTCGATTCGTTCGACACGCGTCTCGAGCAGTCCGCGATAGACACGCCCCTCGTCGCCTTCCGCGCAACATACCGTGACGTCCTCACCATCCGGCACGCTCGTCGTGGCATTGCCGGTGCCGACGATGGCCGGGATGCCCATCTCGCGACTGACGATGGCTGCGTGACACGTGCGGCCGCCACGATCCGTCACGATACCGGCCGCACGCTTGAGGACGGGCTCCCAGTCCGGGTCCGTCATCGCCGTCACGAGTACCTCGCCCTCCTGCAGCTGGTCGAGGTCCCTGACCGAGCGCACGACGCGCGCCCTGCCCTTGCCGATCCGGTCACCGACAGCGCGACCCGCGATGATGATGTCGCCGCTGCCCTCGAGGTAGTGCTGCTCCAGCATCGTTTCACTGCGCTGTGCGTGCACCGTCTCCGGCCGCGCCTGGACGATGAACAGCTCGCCGCTCTCGCCGTCCTTTGCCCATTCCACGTCCATCGGCGTCGGCACACCATGGAACCGGGTGTAGTGATCCTCGATGAGTGACGCCCACTGCGCGAGCAGCAGGATCTCGTCGTCATTCAGCACGAAACGCGTGCGATCCTCTGCGACGACCGGCACGCTCCGCGTCATGCGGCTGCCGGCCTCCTCATAGACGAGCTTCGTTTCCTTGCTGCCCGCCCGCTTGCCCAGGATCGGACGGAAGCCCTCGCGCAGCGTCGGCTTGAAGACCGTGTACTCATCACCGTCCACGGTGCCCTGCACGATGCTTTCGCCCAGGCCCCACGCGGCGCTGATCAGGACGGCATTGCGGAATCCCGTTTCGGGATCGAGCGAAAACATGACACCGGCACCGGCCAGGTCCGAGCGCACCATCTTCTGCACACCGACCGAGAGTGCAACGTCCATGTGCGCGAAGCCGTGCTTCTCGCGATACGAGATCGCACGATCCGTGAAGAGCGAGGCGAAGCAGCGCTCGACCGCATCGAGCAGCGCACGCGTTCCGCGCACGTTCAGGTAGGTTTCCTGCTGTCCGGCGAAGCTCGCGGTCGGCAGGTCCTCGGCCGTGGCGCTGCTTCGCACGGCCACGTCGCAGTTCTCGCCGTACTCACCCTCGAGCCTGCTGTATGCATTCGCGATCGCGTCCTGCAGATCGTCGGGAAGCTGCGCGTTGAGGATCGCGGTGCGTATGCGCTGACCGCGCTTCTGAAGATCCACGACGTCGTCTACGTCCAGACCGGCCAGCTCACGCTCGATCAACGGCTGCAGCTTCGCATTGACCAGGAACGTGCGATAGGCAGCCGCCGTCGTTGCGAACCCGTTCGGCACATTGATGCCCTGCGGCGACAGCGCGCGGCGCATCTCACCCAGCGACGCGTTCTTGCCGCCGACCACGGGAACGTCCGCGAGATCGAGGTCGTCGAACCAGCGGACCCAGTTACGATGCGTCATGTCAGCCTCCCTGACCCAGGAGCTTGCACTGCCGCACCTGCGCCGTCATGCGACGGCGCGCCTGACCGCGCGCGCATAGTCCCCCAGCGCGTACATGCCTGCGGCCGCAGTCAGCACTGCCAGCCACGAGGCCGTCTCCGGCCATGCGAGCATCACGCCGATGCCCGCGAACTGCAGCAGCGTGACCAGCTTGCCGGCGCGACGCGCAGGCATGCGCACGCGCGTCCCCTGCAGGGCGAGAATCAGCACTCCGATCGCGACACCGATATCGCGCGTCAGCAGCGCAGGCAGCGCCCACCATGGCAGAATCCCCTCGACTGCGAGCGTGCTGAGCGCGCTCAGCATGAATGTCTTGTCGGCGATCGGATCCAGCACTTCGCCCAGGCGCGTGACCGTTCCTGTCCTGCGCGCGAGGCGACCGTCGATCTGGTCGCTGGCCGCCGCAGCGACGAGGACGGCGAGGCGCCCGCCACCGCCCGTGAACGGGAACAGCACGGCGAGCGGGAAGCGGAATGCACTGAGCAGGTTCGCGACGCTGAATCCACGCCTCGCCACACTGCTCTCACGTTCCGGATCCACCATGAAGGCTCCGTCCGAACGTCGCTCATCGGCGTCGGCACTCCGGATCGAGACGCCTCAGGGAAGATGCGTCATTGCAACCCGGCCGTGTGTCGGGACTTCCCGCCGCGCGTGTAAGGAGAGGCATGCGTCGTCGCGTTCCTGCTGCGCCGCCGATCGCGGCGCAGCAGCCGGCATGTCGCATGCGCCATGCGGTCGCATGGGCCCTCGTGGTTCAGTCGTGGCTGTCGTTGGCCACCGACGTTGCCTGATTTACATACGCCTGCCCGGCATTGTGCTCGTAGACCAGCTCACCACCCGCTGCGCCCACCTGAGCGCCTGCCACGAGGAGGCCCAGTGAACCGACAGCTGTGATCAGGCGTGCGGCCGCGCCGACATTGCCGCGGATGAGACCGGCCCCGGCAACGAGCAGCAGCACATCACTCAGTACGAGGAACCGCTCAGCAGCCTCCTCGTGCTCGTGGAGCACGCCATCGGGGACCACTGCCTCGACGCGGTCTTCCTCCGCCTCGCCGGTACGCATGGCGGCGAAGGTGCTGGCGAGCAGCAGGCCGGCCATGGCCAGCGGCAGCGACCATGCGCGCAACGGCGCGGCGCCGCGGCGGATCGCCCAGAGCGCACCGATCACGAACAGGGGCAGCAGCACCGCGAGTACGATAGGAAAATGTACGACAGCGGGGTGGAGCGGATTCGGCAGCATACGGGTATTCTCCGGTTGAGGTACCCGTCGAGTCTGGCGGGTCGGGGCTGCGCGCTGAATCCGACAAACGACTGCATCTGCCGCGATTTCGTGCGTATCCGGCGGATGACGGAGGCCGACATGCAGGAGGAAACCGGGCGGCGGCTTCGGCCGCTGCTCGTGATTGCGCTGGCGTCGATCGTGATCGGCGGAGTCGCGGACCTTATCATGGACAGGCCGGAGTCATGGCTGTCCTTCCACGTCGTCTTCGAGACACTGATGATTGCCGGCGCATTGCTCATGGCGACCACGCTCTGGCTCGGCTGGTGGCGTGCCGAGAAGTCGCTCCAGGAGGTCAGGAGCAGCCTCGTCGTCCATAAAGCAGAACGCGACACGTGGAGAGCGAGCGCACAGAAGGCGCTCGAGGGTCTCGGTGCCGCCATCGATCGGCAATTCGACGACTGGGGACTCACACCCGCCGAGCGCGAGGTCGCGTTGCTGCTGCTCAAGGGCTACAGTCACAAGCACGTCGCCCAGGCGACCGGCCGCAGCGAGCGCACCGCACGCCAGCATGCCGCGGCCGTCTACCAGAAGGCCGGGCTCGGCAGTCGGGCCGAACTGTCTGCATATTTTCTCGAGGACCTGCTCCTGCCCGGCCAGGAGCGCCGCATCGTCGGGCTGGCTGGCGACGACGAGCGCGCCATCTTGAAGGCGCAGTCCGACCACCATGCAGACCTGCTTCAGGACGGCGATCGTGCGTAAGCGACTTGCGGCAATCCTGGTTCCCCTGGCGCTGCTCGTCCTGGTCGGTGCCACCGTTGTGGTGGTCAACCAGGCCTTTCAGCTGGTGGAGCTCGCGGACAGACTTCATCCTGCGGCAGGCGACGTCGCCTTCTGGAGCCTGGCCGCGCTCGCGGCATTCTGCATCCTCGTGCCGCTCTTCATGCTGTTCACGATGCCGGCATCGCTGATCCCGCCGGATGCGGACGACGTGCCCGCGTACGAGAAGCACCTGCAACGCCTGCAGAAGCGCCTCGCCCGGAACCCTCACATCGAGGGAAAGCCGACGACGCCGGAGGAGGTGGAAGCGGCGCTGGTGCGGCTGGACGAGGTCGCTGAAGTCAGGATCCGCGCATCGGCGTCGCAGGTGTTCATGACGACAGCCGTTTCGCAGAACGGCAGCCTGGATGCGCTGCTCGTCCTCGGTGCACAGAGCAAGCTGATCCTCGAGGTTGCTCGCACCTATTATCAGCGGCCGACGATTCGAGACCTGGTGTACCTGTACTCGAATGTGGCCGCGACTGCCTTCATCGCCGCCGAACTGGAAGACATCGACCTGTCGGAGCAGATCCAGCCGGTTCTCACTGCAGTGCTCGGTTCGACGGTCGCAGCGATCCCCGGGATGAGTGCAGCCGCCGGACTGTTCGTCAATTCCGTTACGACGGGAGCGGGCAACGCGTACCTGACCCTGCGCGTCGGCATCATCACACGCCAGTACTGCCGCTCGCTGGTCAAACCGGAGCGGCGTACACTCAGGCATGCCGCCGCCATCCAGGCCGCACGGATGCTCGGTGCAATCGCCCGCGAAGGCGCCGCGACCGTCGCGGCAGCGATCTGGTCAAAGCCGCGGAAGTACTTCGCAGACATCATTGCCAGTGCCAGCAGGGGGATGACCGCCCTCGGCGACGCAGCGGTCGCCAGGAGCAGCTACGCGTGG
>CAYLME010000129.1:0-10373 GCA_964384585.1 uncultured Gemmatimonadaceae bacterium | reverse complement strand
GCTATGGCACGTTCCCGCGCGTGATCGCGCGCTACGTGAAGGAGCGCGGCGTACTGACGCTGCCCGATGCGGTCCGTCGGATGACGTCCTGGCCGGCCACGCGCATGCGGCTGGCGGACCGGGGCGTGATCCGCACCGGAGCGTGGGCGGACGTCGTCGTGTTCGATCTCGAGACGCTGGCGGATCGCGCAACGTACGATGATCCTACGCTCTACCCCGAGGGAATCGATTACGTCCTGGTGAACGGTGCGATCGTGATCGAGCACGGCCGCCACACGGGTGCACGGCCGGGTCAGGTACTCTACGGGCCGGGCCGAGTGGAGCAACCGGAGAACTGACCATGATGCGACGCGAGCGTTTGCTTCGAGCCGGCGCACCCGCATTGCTGCTGCTTGCCGCGGCCTGTGCACCGACGCTGCACGCCCGCGGCGGCGGTCCGCTGCAGGGGCTGGACGCCTTCCTGGAGAGCGCGCGGACCGACGCGGACATTCCCGGCCTCGCCATCGCGATCGTACGCAACGACTCGGTCGTCTATGCCCGCGGCTTCGGCGTGCTCGAGCACGGTGGCAGCGAGCGTGTGGATGCGAACACGCTGTTCGCGATCGGCTCCAACACCAAGGCGTTCACCGCTGCGGTCGTTGGCAGAATGGTCGAGGACGGCCGCATGCGCTGGGACGATCCGGTCACGCAGCATCTGCCGGATTTCCGGCTGTTCGATCCGTACGTAACGCGCGAGATCACCATGCGCGACGTCCTGTCGCACCGCAGCGGGCTGGGCCGCCGCGGCGACGCGATCTGGTACGCGACGCCCTACGATCGCGCGGAAGTGATCCGCCGCATCCGTTACCTGGAACCGAGCAGCAGCTTCCGTTCGCAGTTCGGCTACCAGAACATCATGTTCGTCGCGGCGGGCGAGGCGGCTGCGCGCGCGAGTGGCAGCAGCTGGGACGAGCTGGTCGCCACGCACCTGCTGCAGCCGCTGGGCATGCACCGCAGCAACACCAGCGTGCGCGCATTGCAGGGCGTCGCCAACGTGGCGACGCCGCACTCGCGACGCGACGGCGACGTCGTGCCGATTGCCTGGCGCAACATCGACAATGCCGGGCCCGCCGGCTCGATCAACTCGAGCGTGCTGGACATGGCGCAGTGGGTCCGCATGCTGCTCGGGGACGGCGAGTTGGACGGGCGCCGTATCCTGGCCGAGGCAACCGTGCGCGAGATCCAGGCGCCGCACACGATCGCCGGCACCGGCACTGACTCGCTCTTCCCCATGCGCCACTTCAGCGCCTACGGTCTGGGTCTCGGCCTGAGCGACTACTATGGCCGCAAGCTGCTCATGCACAGCGGCGGCATCGACGGCATGCTGTCGACGGTGGCGCTGCTGCCGGAGGAGAACCTGGGCCTGGTCCTGCTGACCAACAGCGATGCCCACTCGATCTACTCGCCGCTGACATACGACATCATCGACCGGCTGATCGGTGCGCCGCGCCGCGACCTGACGGCGCGCGCGATCGAGAACGACGTCACCGCACGCGCAGCGGCGCACAAGGCGGAACGGGAGATGGAGGCCCGGCGAGTGACGGGCACGCGCCCATCCCTCGCGCTCGAGAACTACGCCGGCACGTATGACAGCCAGCTCTATGGTGCGGTCGATATCGTACTGGAGAACGGCCGGCTGGTCGCCACGCGCTTCGACACGCTGCGCGCGCCGCTCGAGCACTGGCACTACGACACGTTCCGTGCGACGTGGTCGGATGCGGCGTTCGGTCGCAGCCTGATCACGTTTGCGCTGGATGCGACCGGCAAGGTCGCTTCGCTCGAGGTCGACGGCCTCGGCAGGTTCCGCCGCGCACCTGCGGAAGGGCGGGATCGCTGACGCAGGAGGTCGCCTGAGGTCCTTCTTTCAGGAGCAACACCATGCCACGACGTGCCCGAATCGTGCTCACGATGTTCTTCGTGTTCGCGAGCAGCGCCAGCCCCGCCCGGGCGCAGCAGCTGGGGCGGCTGGACGACTACGTGACCCGCGCGATGGCGGCGTGGGAGGTGCCCGGCCTCGGACTCGCGATCGTGCATCGCGACTCGATCGTGTATGCGAGGGGATTCGGCGTGCGTGAGCTCGACAGTCGCGAGCGCGTCGATGAACACACGATGTTCGCGATCGGCTCCTCGTCCAAGGCCTTCACCGCCCTGCTTCTCGCGACCCTGATCGACGACGGTGCCGCGAAGTGGGACGACCGGGTGATCGAGCACCTCCCGTGGTTCCAGGTGTTCGACCCGTACGTCACGCGCGAGATGACGCTGCGCGACGTGCTCAGTCACCGCAGCGGACTCTCGCGAGGCGACCTGCTCTGGTACGGCAGCGACATGGCGCGCGAAGACGTGATCCGGCGCGTGCGCTGGCTGGAGCCGTCGTGGAGCTTCCGCTCGCAGTTCGGCTATCAGAACATCATGTACCTGACGGCGGGCGAAGTCGTGGAGGAACTGAGCGGCAGCACGTGGGACACGCTGGTGCGCGAGCGCATCTTCACGCCGCTCGGCATGCGCACCAGCAGCACCTCGATCGATGCGCTTGCCTCGATGCCGAACGTTGCGTCGCCGCACGCGCGCATCGAGGGGCGTGTCACACCGATTGCGTGGCGCGACATCGACAATGCAGGACCCGCCGGATCGATCAACTCGAACGTGCGTGAGATGGCTGCATGGGTGCGGTTACAGCTCGGCCGCGGCGAATATGGCGGTCAACGCGTGGTGAGCGCGGCGAACCACCGCGAGATGTGGTCACCGCACACGATCGTTGCGACCGACACCGCCAGCGAGCGGCTCTATCCTGAGACCCACTTCCGTACGTACGGCCTCGGCTGGTTCATGGAAGACTACCGTGGTCGCCGGCTCGTGCATCATGGCGGCAATATCGACGGCATGAGCGCGCTCGTCGCGATGATGCCGGAGCATGACGTCGGGCTCGTCATCCTCACGAACATGAACGGCTCAGGCCTGCCGGCCACGCTGATGCGTCGCATCTTCGACCTGTATATCGACGGGCCGGGCCGCGACTGGAGCGCAGAGGTGCTGGCGTTCACGAAGCAGCGCCTGGAGCAGGCCGAAGCACGGCAGGCGGCGGACTCGTCGCGCGCGCGGGACACGAGCCCCTCGCTCGCGCTGGAACGCTATGCCGGGACGTACGAGAGCCGGCTGTATGGCACCGTGGTGGTGACTCACGAAGGCGGTCGCCTGCGCGCCACCTACGGCCCCGCATTCGATGGCGCACTCGAACACTGGCACTACGACACGTTCCGTGCGCGCTGGCAGGATCCGCAGCTGGGCACCACGATACTGACATTCACACTGAACGCGCGCGGCGAGCCCGCGCGAGTGGACGTGGAAGGAATGGGCGAGTTCAACCGGCAGGCAGACAGTGTCTCACGGGCCGCGGGGGGGATCCGGTGATGCGGAAGCGAATTCAGACGTGCACGATGCAGGGGAATGCACCGCTGACATGCGATGCGGACAACCGCACGGAGCGCCTTGCAGCGCCCCTGCGTTCGACCCGCGGACGTCGCGCGGTACCATGGACACGATTCGCGCTCGTCCCGCTGCTGCTGAGTGGCTGCGTCGCCGCGGCGCCCGCCGATACCGCGGTCATGCCTGCGGCGGGTTACGAGGAAGTCGCGGCCGCACTCGAGCAGCTGATCCGGCACGAGATGGCGGACAAGGACCTGCCCGCGATCTCGATCGCGCTGGTCGACGACCAGGAGGTCGTCTGGGCGCAGGGCTTCGGCGAGGCGCGCGCGGACGGCACACCGGCAACGGCAGCGACCGTGCACCGCGTCGGCTCCGTCTCGAAGCTGTTCACGGATATCGGCATCATGCAGCTGGTGGAACGCGGTGAGGTCGATCTCGACGCACCGGTCTCGCAGTACATTCCGGATTTCCAGCCGGACAACCGGACCGGCACGCCGATCACCCTGCGTCACCTGATGTCGCACCGCTCAGGTCTGCAGCGCGAGCCGGCGGTCGGCAACTACTTCGAGGACAGCGAGCCGACGCTTGCCGCAACCGTCCAGAGCCTGAGCGGCCGGCCGCTCGTTTACGCACCCGGCGAGCGATCGAAGTATTCGAATGCCGGCATCGGTGTGGTTGGTTACGTGCTGGAGACGCTGGGCGACGAACCATTCGCGGACTACCTGCACCGCCGTGTGCTCGTACCGCTCGGCATTGGCGACGCCGCGTTCGAGCTCACGCCGTACGTGCAGGAGAACCTGGCCACGTCGTACATGTGGACGTGGGACGGCCGCCGCTACGAGGCGCCCGGTTTCCAGCTCGGCATGGCGCCGGCCGGCAGCATGTACGCGAGCGTACTCGATCTCGGTCGCTTCATGAGCGCGCTGTTCGCTGGCGGGCGTGGTGCGGACGGCCAGGTGCTGCAGGCGGAAACACTGGAAGCGATGTGGACGCCGCAGTACGTGCCCGAGGGGCAGCGGACCGGCTTCGGCATCGGCTTCGCGATCGACGAGCTGGACGGCCGCCGCCGCATCGGTCACGGCGGAGCGATCTACGGCTTTGCCACCGATCTCGCGGCACTGCCCGACGACCGGCTCGGCGCAGCCGTCGTGATCACGCTCGACATGACGAACGCCGTCGCGGAACGGATCAGCGACGCGGCGTTGCGGCTCATGCTGGCCGCGAAGAATGGCGAGCCGCTGCCGGAGATCCGGCTACCGGCTGCGATCGAGCCCGCGCGCGCGAGCGCACTCGCGGGGCACTACACCAGCGGCAGCCGGAGTCTCGACCTGGTCGTGCGCGGCGAGGCGCTCGAGGTACGCCTGCCCGCACACTTCCGGCTGCACGCGTTCGGTGACACACTCGTCATCGACGACCGTGCAGCGTTCGGCACACGCATCCTGCCGATCGACGGCGACCGCCTCGTACTCGGCAACGACACGTTCACGCGCGCGCCGGAACCGAAGCCGGCACCGGCGCAGGCGTCCTGGATGGGGCTGATCGGCGAGTACGGCTGGGACCACAACACGCTGTTCATCTACGAGGACGACGGCCAGCTACACGCGTTGATCGAGTGGTTCTTCCCGTACGCGCTCCAGCAGGAATCGGAGAACGTCTTCCGCTTCCCGCCGAACGGGCTGTACGACAACGAGCAGCTGATCTTCACGCGGGACGCCAACGGCAGGGCGACGAGCGTGGAGGCGGCCGGCGTCGTGTTCGAGCGGCGCGAGGTCGGCACGGAAGCGGGCGTAACGTTCCAGATCACACCGATACGGCCGGTCGAAGAGCTGCGGCGCGACGCACTGGCGGGTACTCCGCCTGCCGAGACCGGTGACTTCCTCGAGACCGACCTCGTCGAGCTGCGCTCACTCGACCCGACGATCCGCTACGACATCCGGTACGCGACGACGAACAACTTCATGGGTTCCGTCTTCTACTCGGAGCCGAAGGCGTTCCTGCAGCGCCCCGCAGCGGAAGCGCTCGTGCGTGCGCACCGCGCGCTGCGTGAGCACGGCTACGGCCTCTATATCCATGATGCCTACCGCCCGTGGTATGTGACGAAGATGTTCTGGGACGCGACACCGCAGGAGATGAAGCACTTCGTCGCCGACCCGTCGCAGGGCTCTCGGCACAACCGCGGCGCTGCCGTGGACCTCACGCTGTACGACCTGCGTACCGGTGAGCCGGTGCAGACGGTCGGTGGCTACGACGAGTTCTCGGAACGCTCGTACCCGGACTACCCGGGCGGCACGGCCGAACAGCGCTGGCACCGGGAACTGCTGCGCAGGGCCATGGAGGCACAGGGCTTCGACGTATACGAATTCGAGTGGTGGCACTTCGACTATGGCGACTGGCGGCGTTACCGTATCGGCAACCAGACGTTCGAAGAGATCGGGCAGTAGCGAGACCCGGCTGGACAGGTAATAACGGTACTCACAACTCAGATCGTTCTGATGGAGAGAGACTCATGAAGAGAGCGCTCGCGGCGACACTCCTGCTGCTTGCGGGGTGTGCGTCCGCCGGTGGCCCCGGCACTGCACCCGACGGCGCCTACGACCTGGTCATCACGAACGGCCGGATCGTGGACGGCACCGGTGCGGCGTGGTACTACGGCGACATCGGCGTGCGCGGTGATCGCATCGCGCGGATCGCGCCGCGCGGGGCCCTGGCCTCCGTCGGCGCGCGCGAGCGCATCGACGCGAGCGGCCTCGTCGTGGCACCCGGCTTCATCGACATCCAGAGCCACTCGCGCGGCAACTTCCTGGACGGTGGCGACGGCCGCGTGGTCAGCAAGATCACGCAGGGCGTCACCACCGAGATCATGGGTGAGGGCTCGACCAACGCGATCGTCAACACGAGCGTGCTCGGCACCGACGACACGGCCGATCCGGAAGTGCGCCAACGCCTCGAGGAGTTCGGCGGGCCGCGCGGCTTCGACAACTGGCTGCGCGCGATGGAGACGCACGGCGCCGCGGTGAACGTCGGCGCGTTCCTCGGGGGCGACAACGTGCGCTCCTACGCGATGGGCATGCGCCAGGGCACACCCAACGCCGCCGAGCTGGACAGCATGCGCAAGGTCGTGCGCTGGGCGATGGAGGGCGGCGCCTTCGGCTTTGCGACGGCACTCATCTATCCGCCCGCCAACTTCGCTACGACCGAGGAGATGATCGAGGCCGCGAAGACGATGGCGCCGTACGGCGGTCTCTACATCACGCACATGCGCTCGGAAGCCGACAACCTGCTGGAAGCGATCGACGAGGCGATCCGCATCGGTGCGGAAGGCGGCGTGCCCGTCGAGATCTTCCATCTCAAGGCCGCAGGCGTGCGCAACTTCCACAAGGCCGCACTCGCGATTGCGAAGATCGACTCCGCACGTGCCGCCGGACTGGACGTACAGGCGGACATGTATCCCTACACGGCGGGCGGTACGGGGCTGACCGCCTGCTTCCCGCCGTGGTCCGCTGCCGACGGCAAGCTCTTCGACAACCTGGCCGACGCGCAGGTGCGCGCACGCATGCGCGCCGAGATCGAGAACCAGACCGAGGACTGGGAGAACCTGTGCGCACTCTCGACGCCGGAGAACGTACTCATCCTCGGTGTCAACCAGCCGCAGAACGCGCAGTATGCGGGCATGCGCCTGAACCAGATCGCCGACGCCCAGGGCAAGGACTGGATCGAGACCGCATTCGACCTCGTGCTCTCCGAGCGCCAGCGCGTCGGCACGATCTACTTCATGATGGACGAGGCAAACGTACGGCTGCAGCTGCAGCAGCCCTGGATCAAGTTCGGCACGGACGCCGGCGGTCCGGATCCCGCAACCGCACGCGGCCTGACGCACCCGCGTGCGTACGGCACCTTCCCGCGCATCCTGGGACGCTACGTGCGCGAGCAGCAGGTGATCCCGCTCGAGGACGCGATCCGCAAGATGACGTCGGCAGTGACGACACGGCTCGGCATCCAGGAGCGCGGTGTGCTCCGCCAGGGCATGTTCGCCGACATCACGATCTTCGATCCGGCGACGATCATCGACGTCGCGACCTACGAAGAACCGCACCAGGTCTCGCGCGGCGTGCAGCACGTGCTCGTGAACGGTGTGCCGGTCGTGCGTGATGCGCGTGTCACGGGCGCGCTGCCGGGCCGCGCACTGCGGGGACCCGGGTACCGGCCATGAGGCCAGGCACCATGACAGCACGCCTGCTCACATCACGACGCTCAGCGTCGTCGCGTCGCACTGATGGACGACACCGCGGCGGCGCATACGCAGTGTGTGCGCTGGTGCTGACACTGGCGCTGATGGTCGCGGCCGGGAACGCGCATGCACAGGAGACGCCGGCACAGTTCACGCAAGCCCGCGCTTTCATCGAGCGCGCCGTGCAGCAGGACAGTCTGCCATCCGTCACGGTAGCCGTTGCGAAGGACGGGCGCCTGCTCTGGGCGCAGGGCTTCGGCTACGCGGACATCGAGCGGCGCATTACCGCGACGCCCGAGACGATGTACTCGCTCGCGTCGATCTCGAAGCCGATCACCGCGACTGCACTCATGCGCCTGGTCGACGCGGGGCGCATCCCGCTCGACCGTCCTGCCAACGCGTATCTGGGCGAGGCACGCATTCACAGCGACGTCTGGTCTCCGGACGCTGCTACGGTGCGACGCGTGCTCAGCCACTCTGCCGGACTGCCGCTGCACTACGAGTTCTTCTACGAGGGCGAGTCGCACGAGCCGCGCTCGACCGACGACGGCATCGCACGCTACGCCGTGCTCGTCTCGCCGCCGGGAACGCTCTACCAGTACTCGAACCTCGGCTACGGCGTCCTCGATCGCATCCTGGAGCTGCAGCACGGCCGTGCGTACGGGGACGTGCTTCGCTCGGAGGTGATCGAACCGCTCGGAATGACACATACGCGGGTGGGCACCGGCGCCGGTCTGGGCGACGCTGCCGCGGTCAGGTACGGGCCGGACAACACACCGGTGTCCTTCTACGACTTCGACCATCGCGGCGGCTCGGCCGTCTACGCGAGCGCACTCGACCTCGTACGCTTCGGCAACTACCACCTCGGCCTGCCGTCCCAGCGGCGCACGCCCATCCTGCGGGACGAGACGCGCCTGCTGATGCAGCAGCCGGTTTCCGCAGGCGCCACGACGGATGGCTATGGACTCGGGTGGGGCATCGTTGCCGATGACAACGGTTACCGGCGTGTCGCTCACACGGGTGGCATGCCCGGCGTATCGACGGTCCTCAACCTGTACCCGGAAGAGAACGTCGTCGTCGTGGTGCTGACGAACCGGAGCAACGGCTGGACGGGCCGCATCGCGGCGGAGCTGGCAGCCGCAGTACTGCCGGATTACCGCTCGACGATGGACGCACGACGCGCTGCGGCGGCAGCAGAGCGAAATGTCCCCGCAGGCGGCAGCGGAACCGACGACAGCGTAAACCTGCCGGTGGCCATGCACGGGCGCTGGAGCGGTGTGATCCACACGCCCGACGACACGGCGACGCTCGTCCTCGATGTACGTGAGCGCGGCGATGTGCACGTCCGCATGGGGAACGACCTGGAGACGGTGCTGAACGAGGTCAGCGCACCAGCGCCGGACCGGCTGGTCGGCCGCTTCGCCGGCACGCTGCCCGACGAACACGCGCAGCGCCACTCGCATTCCATCCTGCTTCAGCTCGTATTGCGTGATGGCGTACTGGAGGGACAGGTCTCTGCGCAGACGACGGGATGGCCGTACTGGTTCGCGCTGACGTCGTTCGCCCGCCTGGAGCGTATGGACTAGCGGGCGCGGCTACCAGGTGCCGCGCTCGCCCAGACGTGCGATGACTTCACTCAGTCGCTCGGCGGCATTGCGCCAGTTCACCAGCACGGCCCGCTCCGTGTGCTCCGCATCCCCCTTGCGGATGCCTTCCACGATGACCGAGTGCTCGTCGATCGAGCGATCGATCCGGTCGACGAGCGCGCTGATGTACAGCCGGACATAGCGCTCCGCCTGCGGTTTCACGACGTCGTGCAGTGCGAGCAGCCGCGGGCCCGCGCCGGCCTCGACGTATGCGCGGTGGAACGCAGTGTCGATATCGAACACCTCGTTCTGGTCCGGCCGCTGCACTTCCGTCGCCCGCTGCAGCGCGTTGTTGATCTCGGTGATCTCGGTCGCGACGCGCACCCGCTGCGCCATGGGCTGCAACGCGGCGCGCCGGGCGGCCGCCGCCTCGACGAAGCCGACGATCTCGAACAGCTCCTGCGCATCATCCATCGTCAGCGACGCGACCGTCATGCGCGCGTGCTTCCCGCCCGGCGGGACGATCACGTAGCGCTCCTGCTGCAGCCGCTGCAGCGCACTGCGCACTGGCGTGCGACTGGTGCCGAGGCGTGTCGCGATCTCCTGTTCGATGAGTCGTGCACCTGGCGCCAGCTGTCCGCGCACGATCAGGTCGCGCAACCGTTCGTAGACGAGCGTGGTCGGCCCTTCCGGGTGGTTCGTACCCGGGCTGCGCTTGCTGCGCGCACCTCGCGCCTGCTTCAACGCTACCTCACTGTTCTGGCCAACGGATCAACCGGCTGACTTGCTCTCATGGGCAGCGGCCGGAGGCTTCGGTCCCGGCGAACGGGAACGCCAGACAAGGTACGCCGGGATGCCCGTCAGGACCACGCCGATCCCGAGCATCGCCCGTCCGGTCTGGGTCAGGACCGCGTTCAGCACGATCGCCGAGGACGCGGCCACGAAGAGCAGCGGCGTCAGCGGATACCCAGGGACCCGGAACGGCCGCGGCGCATCCGGGTTGCGCTTACGGAAGACGAAGATCGTCGCCGCGCCGAGCGCGTAGAAGATCCAGCCGGTGAACACCACGTATGTCAGCAGCTGCTCGAACGTACCGG
>CAYLME010000128.1:0-10457 GCA_964384585.1 uncultured Gemmatimonadaceae bacterium | reverse complement strand
GAGCGTGAGCAGCCCCTCGCCGGGCACGATCACGAGCGCGCCGGGCTGCCCGCGCAATCGGCCTGCGCGCTTCGGGACGGGTGTGATTGGAGCGCGGAAAACGCGGTTTCGACTGTCACTGATGTCGCAATCGTGCACACTCCACTGGACTGCGGCACAGTTCCGCGCATACTTTTCCGCAGGACACCTGCCGCGCATCTTCCTGAAGCATGGGCTGCGACCGTCCGTAAACCGGTGACGCAGCCACCAGTGCACGCTCAATTCAGGACCCTATGTTTGCTGTTGACCGACTGATCCTGGTAGCCGGCCTGCTTCTGCTGATCGGCATCGGGTCGAGCAAGTTCTCCGCGCGGTTCGGCCTCCCCGTCCTCGTGCTCTTCCTCGTTGTCGGCATGCTGGCCGGCTCGGAAGGCATTGGCGGGATCGCCTTCGACAATTACGTCCTCGCCCACGGCATCGGTACGATCGCGCTCGCGATCATCCTCTTCGACGGCGGCCTGCGCACCTCGCTGGACGCGGTGCGCACGACGTGGAAGCCGGCTTTCTCGCTCGCCACCGTAGGCGTGCTGATCACCGCTGTCGTAACGGGTGCAGCCGCAGCGTACATCCTCGACATCCCGATCCTGCTTGGCATGCTGCTCGGCTCGATCGTCGGTTCGACCGATGCTGCGGCGGTGTTCTCCGTGCTGCGCTCGAGCGGTGTGCGCCTGCGCGAGCGACTTGCCAATACGCTCGAGATCGAGAGCGCATCGAACGACCCGATGGCGATCTTCCTCACCATCGGACTCATCGAGGTGCTGCTCGGACGCACCGAGATGGGCATCGGCCTGGTCACCCTGTTCCTGCAACAGATGATCGTCGGCGGCATCGTGGGCCTGCTCGTCGGCAGGGGCGCCGTCGCAATCGTCAACCGCATCAACCTCGAGGCGGCAGGGATGTACCCGCTCGTGATTACCGCGAGCGGCCTGATCTGTTTCGGGATTGCCGCCGCCCTGGGAGGGAGCGGCTTCCTCGCGGTGTTCATCGCGGGCATTGTGGTCGGCAACACGCGCATCGTCTTCCAGCGCGGCATCCTGTTCTTTCACGACGCGTCGGCCTGGCTCAGTCAGATCGTCATGTTCGTGGTGCTCGGACTGCTCAGCTTCCCAAGCCGGCTCCTGGCCGTCTGGTGGGACGGCTTCCTGATTGCCGCGGTGCTGACGCTCGTCGCGCGGCCGATCGCGGTGCTGCTCACGGCCACGCCCTTCGGTTACGACCGGCGCGAGCTGACCATGGTTTCGTGGGTGGGACTCAAGGGCGCGGTGCCGATTACCCTGGCGACGTTCCCGCTCATGATGGGCGTGCCCGGCGCGGAGCTGATCTTCGACGTCGTTTTCTTCGTCGTGCTTCTCTCCGCACTCACGCAGGGCGTCACACTTCCCTTCTTCGCACGGCGCCTCGGCCTCGAGCTGCCTGCAACGGAAACGGCTCCCGTAAGCCTGGAGATCACGTCGCTGAAGCACGTGGATGGTGACATCGTCGACTTCACCCTGGGGCCCGATTCGCGTGCGGTCGGCCACACCATCGTGGATCTCGGGATGCCGCAGGGCGTCGTGATCGCCATGGTCGCCCGCGGTGAGGAGATCATCCCGCCGAGCGGCAGCACCGTGCTGCGGTCCGGAGATCACGTGTTCGTCGTGATGCGACCGAAGCTCCGCAGCGCTGTCGAGCACATCTTCGCACCGGAGCCGGAATCCGCAGCGACCGAGCTGGCACCGGGCGAGTTCCCCATACGCGGCAGCACGCGGGTGCAGGAGCTGAAGGAGCTGTACGATCTCGAAATCGACGCGAATCCCGAGCTCACCATTGCGGAGCTGTTCCGCCAGCGCCTGCCTCGCCCGCAACGCACTCCGGGCGCCGTGCTTCAGCTCGGTGACGTTCGCCTCGTCGCGCACGAGGTCACGGGCGGTGGCGACGTCGAGATCGCCGGTCTGACGCTCGACGCCCGTGATGCCGGCACGACAGCGACGTCGCCGGCAGGCACTCTCCAGGGATGACACAGGTCGCCGCGACGGGCGAACCGCCCGCAATCCGCATCTTCGTCACGGGCGGCACCTTCGACAAGGAATACGACGAGCTGCGCGGCACGCTCTACTTCAAGCAGACGCACCTGCCGGAGATGCTCCAGCTCGGTCGTTCCCGGCTCGACGTCTCGATCGAGACACTGATGATGATGGACAGCCTCGACATGAGCGACGCCGATCGCGCGCGCATCGTCGCGAGCTGCCGCGAGTGCGAGGAGACGCACATCGTCGTGACGCACGGCACCGACACGATGGTCGACACTGCGCGCGCACTCGCCCAGGGCGTGAGCGGCAAGACGATCGTGCTGACCGGCGCGATGGTGCCGTACGCGTTCGGCAGCTCGGACGGACTGTTCAATCTCGGCAGCGCGCTCTCGTTCGCGCAGGTGCTGCCCGAAGGCGTTTACGTCGCGATGAGCGGCCGCTGGTTCCCCTGGGACAACGTTCGCAAGAATCGCGAGGCCGGTACGTTCGAGACGCTGCGCTGACGACGCGGCGGGCCATCGGCCTATAGCGTTCTCCTCGTTTGCGGTGCGGCGCGGCTGAACACACCACTTCAGCCATGCCCGGCTGTCGTGCACCATCCCACCTTCTTCCGGAGCGCCTCATGGGATCGAAGCGTACGCGCAAACGCGTCGCGCGCAAATCGGCCGGCGAACCAGCCGGCGAGCAACCGCTGCGGCACTCCGAGTGGGAGCTGAGCGACGAGCAGGTCGAGATCGCGCTGCAGACCGGCGAACACGCGGGCCTGCTCGAGGATTATTTCGGGCGCGAGGAGTACCAGGAGCTGCAGCAGCTCGCGCGCGAGGCCGCGGCGCGCAGCGTGCGCGGCGGGCCGCGCGTGCTCATCCTGCCCGGCATCATGGGCTCGAAGCTCGGTCGCGAACGCGCCGGCTGGTTCGACGACGTCGTCTGGATCGATCCCGTCGACGTCATTGCAGGCCGGCTGCGGCAGCTCGCACTCCCACCGACCAATGCGCAGAACCGTGCGATCGAGCCGCTCGGCGTCATCCTCTTTGCCTACCTGAAGCTCAAGCTGCGTCTGCGCTCCGCGGGCTATGACGCGGACTTCTTTCCGTTCGACTGGCGCCAGAGCATCGATGAGCTCGGCGCTGCGCTCACACGCCGTATTGCGGAGGACGATCCGAATGGCCACGGCCGCGTGTCCATCGTCGCGCACAGCATGGGTGGCCTGGTCGCGCGTGCCGCACTCGCAGGCGGCGCGCCGATGCGGCGCCTCATCATGCTCGGTACACCGAACTTCGGCTCGTTCGCACCCGTCGCCGCACTGCGCGCGACCAACGATGCCGTCCGCAAGGCCGGCTGGCTGGACATGGGCAACAGCGCCGAAGAGCTCGCGAGTGAGGTGTTCAACACGTTCCCCGGTCTGACGCAGATGCTGCCGGCACCGGAGAAGTGGGCGGACTTCGACCTCTACGACCTCGGCACCTGGCCGGATGACGGACTGCGGCCGCGACGTGCGCTGCTCAACGACGTTGCCGGCGTGCGTGCGTCGCTCGCTGACGGCGGCGAGAACGTCTACATGATAGCCGGGGTCGAGCAGGAGACCGTCACCGGCATGCGGCTGAACGAGGACGGCAGCGAGTTCGAGTACGTGATCACGCGCGATGGTGACGGCACCGTACCGATCGACTTCGCGCTGCTGCCCGGTGCCGTGCGCACGTGGTACGTCGTCGAGAAGCACGGGAGTCTCGCCAACAACCGCATCGTCGCTGCCGCCGTCGCAGACATCCTTGCCCGTGGCGACACGGCGCAGCTTCCGACGACGTGGACGCCGACACGCGCGGCGCCGATCATCGTGAGCGAATCGACATTGCGGGCGATTCCGCCGTTCACCGTCGAGCGCGGTGCCACCGTTCCGCGCAGCGAGCTGCGCAGCATCATCGACGACTTTGCCGCGCCCGACGCGCGCGACGAGAGCACCACCTTGGCCGTGGCACCCGGCGCTGAGCCGTCGCTGCCTGCCATCACGTCCGGCTACGCGCACCGCTTCGAGCAGGTCATCGTCGGACGACGCAGACAGCACCGCCTCGACCTGCGCTTCGCGCTCGGCAGCATCACGGAGGCGGATACGCGCGCGATCGCGCTCGGCATCTTCAAGGACGTCGCCCCCGCCGGCGCTGCAAGCGCACTCGACGCGCGGCTCGACGGCGCGATCAGTGAGATGACCCGGCGTCGCATGTTCAACGGCGAGGTCGGCGAGATCTTCATGCTGCCGACGGGACGTCATCCGCTGAGTGCGGAGATCATCTCGTTCGTCGGCCTCGGCCCCTTCGACCGCTTCACCGACCAGGCACTCCAGGTCGCCGCCGAAAACCTCGTGCGCACCTTCGTGCGTGCACGTGTCGAGGAGTTCTCGACCGTGCTGTTCGGTGGCGGCTCCGGTGCAGCGCCCGCGAACGGACTGCGTAACCTGCTGATCGGCTTCCTGCGCGGCCTGCGCGACGCGGATCGCGATCACCAGTTCCGCCGCATCGTCCTGTGCGAGAACGATCCCGCACGCTACACGCAGCTCAAGGAAGAGCTGTTCCGCCTCTCGAGTACGGTGCTCACCGAAGACGTCGAGATCACCTTCGACGAGGTGGTGCTGCCGCCTGCCATGGTCGCGGAAAGCACACGCAGTGCACGCGCACTGCCGCGCACGCAGCCGGTGTATCTCATCATGCGACGCGAACGCGGCGGCGAGAAGGAGCTCACGATCCGGTCGTCGCTGCTGACTGCAGGGCACAAGGCGACGATCGTGACCGGAACGTGCACGGTGTCGAACACCGAGTTCGAGCGCGCTCGCAGTGCACTGGTGGATGACCGCACACCCGACTTCCCGACAGCTGGTGCCGAGATGGCGCGGCTAGTCCTCGAACCGGCAGTCAGACAGGTGCTGACGCAGCTCGCCGACCACCACCTAGTCGTGGTTCACGACGCCTTCCTCGCGCGTGTTCCATGGGAGACGCTGAACATAGGCGATGAGGCGCGTGCGTTCATGCCCGCAGCCGGAGCGGGATTGAGCCATCTGTATGCGGCGGAGAACCTGTCCGTCGCGAAGTGGCTCGAGGAACGCATCGAAGACGACGTCCTGAACATGCTGCTCGTCGTCGATCCGACACGTGACCTGCAGGGCGCACGCGAAGAAGGCCGCGCCATTCAGCAGATGTTCGCGGGACGCGCATGGGTGCAGATCGATCTGCTCTACCAGGGCGAAGCGACACGACCCGCGCTGCTGGATGCGTTCGGCTCCGGGAAGTACGACGTCGTGCACTACGCCGGCCACGCGGAGTTCGACGAAGCGCAGCCGGTGCGCAGCGGCATTCTGTGCGCCGATGGCACCACCCTGTCCGGCGCCGACCTCGCCACGATCGGACGACTGCCCACTCTGATGTTCTTCAATGCCTGCGAGTCCGCACGACTGCGCAACCGCCGCGATGCGCGCGAGTCCGGTGAGAGCGATACGCGCATCGAGAGCAATGCGGAGCGACTCCGGCGCGTACAGGCCGCCGCCAGCATGGCCGAGGCCTTCCTCCGCGGCGGCCTCGCCAGCTTCATCGGCACGTACTGGCCCGTCAGCGACCTCGCCGCGAGCACCTTCGCACACGTGCTGTACGCCGAGCTGCTGCAGGGCGCGACCATGAACGACGCGATCCAGAAGGGCCGCGCCGCGGTGCGCGCTGCCGGCTCACGCGACTGGACGAACTACCTGTATTACGGCAATCCGGATTTCGTGCTGAAGCAGCCGCGGCGGGAACGGGCGGAGGTGAGGGAGATTGTGATTGGTGAGGGGATCGATGCTGGTTGAACGGCGTGATGCGGGCCGTGGGCCCGGGGCCGTGGGCCGGGGGCCGGGGGCTGCAACGGCGGGTGTCGTGGTGCCTTTCATGCGACATTGAGTCTCTGCCGTAGGAACCCTCGGCCCCCGGCCCTGGGCCCACGGCCCTCGGCCCGCCTCACGATCCGCGAGCGCGAATCACGGGCGGCAACCAGACAAGCAGAGCATGGCCACCATCTTCGGACAGCACGACGAAAACACGATCCTCCAGCTGAAACGCGTCGAGCAGACCGCCGCACGCGCAGCACTCATGGCAGACGGCCACGTCGGCTACGTGATGCCGATCGGCGGTGTGGCCGCCTACCGCAACAAGGTGTCCGTCGTCGGCGTCGGCTTCGACATCGCGTGCGGCAATGCAGCGATCCGGACGGACCGCACGGTCGAGCAGATCAGCGGCCTTTCGCTCGAAGAGCTGAAGCGCGATCCATCACGCGCGTGGGGCAACCGCAAACTCGGGCGGCTCGCCGACGAGATCCGCAGCACGGTCTCTTTCGGCATCGGTCGCGCGAATCGTGCGGACGACGCGCCCGTCGACGATCCGCTCTTCCAGAGCGACGCCTGGTCGCTCGTACCGCGCGAGCGCGGACAGCGCGACTCGCTCATGGCAAAGGCGCGCGAGCAGCTCGGCACCGTCGGCTCAGGCAATCACTACGTCGACGTCTTCTACGACGACGACGGCGTCATCTGGGTCGGCGTGCACTTCGGCTCGCGTGGCTTCGGCCACACCGTCGCCTCCAACTTTCTCGCCCTCTCACAGGGCGGCAGCTGGGGTGACCGCGGCGCGGAGATCGAGGTGCTCCTTCCACTCGATGCACCGCTCGGCCACGACTACTGGCACCTCATGGAGCTCGCCGGCCGCTACGCCTACGTCGGCCGCGAATGGGTCGCCCGCAAGGTCGTCGAGCTCATCGGCGGCACGGAACAGGAGCTCGTGCACAACCACCACAACTTCGCGTGGCGCGAGACGCACGAGATCGACGGCGAGCCGACCGAGGTCATCGTCGTACGCAAGGGCGCGACACCGGCGTTCCCCGGACAGAAGGGATTCATCGGCGGCTCGATGGCGGATGACGCGGTGATCGTGCGCGGCACCGATAGGCGTGATGCGCGCGACGCGGATGCGCCGTCCGGGCAGGTGGTCTCTTCCAGCGACGTCAGTCAGCTCCAGCGCGACGCCCTCTTCTCCACCGTCCACGGCGCCGGCCGCGTCATGAGTCGCACCGCCGCTGCCGGCAAGCGCAATCGACGCACGGGCAAGGTGATCAGCGCAGGTCGCGTGACACCCGAGATGATGGAGTCACGCCTCAGGAAGAAGGGCGTCGTCCTGCGCGGCGGCGGCCTCGACGAGAGTCCGCAGGTCTACCGACGGCTACGTGACGTACTCGAGGCGCAGGGACCGACCATCGAGGTGCTGCATACGCTGCATCCGCTCATCGTCGTGATGGCGGGGGCGGATGTGAGGGATCCGTATAAGGATTGAACGGCGGGCCGGGGGCCGGGGGCCGGGGGCGAGACCTGAGCGGGCGCCTACGTGATGCGATTGTCTCTCTGCTGCATGTCGCGCCACGCGTTGCCGCGAGGTGGGATGGTTGGCGCGTTAGTAGCGTTCCCGGCCTCCAGCGCGCCACGCATTTCTGCGCTCGACGAATGCGTGGCCTGTGGAGCACTACCCGCCGCGCCGCGCGCCACGCATCTTCGCGTCATCGGATGCATGGCGCACCAGGACACGTCCCGCTCCCAGAACACACCACGCTCTTCGAATCAGGCGCCTTATCCCCGCGCATCATCCAGTGCGTGCGCCAGCTCATCCACCAGCCAGTCCGCCGCGAAATCGGCCAGTCCCTCGAGCACCTTCTGCATCTCGGACGCCGGCATGTTCGCGATCGAGATCGCTGTCACGACACCGCCGACCGTACGTCCGTCCGGACCGAACACGACCGGGCTGACTGCATCGGTCGCGTGCACGCCGCTCTTCCAGATGCGACGTCCCGTCGCGCCGTCCAGCAGCCACAGATCCGCGTCGATCGTGAAGTACGCCTGCGACGTCCACGATGACGCTGTCAGTCCGTAGCGTTCGATGCGGACTTCGATCTCGTAATCGGCCAGACGATTCTCGGTGATCGGTGTAGTGCGGAGATGACGGCTGGCGCCGTCCAGGATGCGCGCACCCATCCGCTCGCTCAGGTCGAACGCCGCAGCCGCACTGTCGACGCGTGCCTTCGCACCTTCGACGGCGACGTTGCGCGCGATGCCGCTCCCGACACTCAGCACGGCGCGAATCGGCTGCGACGTATCGATGTCGAGATACAATGAGCTGAACACGTCCGGGTGCGGCGGCGCAATCGTCGCCACGGCAAGCGTGCGCTGGCGGAAGTCGTATTCGCCGAGCCGCTGCTTGTTCGAGCAGCCGGACACGAGCATCACAGCAAGCAGGGAGAGGGAGAGAGCAGCGGGCGTCACCAGCCGGTACTGCGTGCGCGAGCGGCGCTCACGATGAGACGGCGAACCACCCATGATCGGCTCCTTGTGGCAGAGGCAGCATCGCTTCTGTTCGTCCGCTTACGCCCGGCGCAGCGTTGGAGTTCCCGCGCCTTTTCAGGCACCCCGTACCGGCGACGGAAAAAGGGCCGCGCCCTCAGCTCACTCCCTCGAGCAGCACCTCGACACGAACCGGCGTACGACCCGCCCGGATGTAGCCGAGCTGCTCTGCCGCACTGCGCGACAGATCGATGATCGTGTTCCGCCGCTTCGCCGTCGAGCCCCACGGTCCGCGATCGACGACGCGTACCACCACCGACCGGCCGTTCCGCTCGTTCGTCACCCGCACCACCGTGCCGAACGGCAGCGTACGATGCGCCGCGTACGGCTCACTCTGACGGAACCGTATCCCACTCGCCGTGCGACGCCCCTCGAACTTGTCCGCATAGTACGTCGCCTCACCCCGCAACACCTCGAACGAGTGCAGACGGTACGTGATCTCGTCGACGACGGGCGTGACCATGTCCAGACTGCTCACCACCGCCGGCGTGACACGCAGATGTTCGAAGGAGGACGAATCCCGAACCGCCTCACCACTGCGCAAGGAATCGACACTGCCGAGTAGTCGCGGCTCCCCCACCCGCACACACGAATACGCGAGCAACACGAGCCCACTCACCAGCAGGACCGCTACCCGCGGGCGCTGCCGCAGCAGTGAACCGACGTGCAACCGCCGGATTCGATTGGAAAGAGAGAGAAGCAGCTTCACGGGGAGTGTGCAGAAATCTGTGTAAATGGCCGCTTCATCTACCTGGCACCCTGCCCGGAAATGCTAGGGCGAAATGATCGAGGGCGGACTGCCATTCCCGGATTGGGTACGTCCATCGTTCCTGAGCTCGCTGAAGTGCCAGATACAGCACCTTAAGCACGGATTCCTTGGTCGGGAAGGCTCCGTGTTTCTTCGTCACCTTTCGTAGCTGGGCCTGAATCGATTCGATCGCGTTCGTAGTGTAGATGACTCGCCGCAATTCGGGCGGATAGTCAAAGAACGCGATCAGGTTCGTCCAGTTCGCCCTCCAGACCTGGCTAATGTACGGTGTAACGCTGTCCCACTTCTCGCCGAAGGCACATAGAGCTTGCTCCGCTGCTCCGACTGTGGGCGCCCGATAGATCAAGCGCAGGTCCTGCACAATCGCCCTGTGGTGTTTCCAGCTCACGTACTTCAGTGAGTTGCGCACCATGTGCACGATGCAGAGTTGCACTTGCGTCCTGGGATAGACGACGTTGATGGCTTCTGGAAAACCGCGCAATCCATCCACCGCGGCCAGCAGGATGTCTTCGACTCCGCGATTTCTGAGCTCGGTCAGGACGCCCAGCCAAAACTTCGAGCCCTCGTTGTCGCCGATCCAGAGGCCAAGCAGGTCTTTCTTGCCCTCCATGTTGATCGCCAGGGCGACGTAGACCGCACACGGCTGCACCTGCCGATTATTGCGAACTTTGATGTGCAACGCGTCGAGATAGACGATCGGGTAAACAGGGTCGAGCGGACGGGACTGCCACGCCTCCACATCAGCCATCACGGAGTCCGTGACGGCGGAGATCAGCGACGGCGACACGTTGACGCCGTATATCTCCCTCAGATGTCCCTGGATGTCGCGGGTCGTCAGCCCCCGGGCATAGAGAGCCAGCACCTTGTCGTCAAACCCGGGCAGCCGCCGACGCCGCTTTGGCAGCAGCTTCGGCTCGAAGGACCCCTCTCGATCCCGTGGCACCTCCACATCGATCTCCGAGGTGCTCGTCTTCACCCGTTTGACTGCCTTGCCGTTACGCGAGTTCCGTCGGTTGCGGCCTTCCGGAGCGTGCTTCTCATACCCGAGGTGATCTGTCATCTCACCCTCGAGCGCACGCTCCACCAGTCGCTTCGTCAGCTCGTCCAGCAGCCCGTCCTGCCCCAGGATCTCCTTCGGAGACTTGCCCTTCAGCAGATCATCAAGCATCTGGTCGAGCGGGGACTTCTCCTGCGCCATGGCTCCTCCCGCAGTGGGGTGTATCAACCATGGCCATTTACACAGTTA
>CAYLME010000127.1:0-10649 GCA_964384585.1 uncultured Gemmatimonadaceae bacterium | reverse complement strand
GATAGCCGAGCTTGCGGTAGTACAGTTTCGCAGGACAGGTGGACGCGGCCTTGAAGTCGGTCTTGCTGAGCAGAGGTCGCATTGGTCAGCCCGTCGCCATTCCGAGCTGAAAAATCCGCTCGACCGCGTCGATCAGGCGGAGCCATGAGAAGTGGTAGCTCTGCGCAGCGAGCGCGTGCGCTATCAGCCTGTTCTCGCCGACGGCGAAAACGATTCCTGGCACCTCCATGTTCCCGCTAGGCAGGATCACCCGTAGGAATGACACGGCTAGCGATGGAACGCCGGGGTTGTTCTGGTGATTCGTCATCCTGCCATTCAGCATATCACGCCGCCTCCTCGCGGCACGCTGCGCTAATCGGCTTCATCGCACGTTGTACTCCCTGACCGGCCTAGCTTGAGTTACTGCCAGCGTCGCTCACGTCGAGACCCGTCAGCGTTCTCAGAAGATCCTGTGCCGCAACACGACAACGCATCAGGTCCTCTTCTTGTACATGTCTGAAATGCGCAGCCTCGTTTCTTACTTTCGTAATCGACCGTGCCATGTCTTCGAGCTCTCTCTTGTCACGGAACACCGGCTTGAACATGTCCCACGAGTCGTTGGTAAGCATGAGCTGCACGAGCTGGCCGAGGTATGTGTAGTCCAGCAGCGGGTCACCTGCTGGATTGACACTGCCGGCCTTGCCGCGCGCGCGATCTATCCCCTTCATGGCGTCCGCGCCGAGAACTGACTCCATTCGTGCAGAAGCGCGATCGCCGTATCGCTGCTCGTACCTGGATCTGACGATCTCCCTGAGCCGCCGCTCGACATCCCGTAGCAGCTCCCACACCTGGAGTTCACTCGGCGAGGCGTTGATCTCGGGTTCAGTGAATTCGCTGGCGGAAAGGGAGTCGTATGCGCGCCTGATCATCGACGCCATCAACGGCCGGCGCTGGCGCAGGAACTCGGCGTAGTCGAGCTCATACCAGCCAGAGGGCAGCGCGTGCGCACGCATCATTCTGTCCCATGCGGCTGCCGAGAAGCGCTGCTTGATCTGCGGCACATACTCAGCCGGGGCCTTCGCTCCTATCGTCAGGTTATCGGGCCATTCCACCACGGCGAAGTTCGCGACCTGGTTGATTTCCTTTCGATTCGTGACCCCGGACTTCTGGAGGTACCGACGTGGGAACAGGTGATGCCGATCCATCGGGGGCCGTGGAGCGCGTATAGTCGGATCGAGGAGTTGAGCAACGGGCTTGTCCGAGAATAGCGTCGGCGCGTTGAGCTTTACCTGCGCAGCCATGTACGCCAGAGCCGCCGGGCTTCGTGAAGACGAGGTCTCCAGCTCCAGCGGAAGCGTCAGCGCCCAGAAATCATTTGTCAGGATCGTCTCGAGTCGAGCTTCGAGCGCTGCTGTGAACTCTGCAGGCGTGCTCGCGTCCCGCACCGAGGAGAGGTCATCCTCCATGATCGTCTCGGACGATCCGGAATAGCGACCGGTGATCAGGTTCGCTATGAACCAGCGCGCAATGAGTCGCTGCAGCTCATGCTCCTGGACGGCGCACTGGCGCCAGCCGATCAGGAATAGCGAGTAGGAGTAGACCAGCGCCGTACTCGAGGACACCATGTCTGCGCTTCTGTAGCCGGCTGCGGTGATCGCATGCAGGAATGAGTGCCAGTGCCGGAGGTCGAGCGCCGCTGCCTGCGCCGCGCGCAACCGGACCAGATCAGCTTCCCGTCGCTCGGCAGCCTTTTCAGTACCGTCGAGTTCCTTCGCTCGAAGGAGCTGGTACATGGCCTTCAGCCGCGCACGGTGGAATCCCACGGCAATCGCCGCCCTCAGCAGCTGGTCCGGCCCAGCCTGGATGAGATGGTTGTAGGGCGAGGGGCCCCGCGCGACGCTGTGCGGCGTCGCGCAATCGTGGGCAAACCGTTCGAGCTGCTGCCGACCTTCGGGCCAGATCACGGACAGCAGGGTAAGCAGGAAGTCGGACTGGTTGAGTTTCACTCCCTCACTGTTGATCCTGACGAACACGTCGGCCACGCTCTGTTCGTCCACCTCGGATGAGATCTCCAGAGCAGTGAATGGATACTTGTGCAGATCGAGCAGGCGGTCGATGTTGGCGCTGATCGCGTTCTTGTCTTCAGCGGTGAGCGGCCGCACTGCCTCGAGGCGCTCGAGGAACGCGCCTGTGACGTTCCAGCTTGTGTTCTCGCCGCCCAGCACGTCGGAAATGCTGGGAATGAACTCCGGATCCCGCCGGATCGCAGCATCAGTCACTTCGAAGTGCCCATCTCGCGGCCGGAAGGCGATCTCCAGGCGTCTCTCGACATAATCCTCATCGAGCACGCTGCGGTGGCGGAACACGGCAAACAGCGAAGTCAGGCGCTGCTGCCCGTCTACGATCAGCAGATCCGGGGTATGCTGTTTATTTGCCTCGCCGATATGTCTCGTGCGGCGCATGGTGGCGTTGGACCAGAACAGCAGATATCCGACCGGATAGCCGCGATACATCGAGTCGAAGAGATCGCGCACCTTCGTCCCGGTCCAGACGAACGGCCGCTGGAGTTCGGGCAGCGCCACGTCGCCCATGTCGATGTAGTGGAGAAGAGTGGATAGCTCGTAATCGACCTTCCGGAACACCGTTCGGGGGCCTCGGAATGCGACGGTCTGCGGCGGCTCCGTATCCTTGGGCTTGCGCGCGCGTGCCGCCGTTCGGTTTTCCGGCTCCGGAATCGGCCGACCGAGTTGCGCGGACAGGTAATCAGCCACCGCGGGTGTGTGTGACCTCGCGTAAGGAGATCGCGCGGCTGTACCGGCGGCAACCGGAATGAAGGCGTCGAGCGCCGTGCGGATCAACTGCTCGTGAGTGGCCGCGGCGATGAAGGGCACGACGCAACTAGCCGCCTGTGGCGCCGCCGAAAAGGTCCCGTTGCTCACCGCGCCGGGGATAGCATCCACCACTTCGCCGAGCTGCTCGGTCAGTACACCGAACTCCAAATCTTTACGTCGTATGGTGAATACAGCCAGCCGACCCGCATTCAGACGCAGTCCCCAGCGCTTCCACGTAACACTCCACCCTCCCGGGGCGTGTTCGTGAGCGATGGTCATCGCATCCGCAAGGAGGCGTTCCACAGCTTCTCGACTCGGTCCCGGAAGCCGGTGACTGAACCACTCCGGGCCTGTGTCGGGGATGGTTCGCGTACCCGTCCGGCCCGCAGTAGCAGTCTGGTCGCCTTTCTTGATGGCTATGAACCAGTGGCAGAACGCATCGAACACATCCGCTGCAAGAACACCATCGGCCGCCATCTCGTCCAATCTGGGCTCAACGGCCGTGATCAGTTCCAGCAGTCGTTGGTTGGTCTCGGGATACCGTTCGATCTTGAGCGGATAGCGCCGCGTCGAGAAGGCCTTCGCCGTCTTTCGGCTCTTGCTGTTCACGATGCAGAATAGCTCTGGATGGAGCGCATTCAGCATGGGCGACAGAAAGGCGGTCTGGATTCCCTTCGACCACGAGAGCGCTCCGAAGTCCCGGCACGCTGCGGCGATGTCTTCGGGCTCACTGTCTACACGCTTGTAGAACTAGAGGACGCTCTCCGCAATCCGTGGCCAATCCTCTGGCGAGGCCCAACCAGCGCGCTCAAACCATCGCTTCATATCGCGAGTTATGGCGGGCGCGACATGAATCCATGCGCCGCGCTCTCGATTATGAGGCGAGCCGAGGTGTGGCAGCAGCTTCGTAAGCACCAGCTCCGTGACGTCTTCTCCGCCTTCTGCCCTCGTGAGCACATTCCGGAAGTTGGCCCGTCCTTCTTCCCGCTGGCTCATGTACACCGCCAGATGGTGGCGACCCTCGTCCTCACCCACGTAGTCCGTAGCGAACTCATCGATTGCAGCGATCAGGCGCTCGTCAGACGTCATGCTTGCGTGTCTCCTCGTATAATCCGCAACTCGTTATCCCGTGCATCGCGTGCATCCCGAAAAACGTGCCGCCGGTGATAGGCCATGTAAGGCTGATGCCCTGCCACCAGTCGAACGGCGCCCCTCTGCAGGTCCGCTCCCAGCAGAAGGCGCCGGGCGTGGTCAGATAGTTGAGAGCTGAAAACGGCGGCGCCATCTTCATCGAACGTCAGGAATCCGCGGTCGAAGAGCACGTCGAGGTGCACGGCGAGCAGGAGGCCGTTGTAGACATCCAGGCGTTCCCTGTCGTTGCTGTCCTTCCATGGCTTCGCATGACTCGCGCGCAGGAGCTCAGGCACGTCCAAGCCAGTCAACGCGCAACGGCCACCCCAGTACTCTATCAGCATCTCACGGAACAGGTCCTGCCCTACGCGCTGTTTCACCAGCGCTTCCACCTCCGTGCTCGCGACCGAGGCGAGCCGCTGCGCGAAGCGCTGCTGCGGTGCGGGCGGGAGCTGATCCAGAAGAACGCGGAGGCGCCGCAACGCCACATACAGCTCCTGCGCGCTACGGCAGCGAACCGCCCCGGCGGCTCCAGGCGGGAGCGGCACCTCGGCCCACGCCAACGGCGTGAATTCCTGCAGCAGTGGCGGGGCCGTTACGGCGAACACAGCCCCGGCACCTGACGGAAGCACCCATACCGCGTGCTCAGTACCGCTCACGCCGAACCGCACCCACTCATCATCGGAGCCAAGACCGAGATCGAAGCCGGCGTCTCCGACGGCTTTCCGCAGCAGTGGTGGCAGGATCATCGGCACCTCCCGGCGCGATAATCCGCAGGTCTGCACTGGAATGCACTACCGCTCCACACACCGCGCTTTTGGGCGCGGGCGGTGTCCACCGCAGCGCGGATCTCGTCGATTCGAGCGGTGTTGGGAGGATAGATAGCGACGTGCGCAAAACCCGCGCGGGCAAGTGCACGATTGACGAACACACCGTCGGACTGCACGTACGCCAGGACACGGTCATAGCGGTCCTGAAGCTGAACGTCGAACCGCAGCATTACCCGGCTACCCGGCGGCATCAGTCGTCGAAGCAGGAATGCCGCCGAATCAGCATAAACGCTCTGACCCGCTTCATCAGCATCGACGAGCAGCAGCCGCACCCGGCTTCCGCCCTCACACTGGAAGGTGTCACCATCGATGATCCTGGTAACGACGCACGGCGCCGTTCCGTTCACGCTCGGCCGTATCAGGGCGGTGTCGAGCTGCGGCGCACAACCACGAGCTGTCGACGGTCTGTAGCCCGCCCCCTGGGCTTCCGCCGCGCTCCTGAACCAACGGAGATTGCGTTTCGAGAGACTCTTCCACCCGTCGCATCCGACCCAGTAGAATACCTGGCCCCTCGAGGAGGCGACGAACTGAGCGTCAGACGGCCGCGTTGTCTGTGCCGAAGCGGTGGCTGGCACGAGCGGGAACAACGTCGCAACAAGGTACGAGAGCGTGCGCAGGCTCATAGCGCCTTACTCCCGAACATGGAGTGGCGTAGCACGCGTGGCCGGGAGCCGCTATGCGGAACCGTCACGACGAGGCGACGAGTCCACCCGAGGTCGATCTGCACGACGAACCGCGACGCATCACGAGCGGAGAAGCGCTGCTTGCCACGCGTGTCGGGCGTCGCCCGCGCCAGCGCGGCAATGACGTCGTCCGGCAGATCCTCAACACGCGTGAGGCCTCGGCACGTCGTGCACCGGCCATTCTGAATGTCTTTCGTGCAGCACCGCCCCCCACACCAATCGCAGCTGTGGGCATGCGTGCGGCAGGTGGAGCCAGAGCAGACGTCACACGGGGACGTACCTTCCACCGAGAACGTGCGGCCATCGATGTGGCAGGTTGTCCGGTGCTGCGCGCAGCCCGCGGCGTCGGGCAGGTCATTGAGGACGGCGAGGTGCGACCAGCAGTGCCAGCGATCATCCCCGTGGCATGGGGCGGCGTGTCGCTCGCAGCCGGCGAGACCACATTCTACGCACGTGTGCACCTCGTCCGTTGCAAACGCCACCTCCGTCGCTTCGTGGCCACACGCGGCGACGTGTTCGTGGCAGATGAAGCGGCGCGACAGGTCGGCTCGCCGGATATGCTTCGAGCAGTGAGACTGGCCATCCACGACGCAGCGCACCTGGTGTTGCTCGCAGATCCAGGTCCCGCACGTTCCACACTGCTCGGCCTCGTCGCGCCCGACCGGCTCGTTCGTACCCCCTTCACAGTAGACCACGCACTGCGTGCATAGCAGCCGTTCGCCACGGGGGGCGGTATCCACCGTCGCCACGGCGTGCTTTCGACAAACTCCGCGTCCGCACGAGCCGCAGGCGGCGATACACTCAACGCACGCAGTGTGGCCGCCGTCCGCGCACACCGCCTGGTGTGCACGGCAGTGCACGCGGTCGCAGGACCAGCACTCACTCCCGTCTTCATTGCAGACGGGAGCGCCATCGATGGCGCAGCTGGAATGGCCGTGTTCGGTGCAGAACCGCTCGTTGCAGACGCTGCACAGCAGGGTGCACTCGGCGCCGATTGCGTGACCGGCCCGGCAGACGGTCACATGCTCCGGCTGTCCGCGGCACGCGGGGCACCGAATGCCCCAAGCGCCAATACCGGTGAGAAACCGCTCGGCATTCAAAGCGGCCGTGCGCCCAGTCGCCGTGACCAGCTTCCACGTCGCTCGCTCTACCAGCACAGCTCGCTCGAGGAGCTGCAGCGGCACGACGTCGATTCTTACTTCGTGTCGGCGGGTCTCTTCCGTACGGCGTTTCTCGTGCTCCCGCTCGACGGTCTGGACGGCGGCAGATCCCGGGCCGGATGCGGCGATCACCTCCGTCTTGACTGCGGCGTAGTAGCGGTCGATCCTGGCGAGCTCCGCATTCAGTTCGCGCTCAGCCTGTGCATTCAGCGCCTCGACCCGCGGGGCAACCTTGGCCTCGAGTCCGGCGATGAGTGCGGGCGCGAGTCGATCGGCTCCGGAAACTCTCGCGCGGCGTGCGTCCAGATGTTCGTCGGTCTCCGGCGCGTCCATCTGCGCCGCTACATCCTCGGGCAGCTCGAGGCCGGTAGCGACATCGATGGGGTCGCCGACGACGACTTCCTCGTGCAGCGCCGCACCGGCGGCGATCGAGACTTTCGCCGTGACACGTATGCAGCGGCGCAGTTCCCGTGTCTGCTCGTTGCTCTCGACGGTCGCATCGACGACCGCGACGCCAGGTGCGGCGGCATCGTCAAAGACCGTAATCGGGAGCGGTCCGGCGACACGTCGTCCGCCGTGGCGGCGTAATGCAGCGACCAGCCGCTCCAGGAATACGCTTCCGGTCACCGGAAGCTCGGCGTCGGGATGTGTCTGCGCTGCGTCGATGTCGAGCGCGAGCAGGTGCTTCGTCCGGCCGCCGAAGGCGTCGGCTTCCGCGGCCGGGAGCGTGAGGCGCAGGAGGCCGGGCCCGACCTCCTCCATCCCGGCGCCCGTGAGGCGGACGTACTGTTCGAGCAGATCCCGAACGCGTCGCTCGACGACGCCTGCCGAGCCTTTCGGCTCTTCGATCGGCTCGAGCAACGCCTTGCTCACAGCTCGGCTTCCAGCGACGTGATCGTCATCGGCAGCCTATCGGCCTGGGCGACGACGACGACGGTCCTCTGCGTGTGGGTAAAGCCCGTGAGACGCACGAGCCGTCCGAACGGCGAGTTGCCGGCGTCCTCTGCGTGCGCGTTCTCGAGGGCCTCCATGACTTCGTGGACGTGCAGTCCGAGCTGTGCACGGCGGGCTTCGACGCCCGGTGCGAGCTTTACGTGCGTCGTGCCGTAGCCGATGCGCAATCGTCCGGCATGATCAAAGAGGTGGAAGTCTCGCTCGAGGAGAGCGGCGTTATCCGCCGGAGCTGCAAAGGATGCCGCCTCCTCCTGTCGCAGTCCCTCGTCACGCGATTTCTCGATCTCCTGACCGAGCGTGCCCAGGAATCGCTCGAAGTCCTCTTCCGACCCTGCGGCGAGGAACGCCTCGGCCAGCGACTTCTCGAGCTTTTCGCCACCGCCGTATTCACCTAGAATGACGTCGAGTTCGCCGACCACGAGGCGGAAGAGCTG
Source organism: uncultured Gemmatimonadaceae bacterium (assembly GCA_964384585.1). Taxonomy (GTDB): domain Bacteria; phylum Gemmatimonadota; class Gemmatimonadetes; order Longimicrobiales; family RSA9; genus DASTYK01. The sequence goes on along the minus strand of CAYLME010000127.1, from coordinate 2,647 downwards.
GATCTTCTGATCGAGAATGTCGAGGATTCGGGATTCGATAGTGCCCGCGGCCGCGAAGTTGATGATGTGCGCTTCCCGCTGCTGTCCGATGCGATGGATTCGGCCGATGCGCTGCTCGACGACCATCGGATTCCAAGGCAGCTCGTAGTTTACGAGCCGGTTGCAGAACTGAAGGTTGAGGCCCTCGGTACCGGATCGCGTCGCGATGAAAACGCCGCGCGGCTCACGACGGAATCTATCAAGTCGCGCGATGCGCTCACTGAGGCTCAGGCCGCCCTGGAAGACGATAGTCGGCCGACCGAGGTCACGCACTCTGTCGCGTATCAGCTTCAGCGTAGGCAAGTGCTCGCTGAAGACGATGAGCTGGTCATCGTGCTCTGTGACAATCCGCTCCAGTGCGTCGAGCTTGCAATGCGTGTCCACCGAAGCCGCGTGCTCGGCGAGGCGACGTGCATGGCCTCGGAACTCCGGCGCGACGAGGTCACCCCGGGCGAGCTGCTGTAGTGACGCTGCGAGGGCGTGCGAGGACGACGTAAGTCGCTGGCACAGCCGGATCAGCTCGAGGAAGAGAATGCCGCGTCCGGTCCGCCGCTTCCGGCGGCGGTCTGTACCATCGTCGTCGTCCTGAAGAAAGCCGCGCTGATAGAGGCTCCGCACGAAGCCGACGGTAACGCCGTACAGCTCAGCTTCCGCCGGCGTCAGACGGATCGGCGGATGCACTGGTCGGCGGGGTGGGAGATTGATGACGTCGGCGACGCTGGACCGCCGCGTCCTGATCATCACCGAAGCACTCAGCTCACGCAGCGCTTCCGGATCCTTCGGTCGCCGCCGGTCTCCTCGCTCCATGAAGCGCTGGGTGAACTCCCGCCACGTACCGAGCTGACCCGGCCGCAGCAGGGTGATGAGGTTGTACAGCTCACGCAGGTTGTTCTGCAGCGGAGTTGCGGTAAGGAGAAGGAGATAGTTCTTGTCGATGTCGCGAACCATCTCGTACGACCGGGCACGGTGGTTTTTGATCTTGTGCGCCTCGTCCACGATCACCAGGTCCCAGTGCCGCTTCATGATCTCGGCGGCGTGCTTCTTATTCATGGCGCGGTGATAGGAGACGATTGCCCGCTGCGTCTTCCGCCATTCACGGGGCTTCTCCGGCGTGGCGAACTTCTCCAGGAACTTCGTCTCGAGCTCGGCCTGCCACTGACCCACCAGCGAAGCCGGCGCGACGACGAGCACGCTCCGGGCGAGGCCGCGGACGGACAGCTCCTTGAGGATGAGTCCCGCCTCGATGGTCTTGCCGAGTCCCACCTCATCTGCCAGGATCGCGCGCCCGCGCATCGGTGGCCGAAGCACCCGCAACGCGACGTCCGTCTGGTGGGGCAGCTCCTCTATCCGGTTCTGCTCCAGCGCAACCAGCCGGTCGAACCCGGGCGTGAGTGCGATCTCCTCTGCCGCACGGCGAAGCTGAAACCACTCCTCGGAGCACGGCTCCGCCTCGAGCAGCGCTTCGAGCTGAGAGCGCGCTTCGGGGCTGAACGTCCATCGAGTCGTGGTGCTCATCCGACGCTCACCTCGACTGCGCCTCCAGTTCGGCGCGAGCCCCGGCGAGGAACTCGGCCATGCCGCGGGCGCGCAGCCGTTCAAGTGGCAACCACCGCCCGCCCTGCGGCGTCGTCTCCTCGAAGAGCACGCGGTGAAAGACATTTCCCGTGTGCGACCGACGATCGGTCTCGTACTTCACCGAGATCAGTGTATGTGCTTCGTTGATCGAGCCCGCGGCACGATCCAGTGCGTCGATCCAGACATCGCAGTTATCGAGGTAGGGCCGTCGCGGCGGCTTGAAAACCAGGCGAAGGGGCTCCATGAGCCGAATTGCGACATAGCCAGCATTCGTGCCGCCCGGCGGTTGCGGCACGACGAGGCCGCGGTGTATGTGCGAGTCCGCACGTGCGGTACTGACGAACGACATCAGACGTGCTCCTTCCGGCAAGAGTGTGCGCATCGCCTGTCGCTGAAGTGCGCGGCGAAGGGAGGAGTCGGCCACATCGGAAGGCCGAACGATAAGCTCCGCACGGGTACCGTTCTCCAGCAGAAGCGGAACCTCGAGATCGTCCAGGAGCCACTCGCCGTCCACCAACTGCACGCTGACTCGCAGCATGGTTCTAGCTCACTCTTTCGAAGTGCGTACGTATTCCCCGTTGAGTTCAGAACCCGACCCTGCGGCTGAAATCAGGGCGCCCCTTCGCTCACGTTTCACGCTGTTCGTCGTATCCGCTCTGCTCAAGTTGCGCAGCTGCTTTCGACTTGATGCCCTGAATGCGACAAGGAGGGTAATCGCAGCCCTCCTTGTTGATCAGGTAGTCCGTTCGTTTGCAGACATAGCAAAGCCGATAATAGGTGTTCTCATCCCGCTGTAACGGAGTCGGAAGGTACGTCGGCCCCAAGCCGCACCGGGCAAGCAATTCTCCTGGGACCAAATGCCACGCGGCCGGATCGGAGCATATGTTGCTGCGAATGCGAACCTCTCCGGGTTCACGGTTCGCCTTCGGGACATCCTCGCCGCTCGCGCGGTCGCGGTTAGCTCTTGCCACCGACCCTGACTCCGAATTCGAGGTCATGTATTCGTGTGCTTCGTACTTCCCTGCGGCCCGTC
>CAYLME010000126.1:6969-10674 GCA_964384585.1 uncultured Gemmatimonadaceae bacterium | reverse complement strand
GATCTGGCTTTCCGGATCCTGCAGTCGGCCGAGATCCGACAGCACGCGCGCCGTGATCCCGACGGACGTCGCCGTCAGCGCCGCACCAGCGACCACGGCAGGCATGGTGCCCATGCCGAGTGCATCCGCAACGAAGTAGCCGAGGACGAACGGCAGCACGACACCGACCATCGCGACGGCGGCGGACGCGGGTCCAACGGAGATCAATCGTTTGAGATCGGTCTCGAGACCGATCTGGAAGAGCAGCAGGATGACGCCGATTTCGGCGAAGATGTGAATCACGGCGTTCGTCGAATCGACAACGCCGAGAAGACTGGCACTGAGGAGTACACCCGCCATCAGCTCGCCCAGCACCGCCGGCTGGCCAATGCGTTCCGCGAGCTCGCCCATCACTTTCGCGGTCACGAGGATCGCGACCAGAATGAACAGGAACTCTGGCACCGTCATGGCGCCCTCGACCGCGGCCGCCATCGCGGCAAAGTTCATCGCTACCCTCCGTCAGCCGTTGCTACCAAACAGAAAGGCCCGGCACCGTGGGCGCCGGGCCTGCTGCAGACGTGCTCACCAGCCGTCAGCCGGCCTTTGTAACCTTGCCCGCCGACAGGCAGCGAGTGCAGACACGAACGTGCATGCGCTCTCCCGACGGCGTGACGATACGCACGCGACGCAGGTTCGGCAACCACGTGCGTGGCGTCTTGTTATTCGCATGGCTGACGTTCTTGCCGAACGTCTTGCCCTTGTCACATACGTAGCAAACGCGGGCCATTTTGCCCCTCTCCTGTCTCTGCCTCGTTCGACGACGGGCGCAGCAGAACTGCTACTGCGCGGCCCGGATCGTCGCTGCCTCCAGGAACGTCTGCGCGAAAAGCGCTTCTGCTTCCTGGCCCTGTGTAATCGCACCCGATGACGTCCACGCCGCGACGACCGAATCGTTCATCGTCTGCATGCGTCCTGCAACATCCACGACGTCGCCGCTCTGCACCGGCACTACCGCGCCGCCCATCCTGATCAGGAACGGCTGCTGGTTCGGCAGATCGATCCAGAATGCCTGCTGCCCCATGCCCGCAGCGACGGTCACGTCCTCGAGAATGATGTCGCGGCCAACCAGCCCGCTGGCGTCCGTTGCGATCTGGTCGAGACCGACGACCTCGCCCGTCATGCCGCCCGAGGTCGCCGCGGCGGTGTCGTCACCCTCGGTGATCGCGACCATGTCGCGCGGCTGCGCAGCCGAGGAGATCCACCACATGAATCCGACGATTCCCAGGATTGCCACGGCGGCAACCGCCCAGCTCGGAATCCCGCTGCCTTCCTTCTCGTTCGCCATGGAGCGCTGTTCCTCAGTCCACGAGTTCGATGATCGCGACATCGGCGGCATCGCCGACGCGATGACCCAGATGACGCACCCGCGTGTATCCACCGGGGCGCTCAACATAGCGCGGTCCGATCTCGCCGAACAGCTTCGAGAGCGCGTCCTGGTCGGTGATCCTGCGCGCGACCAGGCGTCGTGCATGCAGATCGCCGCGCTTCGCCTTCGTGATCAGTGGCTCCGCGAACTGCCGGAGCTCCTTCGCCTTTTCCGTCGTCGTCTCGACACGACCATGCAGGAACAGCGACGTCGCCAGGTTGCGCATCATCGCGTTGCGGTGCTCGGCCGTGCGATTGAACTTCCGGCCCTTCTTGCGGTGATTCACCTCAGTCCTCCTTCGGGCCGGCGTCGCCGTCGGCCGGGACTTCCGCTTCGTTCGCGCTGCCCTCGACCAGGAACACCTCGCCGTCGTCGCCCCGCTCGAGTTGCATGCCGAAATGCAGGCTGTGCTCGTTCAGGAACTGGCGGATCTCCTCCAGCGACTTGATGCCGAAGTTCTCGATGTTCAGCATCTGCTCCTCGGTGCGCTGCACGAGGTCACCGAGTGTGATGATGTTTTCCTTCTTGAGCGAGTTCACCGAACGGACCGACAGCTCCGCGAGCTCGTCGATCGGACGGCGGAACAGCTCCTTGAGTGCGGCCGGCACCTTGACCGCGCCCGGTACCGGCGGCGCAGCGTCCGGCGACTCCACGAAGCGCAGCATGTACTCCAGATGCTTGCGCGCGAGGTCCGCCGAGTACGCGACTGCCTCTTCCGGCGACATGCTGCCGTTCGTCTCGATGTTGAGCGTAAGGCGGTCGAAGTCCGTGCGCTGGCCGACACGCGTCTCGTCAACGGCGAAGTTCGCGCGCAGCACCGGATTGTAGATCGAGTCGATGCGCACCAGGTCCACCGGACTGCCCTTCGGCAGCGCGTGCGACTCGGCCGGCACGAAGCCGCGACCCTTGTTCACGTACAGGATCATGTTGACCTCGCGGTCGTCCTGTAGTGTGAACAGGTGATGCTCAGGGCTCAGGATGCGAACCGCGTTCGACGCCTCGATCGACTGCGCCGTGACCGGTCCCGCCTTGCTCGCCCGCAGCTCCAGCGTCGCCTCGTCGCGCTCAGCGCCCAGCGCGAGCACCAGCGTCTTCAGGTTCTGGATGATCTGGTGCACGTCCTCGACGACGCCCGGCACCGTCTGGTGCTCGTGCATCACGCCGTCCATGCGGAAGCCCCACACCGCAGAGCCACGCAGCGACGACAGCAGGATCCGCCGGATCGTGCTTCCCAGCGTCTGACCAAAACCGCGCTCCAGCGGCGCCACCACGAACTGCGCGTGCCGCCCGTCATCCGAACGCTGCACGACCTCGATGCGCTGCGGAAGAACCAGCCCGGTAAGATCGAGATCCACGTTATACCTCCCCGGCTGTACGCCGGTTTGAGTCCCCATGATCGTTGCCGGCCCACTCAGCTCTCCGCTGTTAGGGCCCGGGCCCGGGCCCGGGCCCGGGCCCGCATTACTGACCTGCCTTACTTCGAGTACAGCTCCACGATGAGCTGCTCCTGCACCGGCAGCGGGATGTCGGCGCGCGTCGGCCGCTCCAGCATGCGACCCGCGCGTGAGCCGTCATCGACCGCAAGCCAGCGTACCGTCGTCTCGCGCGTCTTCGACTCGAGCGACGCCGCGACCGGCAGGATGTCCTTCGACTTCTCCGCCACGCGCACCTCGTCGCCCGGCTTCACGACATAGCTCGGAATGTCCACCGTCTCGCCGTTCACCTGCACGTGACGATGACGCACCAGCTGGCGCGCCGACTTCCGGCTCGACGCAAAACCGAGACGGTAGACGATGTTGTCGAGACGCAGCTCCAGGCCGATCAGCAGGTTCTCACCCGTGACGCCCGGCTGGCGCGCCGACCGCTCGTACAGCGTGCGGAAGTACCGCTCGCCCACTCCGTAGATGCGCTTGACCTTCTGCTTCTCACGGAGCTGCAGCGAGTACTCCGACGTCTTGCGACGACGCGACTGCGACATGCCGTGCTGGCCCGGCGGATAGTTCCGCCGCTCCACCGGGCACTTCTCCGTGTAACACTTGGTTCCCTTCAGGAACAGCTTCTGCCCCTCGCGGCGGCAGAGCTTGCAGACCGGACCCGTATAGCGAGCCATTCTTCTTCTTTGTCCTCGTCTCGGTTCTGGTATGTCCGGACTTCATCCCGCCTGGACGAGTCGGCGGTTTACGTCCGTGCTTCTTCTGGTCGTGCTGCGGGCCGGGGCCCGGGATTTACTGCGGGCGCTGCCCGTCGTTCAGCGGCTCAGCCCGGGGTTCCAACCGGGCCCGGGCCCGGGCTCCAGGCCC
>CAYLME010000126.1:0-6959 GCA_964384585.1 uncultured Gemmatimonadaceae bacterium | reverse complement strand
CCGCCGTTCCAGATATCAGACCCGCCGCTTCTTCGGCGGACGGCAGCCGTTGTGCGGAATCGGCGTCACGTCGCGGATCGAGCGCACCTGCAAGCCTGCTGCGGCCAGTGCCTGGATCGCCGACTCGCGACCGCTGCCCGGACCCTGCAGGCGCACGTGCACCCGCTTCATCCCGAGCTGCACCGCCTCGCGGCCACACTGCTCGGCAGCCACCGTCGCGGCGAACGGCGTGGACTTCTTCGAACCCTTGAAGCCCGCCTTCCCCGAGCTGCCCCACGAGACGACGTTGCCCTGCAGATCCGTGATCGTGATCAGGGTGTTGTTGAACGTCGCCTTGATGTGGGCCATGCCCTCGGCGTCTACTTGCTTGCGCTTGCTCTTGGTGCGAGCGCCCTTCTTCGGATTTGCCATGCGTCGCGTTCCGCTCTGCTGACCGTGTCTTTACCAGTACCAGTGCTGCGCAGGGATCCCCTCGTGAGAATGCCGGCCCGACAGCCGACTGCGGGCTGTCCTGCCGGCATTGCACCGGGACGCCTACTTGCGCGGCGCCTTCTTCTTGCCCGCGATCGCGCGACGTGCACCCTTGTGCGTGCGCGCGTTCGTGTGCGTGCGCTGTCCGCGCACCGGCAGGCCGCGACGATGCCGCAGCCCGCGATAGCAGCCGATGTCCATCAGCCGCTTGATGTTCATCGAGACTTCCGTGCGCAGTGCACCCTCGACCTTGTGCCGGCTCTCGATCTCGCGACGCAGGCGGTTCACCTCGTCGTCGGTGAGCTCGTGCACACGACGATCCGGGTTCACACCCGTCGCCGCGAGGATCTTCTGCGAGGTCGAAAGACCGATGCCGAAGATGTACGTGAGTCCGATCTCGATCCGCTTGTTGCGCGGCAGATCCACACCCGCAATACGCGCCATATGACTATCCCTGCCGCTGCTTGTGCCGCGGATTCTTCTTGCAGATGACCCGCACCACACCATTGCGGCGGATCACCTTGCAGTGCTCACAAATCGGCTTGACGCTGCTACGCACCTTCATGGGAGCGCCCCTTCGTGTTTATTGAACAGCTATTGAATGTACTGAAAGCCGTTTCGACTGACAACCCCGGGTTGTACTGCAAAATGCGGGTGACGGATCGGGGTGCTGGATGTTCCCGCCACCCTGCCCCGCTCACCGCGAACGGGTGGAGGACACCTCGGGTTCAGAACCGGGTGTGGGGGCGCCCACCGCCCTGCGCCTGTCCCCCGCCGCTCCTGCCGACCTGTCCGCCGCCCACCGGCGGGATGGGGTAGTGCGTGGCCCCCACCGCCCTCGCCCGCTGTCTCAGTGTGCGGCCCCTCACCGCCCATCGCCCGCAGCTCAACTGGCCCGCGCCGTCAGAATCCGCGGTCCTCCGTCCACCACCGCGACCGTGTGCTCGTAGTGCGCGCTCAGCTTCCGGTCCGCCGTCACGACGGTCCAGCGGTCCGGCAGCGTGCGCACGCCTGCCACGCCCGCATTCACCATGGGCTCGATCGCGATCACGAGGCCTGGCTGCAGGGTGAGGCCGCGTCCGGGCTTGCCGTAGTTGGGCACCTGCGGCTCCTCGTGCGGGTCGCGGCCGATACCGTGGCCGACCAGGTCACGCACCACACTGAAGCCGGCGCCCTCGGCTACCGTCTGCACGGCGTGACCGATGTCGCCCAGGCGGTTGCCGGGCTTCGCGGCGGCGATGCCTGCGTCGAGCGCCTCGCGCGTGGCGCGCAGCAGTCGGTCGGCCTCATCATCGATCTGGCCGACGCCGTACGTGTATGCGGCGTCGGCGAACCAGCCGTCCAGTTCCACGCCCGCGTCCACGGTCACGATGTCGCCCTCGGCGAGCACGCGCTTTGGCGAGGGGATCCCGTGGACGACTTCTTCGTTGATCGAGATGCAGAGCGACGCCGGGAATCCGTAGAGTCCCTTGAACGCGGGCACCGCACCGGTGTGGCTGCGGATGAACTCGTCGCCGAACTCGTCCAGGTCCTGGGTCGAGACACCGGGCCGCACGCGCTCGTGCAGCGCATCATGCAGCCTGCCGATGATCGCGCCGGCGCGCGCGATCGCGTCGATCTCGGGCGTCGAGCGCAGCGCGATCACGAGAGCAGCCCTACCAGGTCCGCCTGCACGTCATCGATCTGCCGGTCACCGTCCACCTCGTGCACCTGCGTGCCCGTAGCGCGGTAGTGTGCAAGCACCGGCTCCGTCTGTTCGCGGTAGACCGCCAGGCGCCGACGGATCGTGTCGGGTGCGTCATCGGGCCGCTGCACCAGCGCGGCACCGCATCGATCGCAGGTACCATCCTTCTTCGGCGGATCCGTATCGACGTGGTAGACGGCGCCGCAGTTCGTGCACGCGCGGCGGCCGCTCAGTCGATCGACGATCACGTCGTCCTCGACGCGCAGCACGATCACCGCGGTGAGCGGCCGCTCTAGATCCTGCAGCAGTGTGTCCAGCCCCGATGCCTGCGCGTCCGTGCGCGGGAACCCGTCGAAGATGACACCCTGCGCAGCGGTATCCGACACCATGACCTCGCGCACCATGGCGAGGATCAGGTCGTCAGGCACCAGCTCACCAGCCGCCATGATCCCATGCGCACGCCGCCCGAGTTCGCTGCCCTCGCGCACGGCCTCGCGCAGCAGGTCGCCGGTCGATAGGCGATGCAGCCCGAACCGCTGCGCGAGCAGTGCGCCCTGCGTGCCTTTTCCCGCTCCCGGCGGGCCGAACAGAATGAGGTCCATCGTCCGTTGCCAGTCCCAAATGAAAGCGGGCCGGGGCCCGGAGCCCGGGCCCGGGCCCGTTGTAACGGCGCGTTTCCGCCGTCCGCTGACCCGGTCCCACCCCGCATTCCCGGCCTGCCTGCGCGTCCGTCATGTCCATCCCAGCGGAAACCCGCCGTTCCCGCCGTTCACCCCCAGCCCGTGCCCGGGGCCCCGGCCCTCGGCAGCGCGGAGCGCTGCCGCCTACATGTACCGCTGCCGCCCCCTGAACCGCACGCGACCCTTCTTCATGAAGCCTTCGTAGTGCCTGAGCAGCATGTGCTGCTGCATCTGCTGCACGGTGTCGAGTGCCACACCGACGACGATCAGCAGCGACGTACCGCCGAACATGAACGTCGTGATGTTGAAGACGTCGAAGATCCAGAACGGCAGCAATGCGATCAGGGCGAGGTAGAACGAGCCCGCGACGGTGATGCGGCTCAGCACATGGTCGATGTACTCGGCCGTCTTCGCACCCGGCTTCACGCCCGGCACGAATGCTCCCTGCTTCTTCAGGTTCTCCGCCAGGTCGACGGGATTGAAGATGATCGCCGTGTAGAAGTACGTGAAGAACACGATCAGCACGGCGTACAGCAGGTTGTAGAGCCAGGTACCCGGTGCCAGCATGTTCGCGGCCTCGCTCAGGAAGCCCGAGCTGGTAAAGGCGGCGATCGTGCCCGGCACGATGATGATCGACTGCGCGAAGATGATCGGCATCACGCCGGCCGAGTTGATGCGCAGCGGCACGAAGCTCTTCTGCCCCTCGGTCACACGGCCGCGGCCGACGACGCGCCGCGGGATCTGCACCGGGATCTTGCGCTGCGCCATCGTCATTGCGACCACACCCGCGACGACGCCGATCATCACGAGGATCAGGACGACACCCGCGAAGTACGAGATCACGCCCGTGGACAGCGACTCGAAGAACGTGACGGTCGCGCCCGGGAAGCCCTCGATGATCGAGAAGAAGATCAGCAGCGACATGCCGTTGCCGATACCGCGCTCCGTGATCTGCTCACCCAGCCACATCACGAACACGGCACCGAACGTCATGATCATCGCCGTCGTCATCACGAAGCCCAGGCCGGGATTCACGACGACGCCTGCGCCCAGGCTCTGCAGGAAGATCGCGTAACCGTACGCCTGCATGAGTGCGAGCGCGATGGTCGCGTAGCGCGTCCACTGCGTCAGCTTCTTGCGCCCGTCCTCCCCCTCCTTCTGCATCTTCTCGATGGTGGGGAAGACCGCGGCCAGCAGCTGGAACATGATGCTGGCCGAGATGTACGGCATGATCCCGAGCGCGAAGACGGTCGCGCGCGAGAGCGCACCGCCGACGAACATGTCGTAGACACCGAGCAGCGTGCCCTGCAGTGCGCCGAACTGCGCCTGCAGTGCTTCGTAGTTGATGCCCGGCGTCGTGATGTGCGCACCGACACGGTACAGCAGGAGCACACCGAGCGTGAAGATCAGCTTGCTCTTCAGCTCGGGGATGCGCCATAGATTCGGGATCGGATTGGCCATCTGCCTCAGCTCTCCAGCAGCTCGAGCGTACCGCCCGCCGCCTCGATCTTCGCCTTCGCCGCAGCGCTTGCCGCGTGCACGCGCACCGTCACCTTGCGCTCGATCGCACCATCCGCGAGCAGCTTGACCTTGCGGCCCTTGCCGAGGTCGACGAGCCGCTTCTCGTGCAGCGACTCAGGCGTGATCTCGTCGCTCTCGATGCGCTCCAGGTCACCGACGTTCACGATCTCGAACGCGACCCTGAAGTTCTTGTTGTTGAAGCCGCGCTTCGGCACACGACGCTGCAGCGGCATCTGGCCGCCCTCGAACCACGACGGGATGCCGTGATGCCCGGTGCGCGCCTTCTGCCCCTTGTGGCCCTTGCCGCTCGTCTTGCCCTTGCCCGAGCCCGGCCCGCGACCCAGCCGCTTGCTGCCGCGGGTGGCGCCGTCCGGCCGCCTCAGGTTGCTCAGATCACTCATGACTCCTCACCTGCGACTTCCTCGACCCGCACCAGGTGCTTCACCTGGTTCAGCATGCCGCGGATCATCGCACTGTCTTCCTGTATCACCGTGCGCTGGTGCTTGAGTCCCAGCGCCGCAAGCGTCCGGCGATGCGTCGCTGGCCGGCCGATGCCGCTGCGCACCTGCGTGATCCGCAGCTGCGTGGGCGCCTTCGCCGTTTTCCGACTAGCCATTCGCCACCCCCAGCTCCGCGACGGAGATGCCGCGCTCACGCGCCACGCGCTCTGCCGTCACCATCTGCTCGAGACCGTCCATTGTCGCACGCGCAACGTTGATCGGGTTGTTCGACCCGAGAATCTTCGTCAGCACGTTGTGCACGCCGGCCGCCTCCAGCACCGCGCGCACTGCGCCGCCCGCGATCACACCGGTACCCTCACCGGCCGGCTTCAGCATGACGCTCGCAGCGCCGTGCTCGCCCAGCGCCTCGTGCGGCAGCGTGCCGTTCACGATCGGCACCTCGATCATCTGGCGCTTCGCCTGCTCCAGGCCCTTGCGGATCGCCTCGGCCACCTCGTTCGCCTTGCCCAGCGCGATACCGACGTGCCCGGCCTTGTCGCCGACCGCAACGAGCGCGGTGAAGCTGAAGCGACGGCCGCCCTTGACGACCTTTGCGACGCGGTTCACGAAGATCACGCTCTCGGCGAAATCCGTCTCACCGCGGCCACCACGGCCGCCGCGATCACGGTCGCCGCCGCCGCGCTGATCGCCGCCCGGTCCGCCGGGACCGCCCGGCCGATCGCCGCCGCGACCGCGCCCCGGTCCGCCACGTCCCTGGCCCGGCCCGCGTCCGCCGCCCCGGCCCTGCCTGCCTCGATTTTCAGTAGCCATCTCGCTCTACCCTCAGAACTCGAGGCCGCCCTCGCGGGCACCCTCGGCGAACGCTGCGATGCGCCCGTGGTACAGATATCCGCCACGGTCGAACACGACCTTCGTGATGCCGGCCGCCTTCGCCTTCTCGGCGAGGAGCTTCCCGGCTGCCTTGGCGAGCGCGAGCTTCGTCGCACCCTCCTCCGCGCGGGCCGCCTTCAACTCCGGCGACAGCGTGGAAATACCCATCAGGACCTTCCCGGCGACGTCGTCGGCCAGCTGGCCCTGCATGTTCTTGATCGAGCGGTGCACGACCAGCCGCGGGCGCGCCGGCGTACCCTCCAGCCGGCGCCGCACACGACGATGCCGCTTCAGCCGCAGCGTCTCGCGATCCTTTGACTTCGTTCTCAGTGCCATCGTTCAACCCCCCGGCTACTTGGCGCCGGTCTTGCCGGCCTTGCGCCGGACCTGCTCACCCGTGTAGCGGATCCCCTTGCCCTTGTACGGCTCCGGGGGGCGTACCGCGCGAATCTCCGCTGCGACCTGTCCGACCTGCTGCTTGTCGATGCCCTCGACGACGACCGTGGTCGGGCTCGTCGTCGACAGCGTGATGCCCTCCGGCTCCGGATACGTCACCTGGTGCGAGTAGCCGACCGTCAGCACCAGCGTGTTGCCCTTCTTCTCGGCACGATACCCGACGCCGATGATGTCGAGCGTCTTGCGATAGCCGTCGGTGACGCCCGTCACCATGTTCGCGACGAGCGCACGCGTCAGCCCGTGATAGGCGCGATGCTGCGATTCCTCGCTCGAGCGCTCCACCAGCAGCGTACCGTCCTCGACCTTGAGCGAGATCTCCGGCCGGATCTGCCGCACCAGCTCGCCCTTCGGTCCCTTGACCCGGATGTTCGAGCCGTCGATCGAAATCTCCACGTTCGACGGTACCGGGATCGGCTTCTTTCCAATGCGTGACATGCTGCCCCCTACCAGACCAGAGCCATGACTTCGCCACCGATCTTCTGCTGGCGCGCCTGCTGGTCCGTCATGAGCCCCTGCGACGTCGAGACAATCGCGATGCCCAGGCCGTTGCGCACCGGACGCATGTCGCTCGCGCCACGGTAGATGCGACGGCCCGGCCGCGACACGCGCTCCACGCTCCGGATCACCGGCTTCTCTTCGTAGTAACGCAGATACAGACGGAGCACGCCGAAGCGCCCGTCATCCAGCACCTTGTAGTCCTGGATGAAGTGGTTGTCCTTCAGGATCCGCGCGATCTCGGTCTTCAGCTTGGACACCGGCAGGTCAACGCGCCGGTGCTTCGCCTGCGAAGCATTCCGGATGCGCGTCAGCATGTCG
>CAYLME010000125.1:0-10815 GCA_964384585.1 uncultured Gemmatimonadaceae bacterium | reverse complement strand
CGCCGGTCTCGACGAGCGGGTGGCCAGGCAGGTACGGCGACAGGTGCGCCGCGACCCCGATCGGGCCCATGCCGGGGCCGCCACCGCCGTGCGGGATGCAGAACGTCTTGTGCAGGTTGAGGTGGCAGACGTCGGCGCCGGTGTCGCCCGGTCGCACCAGGCCGACCATCGCGTTCATGTTCGCGCCGTCCATGTAGACCTGCCCGCCATGCTCGTGCACGATCTGGCAGATCGTCCGGATGCCTTCCTCGAAGATGCCGTGCGTGGACGGGTAGGTCACCATCAGCGCAGCGAGCGTGTCCGAATGCTTCTCGGCCTTCGCGCGCAGGTCGTCGATGTCGATGTTGCCGTCCTTGTCGCTCTTCACGACGACGACGTTCATGCCCGCCATCACGGCGCTGGCCGGGTTCGTCCCGTGCGCAGACTGCGGGATGAGGCAGACGCTGCGCTGCGTCTGGCCGCGCGCATGGTGATACGCGCGAATCACCATCAGCCCGCTGAACTCACCCTGTGAGCCCGCATTCGGCTGCAGCGATACGCGGTCGAAGCCCGTGATGTCGGCGAGCCAGCCCTCGAGCTGCGCGAACATCGCGCGGTAACCCTCGCCCTGGTCCGCCGGGGCGAACGGATGAATGCGCGCGAAGCCGGCCCACGCGATCGGATACATCTCTGACGCCGCGTTCAGCTTCATCGTGCACGAGCCGAGCGGGATCATCGACGTCGTCAGCGAGAGGTCCTTCGACTCGAGCCGGTGGATGTAGCGCAGCATCTCCGTCTCGGAGCGGTAGCGGCTGAAGACGGGATGCGTCATGTAGTCGGTCGTGCGCGCGAGCGGCTCCGCGTAGCGATCGTCCGCGTTCGCGTAGAGCGCAGCGGCGTCTGCCGCGGCACCGAACGCTGTGAACACGTCGGCGAGGTCGCGGGTGGTAACGGTCTCGTCGAGCGCGACGACGATGTCGTCGTCACCCGCAGCGCGCAGGTTGATGCCGCGCTCGAGTGCGGCGTCCATGATCTGCTGCTGGCGACCGCCGGTCGCGACCTGGATCGTGTCGAAGAACGTGTCGTATTTCAGCGTGAAGCCGGCGGAGCGCAGGCCGTCGGCGAGGGCGACAGTCAGGCGGTGAAGACGTCGCGCGATGCGCTCGAGTCCCTCTGGCCCGTGATAGACGGCGTAGAAGCTCGCGATGACGGCGAGCAGCACCTGCGCGGTGCAGACGTTGGAGGTCGCCTTCTCGCGGCGGATATGCTGCTCGCGTGTCTGCAGCGCCATGCGCAGTGCGGGCTGGCCCTGCGGATCGGTGGACACGCCAATGATGCGACCGGGGATCAGCCGCTTGTACTCGTCCTTCGTCGAAAGAAACGCGGCATGCGGGCCGCCGAAGCCGAGCGGCACACCGAAACGCTGCGAGTTGCCGATGGCGATGTCGGCGCCCCACTCTCCCGGCGGCGTGAGCAGCGCGAGTGCGAGCAGGTCACATGCAGCGATGACGAGCGCGCCGGCATCATGCGCACGGGTGGCGACATCGCTGTAGTCCATCACCAGCCCGTCGGTGCCCGGATACTGAACGAGGACCGCGAACACGTCGTCGCTGAACTGCGCGGTCGCGACGTCGCCGACCTCGACCGTGTAGCCACGCGCCAGCGCGCGCGTACGCACCACTTCGATGGTCTGCGGGTGACACTGGTCGGAAACGTAGAACGTGCTGCGCTTGCCGACGGCGGCATGAGCCAGCTGCATCGCTTCGGCAGCGGCAGTGCCCTCGTCGAGCAGTGATGCGTTCGCGATCGGCAGCCCGGTCAGGTCGATGATGACCGTCTGGAAGTTGAGCAGTGCCTCGAGCCGGCCCTGCGAGATCTCGGCCTGGTACGGCGTGTAGGCCGTGTACCAGCTCGGGTTCTCGAGCACCTTCCGCTGGATGACGGGCGGCGTGAACGTGTCGTGATAGCCGAGCCCGATGTAGGAGCGCAGCACGCGATTGCGCTCCGCGTGGGCACGCAGCTCCGACAGTGCCTCGAACTCGCTCACCGTGTCGCCGATCGAAAGGGAGCCGCGGAAGCGGATGTTCGCCGGGATCGCGTCCTCGATCAGTGCGTCGAGCGACGTGTAGCCGAGCGCGCCGAGCATGGCCTGCGCCTCTTCCGGTCCGGGCCCGATATGGCGCCGCGTGAAGGGGTGTCCGGACAGTGGCAGCGCATCCTGGATGGTCTTCATGATTCGTCTCTGAAGGGTGGACGACAGCCGCGCTAACATAGGCGACGCACGCGAAAATGCGAGCGTTCCCGGGCGGCGCGTTCGCACATTACTGATACCCCGCGGGGTCCCGTGGAGCGGTTCGAGGGGCCGGTTGCACGGGTCGTGCACAGGCCGATCCGATCATGGCGAGCAGCGGAAGGAATCCGGGAAGGCGGCAGGGGCGCGGTGGTCGTGGTCCAGGGCGGACACGGGGGCGCGGCGCGCCGTCGCGCGAGCAGGAAGGCAGGAGGCCGCGCCGGCCCAGTCGCTACCTGCGAACCGGCACCAGCACCTACTACCGGAGTGCGCGCTATCGGCTGCGGCGCTTCCGCACCGGCTCCGCTCTGGCGATCGCACTCACGGCGCTGCTGCTCCTGCTGACCGGCGAGAGCGCCGACGGCCAGGATCCCGCACAGGACACGATTCTGCCCGACACGGTCGTCGTACTGCCGCTCGATGACTCACTGTCCCCGGATACGGCGCTGAGCGCCGCGGACACCGGCGACCTGGGACAAAACGTCGCAGTCGAGGCGAGTCGCTCGCTGCAGGAGGTGCGCAGCACGATCCGCGAGATCACGATCGGCATCTCGGGACTGCTGCCGAAGATCGTGATCGCGCTCGTGCTCCTGGCGCTGGCCGCAGCGACCACGCGGCTGATCCGGCCGGTCCTGCGGCACGCGTTCGGAACGTGGGAAAAGGCCGACGCCGCGGCGGCAGCATCGACGATCCTGCTCTGGTTCCTGGCACTCGCGATCGCGCTGAGCGTGGTGGCCGGCAGCCCACGCGCCCTGCTCGGTTCCATCGGTCTCTTCGGCCTCGCGCTCTCATGGGCGCTGCAGGCACCGATCGAGAGCTTCACTGCCTGGCTGCTCAACTCCTTCAAGGGCTACTACCGGGTTGGCGATCGCATCGGCGTGGGCGACGTGTTCGGTGATGTCTATCGCATCGATTTCCTGAACACGACTGTCTGGGAAGCAGGCGGGCCGGACAAGCCGGTGCAGGGTGCGCAGCCGACGGGAGCGCTCATCACGTTCCCGAACTCGGAACTGCTGCGCGCGAACGTCGTGAACTACACGCGTGACTTCCCTTACGTCTGGGACGAGGTGACGGTCGGGATCTCGGATGACAGCGACGTCGAGTACGCAATGCGCGTCGCGGTATCAACGGCGAAGGGTATCGTTGGTGATGCGATGCAGAAGCCGATCGAAACGTATCGCGGCCTGCTCGAAACGAGCGGGCTGGGCATGGACATCGCCGACCAGCCGCAGGTCTACGTTGCCGGCGTCGAGCAGTGGTTCGAACTCACTGTCCGCTATCTCGTGCCCGTACGCGAGCGACGACGCTGGGCGAGCACGCTCACACTCGAGCTGCAGCGTGCGATGACCGCACCCGAACACGCGGACCGCATCCGTGCCGCCTATCCGGTGCGCCAGATGATCATGCGGTCAGACGACGCACAGTGATCCGGGTGTCGTTGTCCTGAGTCAATGACCGGGTGAGTATCTGGCAGGCCGCAGGATGACGGCTTCCGACGCCTGTGGATCTCTGACTCAGGACGCCAGTGCACTCTCCACGCTCGCGATCACGTCGTCTGCCAGCGGGTCGAACGCTCCGATCCAGCGGCGTACGATCCTGCCGTCCGCGCCGATCAGGAACGTCTCGGGCACGCCCGTCGTGCGGAATGCGCGTGTCACCCGACTCGCCGGATCATGCAGCATGCGCATGGTCAGGCCCAGCTCCTCGGCGAACGTGGCAGCATCGGCGCCGGACGCATCGAGGCTGACCGCGATTACGGCGAGCCCCTGTTCACTGTAGCGATCGTGCAGTGTCTGGAGCGCGGGCATCTCCTCGCGGCATGGCGGGCACCAGGTCGCCCAGATGTTGAGCAATACCGGTCGACCCGCGAGGGCGTCGAGCGCGAGCGAATCACCGGCCAGGGTCGCCGCGCCATAGGCGGGCACCGGATCGCCGCGCTGAAGCGGTGCGAAGTCGCCCGTCGCGGTGCTGTCGCACGCGACCAGCGCCGCGAGCAGGGCAGTGCCGACCGCGGCACGCACCCGGCCGGCGCCGATGCCGGTGAAGCGGATGCCCACCTGCTCGTGCAGGTACGCGTGACGGGTCCTGCACGCTGTCCGTTGCCTGGTGTTCGGCCGCATCAGTGCACCTTTCCGACGCTCACGAACACCGAGTCGCCACGCAGCCACGCGAGCGCGTAGCCTCCGCCGTTCTCGGCCAGCGAGGGTGCGAGGCCGTCGATCTCCGCGCGCGACCTCGCCGACACGAATCCGGCGGCCGCTGGCGCCGCGCCCGCAACGCCAAGCGACACGCGTGGCACGTCCGTGCGGCGATCGTCCCATGCAGCGAACATGTTTCCTCCCACCGCCGCCAGGTCAACGAGTGACGGTGGCACCCACTGGCCGTCGAGCAGCGGCACCGGTGCGCCGAATGCGAGCGCATCATCAGCGATCGCGTGATAGATGCCCGGCCGCGCGGGTGTGCCCGTGTACCACGCCACGTGCAGGCGGCCATCCTCCGCGATTGCGAGAGCAGGCCCGGCGTGCGGGCAGCCATCGATGCGCCACCGGTCGTCATGCACGGCGCGCGGTGCGCTCCACGTCTCGCCGCGATCAGCGGAATGCGCGACCACGACGTTCCGTATGTTCTCGTCGTTGTCGCGCCACGCGACGTATACGTCCTCACCCGCGACTGCGATCGACGTGCGACAGCACGGGCACGAGTTGCCGGCGACGATAACGCTCGGTTCGAAGCTGCGTCCGCCATCGCGCGAGCGTGCAAGGCGGATCTCCGGACCAACTTCCGAGGCGGCCTGCCCGCTGCTGCCATGCTCGCGCATCGCCATTCCTGCGTGCCCGCCATGCCCGGGCATTGCAGCTCCTGCATGCGCATCAGGCTGTTCCTGCGCGCGAGCGCGGCCGTCGATCCAGGAGACGTATACGGTGCCGTCGTCCGAAACGGCCATGTCGTGGAACGTGTGCGACGCGGGTGTGGCACCCGCGTCGTCGTTCACGTAAATGGCCGGCTCGAACGTGCGACCGCCGTCTGTCGAGCGTGCCAGTCGCAGGTCGCTCACGGGAAAGCGCCGTCCCTCGATGTGCGTGTTGTTCTGCCATGCCACGTAGATGTTGCCTTCCGGCCCGACCGCCACCTGCGCGGGCGCCTGCGTATGCGGTGCGGCGTCGCCGTGGATGTCGTTCACGCGCACCGGCGTGTCCCCGACGCGTGCGAGCAGCACGTCGTGCACGCTGTCGCCGCTCACCCACGCGACGTAGGCGGTGCCGTTTGCTGCGACCGCTACGGTGGGTGAGTGGGCAGCACCCCCGGCAACGAGACTGACATCATCGATCGATGTGCCTGCGCTGTCGCAGCCAGCCAGACCGGCGAGCAGGCCGAGCGCGACGAACGCCGCGCCCGTGCGTCGCCTGCCGACCCTGCTCATCGTCCGCCTCCGTTCCACTCCAGCCCGACGTAGAATGTGCGCGGCATGCCCGGCGCAAACTCCTGTCCCCGCGCATCCGTGTACGATGCCGTCTCGGCGTAGCGCTCATTCGTGACGTTGTGCACGCGTCCAAAGACCGAGAGCCGGTCGAGCAGCGGCTGCTGCGCACGGATGTGCAGCAGATCGTGGCCCTCGTAGCGATGCGTGTTCGCCGGATCCATCCAGAACGCGCCGACGTGTGACCACTCGAGCGCGACACGTCCACCGCCGAGGAACGCGGGATGCAGCCCGACCGACGCGCTCGCGAGCGTGCGCGGTGCGTCTTCCATCGCGTTGCCGGAGTAGTCCACCCCCGTCGAGGGCAGCCACTCCTCGTAGCGGTGCGTCGCGCGCGTGTACGACGCGGACACGTCGAGCATGCCGGCGAGTGTCGTGGACGCCGCGAGCTCGACGCCGCGATGCAGTGTCTCCCCGGCGTTCACGGTCTCGGACGTGCCATCGGGATGCGTGAAGCCGAGGATGTCGTCACTCTTCACGAGGCGATAGACGGCCGCCTCGAGCGAAACGCCGAGGATGCGCGCGCGCGCGCCCGCCTCGAAGTTGTCGGCCTTCACCGGTGCGAGTGCGAGCGTGTTGGTCGCGCGTCCCTGCCGGAACAGCTGTCCCTCGGACGGCGCCCGGAAGCCGTGGCCGTACGCCGCGAACACGTTGAGTGACGGCGTCAGCTCGAGCGTCGCCCCGATCTTGGGCGAGAAATGCGTGTAGCTGACGTCGGTGCTGGCCGGCCGCCGATGACGTCCATCCTGCAGCTCCCCCAGCGCGTTGTCGTAGTCGTACGCCAGCCGGTCGAAACGCAGGCCCGCGGTCAGGTGCAGCACCGACAGCGGCGAGCTCACGAGCTGCACATAGGGGGAGAGTGCGCTGAATGCGACGTCGTAATCGTACAGCACGTCGCCGCGCTCATACTCCGTGAAGACGCCGTCCAGGCGCGTTGTGGCCACGCCCCACTCGCGGTGCACGCCCGGGCTGTACTCCGTGTCCATTCCGAACGTGATACTGCCGGCCAGCGGTGCGACGTCGCGACGATAACGCAACAGCGCGCCGGCGGACGAGTGGCCGGTCTGCGAGATCGCGGGATCGTACGTCAGTGACCAGTTCGGCAGCATCTCCATCTCGTTCCAGCGGACGAAGCCGGTGATCCCGAACGCGTGCGAGTCGCCAGTGCGCTCGTACGCCGAGGACGCACGGAACGCGCGTACCTCGCGGTATGAGATCGGCGTGTAGTTGCGCTCCGGCTGGTTCCGGAAATCGTCGAACGACAGTGATGAGGCACCGGCAGTCTGCTGGTCGATCGTCGAGAACGACGCGACCGTGCGCAGGCTGCCGCTGCCGAGTGCACGCTCCCAGGTCACGGTGCCGCTCGCGCGGTCATACCCGGTGCCTTCACGCCAGCCGTCCGTGCGCGTTACGTTCGCCTCGGCGAGGATGCCGTTGGTCGCGTCACCGGCAGAGCCCGCGAGAAGGATCCGCTGGAAGTTGTGACCGCCGGCTTCGACCGAGCCGCTCACACCCGGAACTTCGCCGGGCGAGCGCGTCAGAACGTTCACCATGCCGCCGATCGCATCGCTGCCGTACAACGCGGTCATCGGTCCCTTGACGACCTCGATCCGTTCGGCCTGCGCGACGTTCACCTCGTACAGCGCATTGTGGTTGAAGAAGCCCGTCGAGCGCGTCGGTACGCCATTCTCGAGGTACAGATACACAGGGCTCGTGGTCTTCGGCTGGCGAATCGACGTCATGTGTCCCTCGCCGCCCGTCACGCTGACCCACACGCCCGCGACCTGGTTCAACAGCTCGGACGGATGGGTCGCGTGCGTCTCGCGGATGCGCTGGCTCGAGACGACACCAATCGATGCGGGCGTCTCCGCCTTGCGCCGCTCCTCGCGGCTGGTCGTGACGACCAGCTCGTCCAGTGCATACGCCGATACCTCGAGCACTACCGCGATCGACGTCGTAGCGCCCGCTGCGATGGTCACCTGACGTGTGAAGACGCCGAAGCCGGTCGCAGTGACGCTCAGCGTGTGCGTGCCGGCCGGCAGCTCGATCCGGAACTCACCCTCCGCATTCGTACTCGTCACGCGGTTCGCGGCGTGGACCTGCGCGCTCTCGATCGCGGCCGCACCCTCTGCACTCGTTACACGACCGGCCAGTATGCCGGCCTCCTGTGCTGTCAGCGTTGCAGGCAGCAACACAGCAGCTGCCATTGCAACGACGACGGCGTACGCGGAACGCGTCCGCGTACGACTATGCGTTTTCATCGGATTGTCTCCGCTTCAGTTTGTGCCACGCGCCCAGTGCGCGCGGCGTTCAACGGCTATCGTGAAGCGGAAACCGGTGGGGCGTTCGCCCAGGGAAGCAGGTACGGGGTCGTGCGCGTGTGCGGCTGCGCATACGCGGGAAGTATCTGGGATGTGCCGGACAGCGGCGCCGCGAGCGTGACGGGTGTGCGCTCGAGTGGCGCTGCCGACGGATTCGCACTGCATGCGCCGACGCAGGTGCATACACCGTGATCATCGTTCTCGCCCGGCGCATGGACGTCGGCGTGACCGTGGTCGGTGTGAAAGGGAGCTGCGCCATCATGCGCCGATCCGGCCATCGCGTGGGGCGCGGAATCCGAATGGCCGGCCGTACCGGTATGGATGTCGGCATCTGCGACGACCGTGTGAACGGATTCACCCGGCAGCGCGTCATGGTGGGGGCAGGAATGCAGGCCATACGCGTCCGAGGCCATCGCCGCGCTGAACGCGACGAGAGCGAACAGACTCATGATCCGGCGCTGCATCCTGCTTCTCACGGCCAGCGACCCTCCCTGGTCCTTGTCCGAAGCAGTATGATAACGATTATCACCTCTCAATGACAAATCAGTTGGCGGGTCTTTTCGCGACGAACGGACCCGATATGCAGCACTGCGTGTAAGGAGCAGCCTGCGACGCGGGCAGTACCGGTAGAAAACAGGAGAATCATGTTCCGTACGGCAGTGGCGGTTCTGGCGCTGGGCGCGGCCCTCGGCCTGACGCGCAGTGCAGCTGCGCAGGAGTATGGCACCATCGTGGGCGTGGTCGTGGAGGAGGACGGCGGTGCGCCGCTCGCGGCGGTGCACGTGGAGCTGGTCGAGTCGCACAGGAGCGAGAGCACGCGCTCGAACGGCGCATTCGCGTTCGCAAACGTAGCGGCCGGCACGTACACGCTCTCAGTGCAGCGCATCGGCTATGCGCCGCGGCAGATGGTGGTGCAGGTCGATGACGGCCGGACAACGGATGTCCGCATCGAGCTGCGCGTGGCTGCGGTGCAGTTCGACGAAATCGTGGTCACGGGCACGATCAGCTCGCGTACCGGTCAGGACGTTCTGAGTCCGACATCGGTAGTGGCCGCGGCCGAGCTCGAGCGGCGACTGGACGCGACCGTGGCCGCCACGCTGGCCGACGAGCCCGGCGTCGCCGTGACCGGACTGGGTCCCGCTACGGCGCGCCCGGTGATTCGCGGCATGGGCGGCGACCGCATCGTCATCCTCGAAGACGGCGTGCGGAGCGGCGACATGTCGTCCACGTCGGCGGACCATGCCGTGGCGATCGATCCGCTGATGGCACAGCGCATGGAAGTCGTCCGCGGCCCCATGTCGCTGCTGTACGGGAGCAGTGCGCTCGGCGGTGTCGTGAACATCGTGCGCGAGGAAGTCCCGCGGGTCGCGCCGGATCATTTCCATGGTGCGCTGGTCGCGCAGGCGCAGAGCGTCAACAACGGGGGAACGCTGGGCGGTTTCGGTGTCATGCCGGTCGGCCCATGGGCGGCGCGGCTGGAGGGCAGCGTGCGCGGCTCCGGCGACGTCTCGACGCCCCTCGGCGATCTCGACAACACGGATGCGCGGGCCTGGAACCTGTCTGCCGGGCTGGGCCGGCGCTTTGGCACCACGCATGTCGGCGCCAGCTACCGCTACTTCGATACGCGCTATGGCATTCCCGACGGCGCGCACGAGCATCACGACGAGGAAGAGGAAGAGGAGGAGGAGCACGAGGAGCATGCGCACAACGTGCACGTCGAGATGCAGCGGCACTCGGCACGCGGTGAGCTGGATTTCCACGACGTGGCGTTCTTCGAGGAGATCGAGATCACGGGCGGCTACACGAACTATGCGCATCGCGAGGTCGAGGAGGGCGGCGAGGTCGGCACGGAGTTCCAGCAGGACGTCGTTTCACTCAACGTGCTGGCCCGGCATGATGCGTTCGGTCCGGTCAGCACCGGTGCGTTCGGCGTCAGCGCTCAATACCGCGACATCGAGACGGGTGGCGAGCTGTCCACGCCTTCCACGCGTGACTACTCCGCGGCGCTGTTCGTGGTGGAGGAAGTGGGCACGGGCGCGCTGCGCCTGCAGGCCGGTGCACGCTACGACTTTGCCCGCTACGAGCCGCGCGAGGCGATGTCGATCGATGTGGGTGGTGAGCTCGTCCCCGTACGCGACCGCAGCTTCAGTGCGGTCTCCGGCTCGCTCGGCCTGCTCTACGCGCTCAGCGAGCCGCTGCGTGTCGGCGCGAGCGTCGCCCGTGCGTACCGCACCCCGGACTTCAACGAGCTGTACACGAGTGGGCCGCACCTCGCCGCCAACTCGTTCGACGTGGGCGATCCGTCGCTCGGCGCGGAGACGGGGCTCGGAGTGGACGCCTTCATTCGCTACCGCGGCAGCCGCGTACAGGCGGAAGTCGCTGCGTTCCGCAACCAGCTCGACGGCTATGTATTCCCGTCGAGCCGCGGCCGCACCGTCGAGGGCGCGGATGGACTGCCCCTGTTCCAGTACACGAACGAGGACGCGCGTTTCACGGGCGTCGAGGGCGGGCTGGACTTCAGCATCACGGATCGCCTCATCCTGGAGGCGACCGGCTCGATCGTGCGTGCGGAGTTCACGAATGAGCGCGCACCGATACCGGTCTTCGAGGCCGGCGACACCATCTTCATTGCGGCATCGGAGTATCCGCCGCTGATCCCGCCGGCCCATGGCCGTCTCGCGCTGCGCTACGAGACGCCGGACTGGTTTGCCGGTGTGGGCGGCCGTTTCGCGGCGGAGCAGGATCGG
>CAYLME010000124.1:0-10853 GCA_964384585.1 uncultured Gemmatimonadaceae bacterium | reverse complement strand
GGGGCATGGGCGTCTCGCAGCACGTGCACGGCACCGACAATGCGCGCTGCCTGATTTCGCTCGCACTGATGACCGGTCACGTGGGCCGTCGCGGCGCGGGACTGCATCCACTGCGCGGACAGAACAACGTGCAGGGCGCGAGCGACATGGGCCTCATCCCCATGTTCTACCCGGACTACCGCTCCGTCGAGGATCCCGAGGTGCGCGCGTTCTTCGAGCAGATGTGGGGCACGCCTCTCGATCCGAAGAAGGGACTCACCGTCGTCGAGATCATGGATGCGGCGAAGCACAAGCGGATCCGCGGCATGTACATCATGGGCGAGAACCCCGCGATGTCGGATCCCGACGTGCAGCATGCGCGCGCTGCCATGGCAGGGCTCGACTGGCTCGTCGTGCAGGATCTCTTCCTCACGGAGACCGCGAGCTTCGCCGACGTCGTACTGCCCGCGAGCGCGTTCCCGGAGAAGACCGGCACGTTCACCAACACGGACAGGCGTGTGCAGCTCGGTCGCACGGCGCTCGACCTGCCGGACGGCGTGCGCCAGGACCTCGACCTGATCCAGCAGATCGCGCGGCGCATGGGTCTCGACTGGAACTACACCGGACCCGACGAGGTCTGGGCCGAGATCCGCAAGGCGCTGCCGAGTAGCGCGGGCATCACGTGGGAGCGACTCGAGCGCGAGCACACCGTCACCTACCCGTGCCGCAACGAGGGCGACCCCGGCACGGAAGTCATCTTCACCGAGTCCTTCCCGACGAAGGACGGCCGCGCGACGTTCACGCCCGCCGAGTTCACCCAGGGCGACGAGCCACCCGACGAGGAGTACCCGACCATCCTGATCACGGGGCGACTGCTCGAGCACTGGCACACGGGTGCGATGACACGGCGCGCAGGTGTGCTCGACGCAATCGAGCCCGTCGCACACGTCAGCATGAACCCATCCGACATGCAGCAGCTCGGTGTGAACGCGGGCGATCACGTCGCCGTCGCATCACGACGCGGCGAGGTGGTCGCACAGGCGCGACGCGATGACGGCATACCCGTCGGCGCCGTCTTCATCCCGTTCTGCTACGTCGAAGCGCCCGCCAACCTGCTCACGAACCCGGCGCTCGACCCGTTCGGCAAGATCCCGGAGTTCAAGTTCTGCGGTGTGCGCGTGCGCGCAGTGGAAGCGACGCCGACCCCGACGGCAGCGGACGACGCGCTTTACACTCCTGTGCGCCCGGGTTAGCTTTCAGGGATTCCGCCGAACTCGTCGTTCCTTTACTGCACCCGTTGTCGCAGAACGGGTTTCGGCTGCCGCACGCGATCGATCAGCGCCGCGTGCGGGTGTCCAGGAGGTGAAGGTTGATCCGAGCCGATGCGCCACCCCGGGCGCAGGCCACCAGCATCGTCGAGCCCCCCGCTCACGCTCCGCGCAAGGTCGCGCCACTGCGCGCCTTCCGTGCGTTCTACGAGCTGACGAAGCCGGGCATCACCCGGATGGTCGTCATGACGACGGCCGCCGGGTTCTTTCTTGCGACGACCGGCGCCTTCCCCTTTGTCGCGTTCCTGCACACGCTCTTCGGTACCGCGTTGTCCGCCGCCGGATCACTCGCGCTGAACCAGTACGCGGAGCGTGAGATCGATCGCAGCATGGGTCGCACCTGTGGCCGCCCGCTGCCGTCCGGCCGGATGGCACCCGCGACCGCGGCATCGTTCGGCCTGCTGCTGTCTGCGGTCGGCCTGCTCTACCTGACACTGTTCGTGAACGTACTCACCATGCTGCTCGTCGCGACGAGCATCGTGACGTACGTCGTCGTGTACACACCACTCAAGCGCTTTTCGTGGACTGCGACGCCGGTCGGTGCAATACCCGGTGCACTCCCGATCCTCGCCGGCTGGACTGCAGCCCGCGGTACCATCGGCATCGGCGGAGTCGCGCTCTTCGCGATCCTCTTCCTCTGGCAGATGCCGCACTTCTATGCACTCGCGTGGATGTACCGCGACGACTACCGCCGCGCCGGCTTCCGCCTGCTGACCGTGGATGACGCGAACGGCGACCGCACCGTCCGCCAGATCATCGGCTTCACGATCGCCATGGTGCTCGCCAGCGTGGCCCCGACGCTGATCGGCCTGAGCGGCATTGTCTATCTCGCCGGTGCACTGGCACTCGGTATTGCGTTCTACCTCGCGGCGCACCGCTTCGCACGCGAGCGCAACGACAGGAACGCACTGCGACTGTTCCTCGCCTCGGTCAGTTATCTGCCGGCACTGCTGGCATTCCTCATCGTGGACCGGCTGTTGTAGTTCTTCGCCGTTTCAGGATGGGTCGTGCCTTCTTATCACGCAGAGGCGCGCAGGAGCAGAGACGCTGAGATGCTCCGTCGTGCTGCGGCTGCTGCCTCGCGGGCCGCTGTCGCAACACGCGATGCATCCGCTGCACATCTGCGCACCTGCGCCTCTACGTGAAACCAGGCAATCATTTTGATCAGTACCCGGCCGCTCCCGAGTCCGCATCCCGCGGATCAGGCGCACCGGTAATCATCCCGTCCGCTCGCATGACGATGGAATGCGCCGTGCCCTGACGGCCGCGTGCACTCACCTCGTGGCCCATGGCTTCGAGGGCGCGCAGCAGTTCCGGGTCGTTGCCGGCTTCCTCGATGCGCAGTGCGTCGGGCAGCCACTGGTGATGGATGCGCGGTGCGTTGACCGCCTGCTGCACGTTCATGTCGAAATCGACCACGTTGAGGACGACCTGGAGCACGGTGTTGATGATCGTGCGCCCGCCGGGGCTGCCGATCACGGCGAACAGGCGGCCGTCCTTCTCGACGATCGTGGGTGTCATGCTGGACAGCATGCGCTGCTGCGGGCGGGCGAGGTTCGGACGGGTGCCGATCAGACCGGTTTCGGTGGTCAGGCCGGGCCGGGGGTTGAAGTCGCCCATTTCGTTGTTGAGCAGGAAGCCTGCGCCGGGCACCGTGATCTTCGAGCCGTAGCCCTGTTCGAGCGTATACGTGACCGACACCGCGTTTCCGGCCGCGTCCACCACCGAGTAATGCGTCGTGTGCTCGCTCTCGCTGTCCGCGACGATGTCTTCCACGCTGGATGGCGTGGCGCGGCGCGGATCGATCGTGCTGCGCAGCGACGCTGCGTACTCCTTGCTGGTCAGGCGGGCGACCGGGACATCCACGAAGTCAGGGTCCGCCACGTACTGCGCGCGATCCCGGAACGCACGTCGCATGGACTCGGCCAGGTGGTGGAGGTACGCGGCACTGTTGTGGCCCATCGCGGCGAGGTCGTACCCTTCGAGGATGTTGAGCATCTCGACGACAGCGATCCCGCCGCTCGACGGCGGCGGCATGCCGATCACGTCGTAGCCGCGGTAGGTGCCGCGGATGGGGGCGCGTTCCTTCGCCTCGTACAGCTCGAGGTCCCGCTCCGTGATGATGCCACCGTTGCGGCGCATGTCATCCGCGAGCAACCGTGCGGTCTCGCCGCGATAGAACCCGTCGCGGCCGTGGTGCGCAATGCGCTGCAGCGTGCGGCCGAGGTCCGGCTGCCGGAACAGCTCGCCCTCGCTGTATGGCGTTGCGTTCCTGGAGAACTGCTGCGCGCTCGCGGGATACGGTGCCATGCTGTTGAGCACGCCTGCGAGCGAACGGGCCAGGCCGGCAGGCATGGCAAAGCCGTCGCGCGCGAGCGCGACGCTGGGCTCGACCAGCGTCCGCCACTCGCGGCTGCCGTACCGCTCGTGCGCGAGTGCGAAGCCGGCGACCGTGCCGGGTACACCGACCGCGAGGTGGCTGCGGTGGTGGATGTCGTAGCTGTACTCGCCCAGTGAATCGAGGAACATCAGCGAGTCAGCGGCGAGAGGCGCCTTCTCCCTGAAATCGAACGTGGTCGTGGTGCCGTCGGCGAAGCGGATGACCATGAAGCCGCCGCCGCCGATGTTGCCGGCGGTCGGATAGGTGACGGCCAGGGCGAAGCCGGTCGCGATCGCGGCGTCGATCGCGTTGCCCCCGTCGCGCAGGACCTGGGCGCCCACGTCGGACGCGATCGCGCTCGCGGACACGACCATCCCGTGACGGGCGAGGGCCGGTACCCCGGCCGCGGCGTCGCCAGCGACGAAGCCGGTCGTGGCGGCCGGGCGATCCGGTGCAACAGTGGGCGCGCATGCCGGCAGCAGCGTCGCCAGGAGCATCCCGGCGCGCGCGCGCGCGTGGCGACGCCGGCCCGGAGCGGTCGTTTCCATCATGACTTCTCTCGGTTGTGAAGGGGCGGATCGCGCATCTTACGCGTTGGGCGGGTACGCGTCCAGCGGAACGGGCATCTCGCGCGTCAGTTAGTGATGAGGTCCCGACCGGGCTCATGACACGCGGCGCCAGTGACCTCGCGTCGCGTGCCGGTTCGACACGTTGCTGCTTACCTTGCGTGGCGCGCACCGGGATGCGGCCACGGCAGACCGACTCACCCCAGGCGAGGATGCTGATGACGGAGAGGACGCAGTACGGCGGTGCAACGGCGCTGCTGCATCGACTCGTCGATATCCGACCGGATGAGATCCGGGCTGTGCTGCTGTCCGGCGCATACTTCTTCTTCGTCCTGACCAGCTACTACATCCTGCGGCCGATCCGCGACGAGATGGGTGCGGCCGGCGGCGTCGAGAACCTGCCGTGGCTATTCACCGGCACGCTGCTCGGCATGCTGCTCGCCCAGCCGCTGTTCGCCGCGCTGGTCGCGCGGACGCCGCGTCGTCGCTTCATCCCGATGACGTACAGGTTCTTCATGCTGAACCTGCTGCTGTTCTTCCTGGCACTGCGGTTCATGCCGGCATCGCAGCACGTCTGGATCGGCCGCGTGTTCTTCATCTGGGCAAGCGTCTTCAACCTCTTCGTCGTATCGGTCTTCTGGGGCTTCATGGCCGACCTGTTCCGCCGTGAGCAGAGCAAGCGGCTGTTCGGGTTCATCGGGCTGGGCGGTACCATCGGCGCGATCACCGGTGCAGGGCTGACGACGTTCTTCGTTCAGCGCGTCGGTGCGGTCAACATGCTGATCGTCTCGCTGATCTTCCTGGAGCTCGGGGTATGGTGCGTCAAGGCGCTCGGCCGGCACGCGCGCAACCCGAAGGAGGAGCCCGAGCCGGGCACGGAGTCCGGTGACAGTGAGAGTCTGATCGGCGGCTCGGTCTGGGCCGGAGTCACGCACGTGCTTCGCTCACCGTACCTGCTCGGCATCGGTCTCTACATGCTGCTGTTCACCATCGGCAGCACGTTCCTCTACATCGCGCAGGCCGACATCATCAACCAGCACTTCACCGATCGCGACCAGCGCACCGCGTTCTTCGCATCACTCGACCTCGCGGTGAATGTGCTCACACTGCTCACGCAGGCGTTCCTCACAGGACGCTTGTTGAAGTGGCTCGGTGTAGCTATCACACTCGGGCTGTTGCCGATGCTGTCCGTGCTCGGATTCTTCGCGCTCGGCGTGGCGCCGACCCTCGCGATCTTCGTCGTCTTCCAGGTACTGCGCCGCGGCGGCAACTACGCGGTCGCACGGCCGGCGCGCGAGGTTCTGTTCACGGTGCTGCCGCGCGAGGAGAAGTACAAGGCAAAGTCGTTCATCGACACGTTCGTCTATCGGGTCGGCGACCAGGTCGGGGCCTGGTCCTACGCCGGGCTGCTGGCACTCGGTCTCAGCCTGAGCGCGATTTCGTTCATCGCCGTGCCCATTTCCGCGGCATGGCTGGCCATCGCCGTCTGGCTCGGCCGCCGCAATGCGGCGATGCGCGACCAACGCGAAGCGCCGCGGCCGGCAGGTACGCCGGCGCGCGTAAACACCTGAGCACCAGGTAACACGTGAGCACACGCAGAGACTTCATCCGGACGACGGCGGCAGCGGGCGCGGGCGCCGCACTCGGTGGCGGCATCCTGCCGCAGGGCGCGGCGGCAGCCCGTCGCGAAGACAGTGTCACTCCGCAGCGGGCTGCCAACCCGCTCGACATCCTGATCCTCGGCGGCACCGGCTTCACGGGGCCGTACCAGGTGCGTTACGCGGTCGAGCGCGGTCACCGCGTCACGGTGTTCAACCGTGGGCGCAGGCAGACCGACCTGCCGGACAGCGTCGAGCATCTGTACGGCGACCGGAACGAACGCGACGGCCTGGCGCAGCTGCGCGGGAGCCGGCGCTGGGACGTGGTGATCGACAATCCGACGACGCTGCCGCACTGGGTGCGCGATGCGGGCGAAGTCCTGCGTGACAGGACGGACCACTACATCTTCATCTCGACGATTTCGGTGTACGCCGACACCAGCCGCGCAGGCATGGACGAGGACACGTCTCTCGCCCGGTACGAAGGTGCGGATCCGCTGAGCGAGACGATGGAATCCTTCCGTCAGAGCATGGGCCGGCTCTACGGACCGCTGAAGGCAGCGTCCGAACGCGAAGCAGAACGCTGGTTCCCTGGAAAGACGACCGTCATCCGGCCGGGCCTGATCGTCGGACCTGGCGACGAGTCCGATCGCTTCACGTACTGGCCCGTCCGCATCGCGCGCGGCGGTACCGTGCTGGCGCCCGGCACACCGGCCGATCCGGTGCAGATCATCGACGCACGCGACATCGCCGAGTGGACGATCCGCATGGCCGAGCAGCGTGCGACCGGCATCTACAACGCGACCGGGCCGCGCGCGCCACTCTCGATCGCCGAACTGCTGCACGGCGTCCGCGCATCACAGAGCGGTGACAATGTCGTGAGTTTCGAGTGGGTGTCGCAGGACTTCCTCGAGCAGTCCGGCGTCCGCGGCTGGTCGGACCTGCCGGTGTGGGTCCCCGTGCGCGACGACAATGCAGGCTTCGCACGCGTCAGCATCGAACGCGCAGTCGCAAAGGGCCTCTCGTTCCGTCCCCTCGCCGTCACCGCGCGTGACACACTCGACTGGTTCAGGGCGCTGCCGGCCGAACGGCAGGCAACACCCGTTACGGGATTGTCGGCGGAACGCGAGGCGGAAGTGCTGCGCGCATGGGAGGCGAGCCGCGCGGGCTAGCGCTCCACGATCACGGCGCGTTCGACGCGGTCGAGATCGGAGAACGCGCGGCGCAGGTACTGCTCGCCTTCCGTGACCAGGAGGCGCTCGTCCGGCCCGCGCCCCTCGGGCGCCAGCTCGCCGTAGGTGCCATTCAACCGATCGACGATCATCATGCCGTCCACGACGCGGCCGATGGGAGTGAATCCGATCCGGTCGAGTGCTTCGTTGTCGCGGTAGTTGATGAACACCTGCGTCGACCGCGAGTCAGGTCCCTTCATCGCGAACGAGATCGTCCCACGGCGATTGCTCTGCAGTGGCGGGTCGTCCTGCACCGGCGCGGCGCGCCATGCCTGCTCCACGGCGGGAACACCGTGCAGCCCGAACTGCGCCATGAAGCCCGGCACGACACGGAAGAAGCGCGTGCCGTCATAGAAGCCGGCCCGCACGAGGTTGTAGAACCGGTCCGCTCCACGCGGCGCCCAGCTCCGGTAGATCTCGAGCGTGAACTCGCCCTCGGTCGTCGTGAAATGCGCACGGAACGTGTCCGGCGCCTGCACGGCGAACATCGTATCGCCGGGCTGGAGCAGGACGGGATTCCGCTCGGGCGCCGATCCTGAACCGCTGCATCCGGCTGCAATCAGCACCAGACTCAGTTTGACGAGCCACGCACGACGCATTCGTTTTCTCCTCGCTGACACTCGCCCCAAGATGTACGCCGGAGCGGCCACTGCAAGGGATGGCGATCGCGGCGACATCGTGTCTACCGACTGCCGGAGGTGGAATGCGGCGGGCAACCCGGCGTACCCCCGCGGCATCTCAGCACCATGGTGCGCATGCCGCGCATCCGCGACGCATCCGGGCCGGGCCGTCGCTACGTTTCCAGCAAGAAACCCTGAGAATCGAATGAGAACCTCCAGCCGCGCCGTACTCACGTTCACCGTCGCGGTGCTGACCGTGGCATGCAGTGGGACCGAGGCCGCGTCCAGTCGACTCGCGGCGCAGCGCGACACGGTCGATGGCGTGCCGCGCCTGCTCTATCCCGGCAGCGGCGGCCCCGCACTCGCCTGGCGTCTCGACACGCTGGCCGTCATCGGCGATATCATGGGCGACGACCCCGACTACCAGTTCGACCAGGTTCCGCGGGGCGGGATTGCCGGTGACACGAACGGCAATGTGTGGCTGCTCGACGGCGCCGGGAACCGCCTCATCGGGTACTCTCCCGACGGCACGTATCTGAACAGCTTCGGCCGCCAGGGCTCCGGGCCCGGCGAGATCAACATGGCGGGCGGCATCACCGCCGGTCGCGGTGACACGATCTGGGTGGCGGAGGCGATGAGCGGGCGCCTGACGGGATTCCCCGCGGCGGGCGGCGAGCCCCGCATCATCACGTTCGATGCGAACACGGCGGCCGCGCCGCCCATCGTCATGCATGACGACCAGCTCATCGCCGGAATGCGCTTCACGTTCGGAATCGGCGGCCCCAGTCCTGCCGAACAGGAGAATCGCGCCGTGATCGCCCGCTTCTCGCTCGAGGGCGCCCTGCGCGACACGCTCTTCTCGACGATGCTGCCGAAGCCCGACGTCGTACAGATCGAGAGCGGCAATCGCCGAATGATGATGCTGTCCACTCCACGCTTCGCGCCGGTGCTCCGCTGGGCCGCCTTCTCCGACGGCAGCCTCGCCATTGTCACGGACGACCGCTATGCGATCAGCATCCTGAACCCGGACGGCAGCGAGCGCCTCAGGGTGGAGCGCGATGCGCCGCCCCGTGCAACGACGGACGCCGACCGCGCAGCAGTCCTGGACGAGATGCGCAACCAGCAGGTGAGTGCGTTCGGAGCCGACCGTGCCATGCAGGACGAGATGTTGAAGCGGCGGATCGAGGCGACGACGTTCGCGCCGACCGTCCCCCGCATCGACGGGCTGGCGGTCGATGAGCATGACCGCCTGTGGGTCCACGCCTCCTCGGACGAGCCAGCAGGAGACGGCCGGATCGACCTCTATGACCGCACGGGCGAGTTCCTGGGCTCGCTGCCGGGCATCGGCATGCCCACCGCCCTCATGCGCAACGGACTTGCCGCCTACCTGGACCAGGACGAGGATACAGACGTCCAGCAGGTCACGGTCATGCGGTTGCTGGAGGAGTAGCGCGCCGAGCACGCCTGTTGCACAGCGTCGTGACGTCATTCAATCGATCAGGAGGCGGCATGCGACGGATGTGGACAGGTGCACTGCTCGGAACAGCGCTCTTCGCTGCGGGCTGTGCGACGAACCCGGTCACGGGCCGGACCGAACTCGCGCTCATCAGCGAGAGCCAGGAAATCGCGATGGGGCAGCAGGCCGCTGCCGAGGTCGAGGCCTCGATCGGCGTCGTGGACGATGCGGAGCTGAACGCGTATGTGCAGCGTGTGGGCGAGTCGCTCGCGCGCATCTCCGAGCGGCCGGACCTGCCCTGGCGCTTCCGTGTCGTCGACGACCCCACACCGAACGCGTTCGCGCTGCCGGGCGGCTTCATCTACATCACCCGCGGCATGCTCTCGCTGATGGAGAACGAGGCGGAGCTCGCCGGCGTGCTCGGCCACGAGATCGGCCACGTCACGGCGCGTCACTCCGTGCAGATGATCAGCCGGCAGCAGCTCGCACAGATCGGCCTGATTGCCGGCATGATCCTCGTCCCCGAGATCGCGCGCTTCGGCGACCTCGCCGGCAGCGGGCTGCAGCTCCTCTTCCTCAGTTACAGTCGCGATGCGGAGCGGCAGGCCGACGACCTCGGCTTCCGCTACTCGCTCGAGCAGAACTACGACGTCCGCGAGATGCCCGACATCTTCGCTTCGCTCGCCCGCGCCTCGGAGCTCGCCGGCCAGAGCGCGCTGCCGAGCTGGCTGTCGTCTCACCCGGGGCCGCAGGAGCGGATCGAGCGGCTGAGCGCGATGCT
This sequence comes from uncultured Gemmatimonadaceae bacterium, assembly GCA_964384585.1. Classification (GTDB taxonomy): domain Bacteria; phylum Gemmatimonadota; class Gemmatimonadetes; order Longimicrobiales; family RSA9; genus DASTYK01. The sequence goes on along the minus strand of CAYLME010000124.1, from coordinate 913 downwards.
GGCAGAGCTGCCGTCCGCTCAGCGCATCGTCGAGTCAGGCAACTACTACCAGCAGATCGACGGACTCGTATACGGCGCGAACCCACGCCACGGCTTTTTCCGCGGCACGACGTTCCTGCACCCCGAGCTCCGGTTCCGCCTCGATTTTCCGCAGGGCTTCCGGCTCGCCAACCTGACCTCCGCGGTGCAGGCGCTCAGTGAACGCCAGGACGCGGCGATCCAGCTCACCTTTGCGCAGGGATCCGCCGCACAGGCAGCAAACGCGTTCCGCCAGGAGCAGGGCATCCGGACCGGCCAGGCACGCACCGAGCGCATCAACAACTTCCCGGCCGTGATCGTGCCGTTCGAAGCGCAGACCCAGGGTGGCGCCGTTGCCGGCTATGCAGCGTACATCGAGGACGGGCAGCGGACGTATCAGATCCTGGCGTACTCGGCTGCGCAGAACATCCGCGCATACGAGTCGGCGCTCCTCGCCACGATCGGCAGCTACCAGCGTGTGACGGACCCCGAGGTGCTCAACGCGCAACCGGACCGCATCGATGCGGTAAGGCTCTCGTCCGCAATGACGTTCAACGAGTTCCTGCGGCGCTATCCGTCCAGCATCAGCACCGACGAGGCAGCGCTCATCAACCAGGTCACGAACCTGTCGGAGCGGATGCCGTCGGGTGCGTGGTTGAAGCGGGTGCAGTAGAAAACGACGTCAGTTGTCGAGCCCCCAGCGGCCGGCACCGAAATCGTAGCGCAGGGTCAGCCTGCCCGTACCGGCGCGCACGTAGAGTTCTGCGTGCGCGCCGTCGCTGAAGGTTCGATAGGACCAGCGATCGCCCCATTCCGGCGCGGGCACGCTGTCGATCAGTGACGGCACGAGCTGCGGCAGCGAGTCCGGGTAGCGGCCGGCCTGCGCGCGATACGC
>CAYLME010000123.1:0-10979 GCA_964384585.1 uncultured Gemmatimonadaceae bacterium | reverse complement strand
CAAGTACGTCGGCGTCCTGCTCGATCACTTCGGTGACCGGCTGCTGTTCCCGGCGGATTTCGTCGGACGCGGCGACATGAGTCGCGGCGGGTTGTTGTTGCGATGTGTAGACGCGGGCGGAGAGCTGGAGTACGTGCCGGTGCGCGGCGCGACCCGCCGGGGAAGCCGCCCACCGAAGCTCGCACCGCGTCGGGCACAACGCTCGCAGAAGCTGCCCGGCACCTGACGCACGAGGGCAGACGGCCTGCCCTGACCCTGCAACACACACGGGCCTGTCGATGAATCTACCCGTCCCGTACCCACTGCCACCGGCCGAGGCCAGGCAGGTCGAACGCGTTCCGCACGGCGACGAGTGGTGCTACGAGCCGAAGTGGGACGGCTTTCGCTGTCTCGTCTTCCGCGACGGCGATGAGGTGCTGCTCCAGTCGAAGGCCAGCAAGCCTCTCGAGCGATATTTCCCCGATGTCGTCGAAGCCATGCACGCCGTCGGCGCGCGTCGATTCGTGCTCGACGGCGAACTGATCGTGCCAGTCGGTGGTACGCCGTCCTTCAAGCAGCTGTTGCAGCGGATCCATCCTGCCGCGAGTCGCGTGCAACGGCTCGCGACGGAGCATCCCGCGATCTTCGTCGCGTTCGACCTGCTCCTCGCCGAGCGAGGTGCGCCGCTGCTGGAGCAGCCGTTCCGTGAGCGACGCCTCCGCCTCGAATCCTTTGGCGCGCGCTACCTCGGCCCTGCCAGCAGCGCGCACGTCTCACCGCAGACTACCGACCTCGATATCGCCGAACACTGGCTGACGAGTGAACGCACGGGGCTCGACGGCGTCGTCGCGAAGCTGCTCGACGCGCCATACGCGAGCGGCGAGCGTACGACCATGCGCAAGATCAAACGGATCCGCACCGTGGACTGCGTGGTGGGCGGGTTCCGTTACGGCACCGGCTCGAAGACGGTTGGCAGCCTGCTGCTCGGTCTCTACGACGACAACGGCCTGCTCCATCATGTCGGCTTCACCTCGAACGTCCCCAGGGCAGAGCGTGCCGCTGTCACGAAGGAACTCGAAGCGCGCGAGGGACGCGGCTTCAACGGGCGCGCGCCGGGCGGTCCGAGCCGCTGGAGCACCGAGCGCTCGACCCAGTGGGTGCCGCTGGAGCCGGCTCTGGTGGTCGAGGTGACTTACGACCATTTTTCCGAGGGTCGGTTCCGCCACGGCACGTCGCTGCAGCGCTGGCGGCCCGACAAGGCGCCACGGCAGTGCACCTTCGACCAGCTCGAGCAAACGGGCGCTTCGCCACTCGAGCTGCTGCCCTGAAGTAGGGAGGTCCGCGCATGAGCATGATGCAGGAGTTCAAGGAGTTCGCAGTCAAGGGCAACGTTGTGGACATGGCAGTCGGTATCATCATCGGTGCGGCGTTCGGCACCATCGTCAACTCGCTGGTCAACGACGTCATCATGCCACCGGTCGGCCTGCTGCTCGGCGGTGTGGACTTCTCGAACCTCTACGTCCCGCTGGCCGCCGGCACGCCCGCCGGTCCGTACGAGACACTGGCGGCCGCGCAGGAAGCTGGTGCAGTCACCATCAACTACGGCGTCTTCCTTAACAACGTGATCAGCTTCCTGGTCGTCGCGTTCGCCGTATTCATGCTGGTGCGCGCGATCAACCGCCTGCGTCGCCAGGAGCAGGTCGCGCCGGCCTCGCCGACCGAGAAGGCATGCGACTTCTGCGCGACGAACATCCCGATTCAGGCAAAACGCTGCCCGCACTGCACGTCGCAGCTCGGCGCGACGGCCTGAACGGCGGAAGGGCGGTGCAGCGTGCGCCGCCCTTCGTCCTGCAACTCCATGCTCCGCCGTTGCTTGGCTGCTTCTGCGGCCCTTATATTCGGCCCGGACCCCGTGCGGTCCGATCGGCAGGAATCCAGCAGCAATCCAGTTCATGAGGAGGTGCGCCCTTGGCCGGACACAGCAAGTGGGCGCAGATCAAGCGCAAGAAGGCCGTCAACGACAACCGTCGCGGCCAGCACTTCACGAAGCTGATCCGTGAGATCACGGTGGCCGCGCGCGGTGGTGGCGGCGACCCGGGCATGAACCCGCGCCTGCGTCTCGCGGTCGACACGGCAAAGGCGGCGAACATGCCCGCCGAGAACATCGAGCGTGCGATCAAGAAGGGCACCGGCGAGCTCGAGGGCGTCGAGTACCAGGAGATCGCGTATGAGGGCTACGGCCAGGGCGGAGCGGCGCTCTACATCGAGGCGCTCACCGATAACGCGAATCGCACGGTCGCGGATCTCCGCTTCACGATGAACAAGTATGGCGGCTCGCTCGGCACGAGCGGTTCCGTCGCCTGGCAATTCGATCGCAAGGGTCAGATCTACGTCGACGCCGCACGCCACGACGAGGAAAGCACGCTGATGGCGGCGCTCGAGGCGGGCGCCGAGGACATGCAGCAGGAGGATGGCCAGTTCGTCATCACCACCGGTATGACCAGCTTCGCACAGGTGCAGGACGCACTGCGCGAGGCGGGCATCGACATCGACTCCGCAGAGCTGGCGATGGTGCCGAAGAACATGGTGGACGTCACCGGCGATGATGCACTCAAGCTCGTGCGCCTGATGGAGATGATCGACGAGCTCGACGACATCCAGAAGGTCTGGACGAACGCCGAGCTGGACGAGGCCGCGCTCGCAGAGGCCGGGACATGATCGTTCTCGGGGTCGATCCCGGCGCCGGCACGACGGGCTACGGCGTCGTCGCCCGCGAGGGCGGCGGCGCCGTATCGCTTCTCGAGTGCGGTGTCATCCGCACCGCACCATCCGACCCGCTCGCGCAACGTCTGCGCGAGCTGCATGACGGTATTGCTGCAGTACTCGCGCGTCACGCGGTCGAGCAGGTGGCCGTGGAAGGCGTGTTCTACAGCAGGAACGTGCGCACGACGGTCGTTCTCGGCCACGCCCGCGGCGCGATCCTGCTGGCCGCCGCGCTGCGCGACCTGCAGGTATTCGAATACTCGCCCGCCGAGATCAAGAACGCGGTCTGCGGTACCGGCCGTGCAACGAAGGACCAGGTACAGTACATGGTTCAGCAGATGCTGCGGTTGAAGCATCCGCCGCAGCCCGATGACGCCGCCGACGGCGTCGCAGCCGCGCTCTGTCACTGCACGGCAGGTGCGACGCTCGCGCACGTGGGAGGTGTGTTGCGTTGATCAGCCGCATTCGTGGAACACTGCTCCGGCGCGACCTGGATGCCGCAGAGGTGATGACTGCAGGCGGCGTCGCGTACCAGATTGCCGTACCGCTCACCGTGTTCGAGCAGCTTCCGCAGGAGGGAAGCGACATCGAGCTGATCACGTACCAGGTCGTGCGCGAAGACTCGATCGAGCTGTTCGGCTTCCTGCAGGACGGCGAACGCCGGCTCTTCGGCCGGCTGTTGAGTGCATCCGGCGTGGGCCCGCGTCTCGCGCTCAGCATGCTCTCGACGCTGCCACCGCACCGCCTCGTGCGCGCGATCGTGGACAAGGACATCGCGGCACTGCGACAGGTGCCGGGACTCGGCGTGAAGAAGGCAGAGAAACTCGCCGTCGAGCTCGCCGATCGCCTCGACGACCTCGCCGTTGCCGTGGCCGGACCACGCGCCGAAGGCCGCACCGCCGAAGACGCGGTCGGCGCGCTCGTCGCCCTCGGCTACTCGAACAGCGAAGCCGCCGAAGCCGTCCACGCCGCACTCGACGCGAACGGCCGCATCCAGGGCGTCGAGCTGATCCGCGCCGCACTCACCGCGATGAGCCGCGCCTGAACGAGAACTGCCGGAGCGCCGCTCGATGACTGGCGTTCCGGCAGCACTGCTTCACCGACGATCGCGAATCGCGTCGATCAGCTCGCTCTTCCTCATCCTGCTGCGCCCCTCGATCTTCAGGTCGCTCGCAATATTGCGCAGCTCATCGACCGAACGATCCTCGTAGCTGCGATTCGGGTTGCCCGTGCCCTGCGTGGTGCGGTTCGACGTGCGGCCTTCCTCGCGCCGGTCCCTGTTCACGGTACGTGCGGCAATCTCCTTCGCCCGATCGGTCGACGCACCGCGCTCGCGCGCGCTGTCCTTGATGTGCTCGTACTTGCGTTCGTCCTTGTTGCTCCAGCTCTTCGGCATGGCTCGCCTCCTCTGATGCGTTCCTGCACGGGCGAGGCCAGATGTGCAAAACGCATGCGACCCGTCGTCACACGGAAGGCGTCATCGCCTCCGCGCCAGCCGTTTCAGGGCAGCCGGACGTGCTCGATCCTGATACTGCCGCCCGGCGCATCGACCGGTACAGTCATGCTGCGGCCCGCAGCCTGTACCTCGATCGTGCTCGCGCCCGATGGCACGCGCACAAGCCCGATCTCGACTGCACCCGGCAACAGTGTCCACGAGCGCGTGTCTGCCTGTTCGGTGACGGCGAACGCGACGTTGCCGAGCACCGCGAACAGGTCGGCGGCGGCATCGTCCTTCTCGCGGATCTCGTCCTCGATGCCGCGGGTGATCGCGAGCTTGGCGGCCGCGCGCGCGACCGTGCGCGCGACCAGGAGCGGTCGGTCTGCGCGCAGGTCCTCTGCGACCGCGGATGACACGCTGGCCCGCACGAGCGGCGCATGCGACGTCGTGCTGTCGGTGAGCACGCGCACACTTCCGAGCGGGGGCGACAGCTCGCGGAACACGGGCCACGCGATGCGCATCAGGTAGGGCACGTCACGATCGCCGTCGCGATCGCCGTCGCGGCGGTGCGTTCCGGACGCACGACCGCGGCGCGATGCGGCCGCGCTCACAGTGCTGTCGGCGCCGGTGCCGGCGTCGTGCACCATGACCGCAGTCGTGGCGGCGTCCGCGCAGGGCGAATCGCACGCATCGGCATCGACCGCGACCAGGGAATCCGCTCGCAACGGCGCCGCGACCTGCAGCACGCGGTAACCGTCGTTATGCGGATCAGCGGACGCCTCGACGATGCGTGCAGCGATGATGCTGGCGATTCCCGCGCGCGAATCATCATCATCGCTGCGCAGCCGCCCGACCTCATCACCCGGCAGCCACAGCGAGATCGCCTGTTCGGCGCGATGCCCGACGAAGCCGCGGTCGATGAACAGGTAGACGTCCACCGAGTCCGGGTCCGGGCGCGGCAGCCGGGCATTCTGCACGGTGTCGCCGAGCAGTGTGCGTCCATTGCGCCATGCGACGTCCGCGTCCGCCGCGGAGCCGGCCATCGCGAAGATCGCTGCCGACGCATGACGCATCGTGGCATGCAGTCGGCGCTCCGCATCGTTGTCCGGCTCGTCCGCCTCGAGCAGCAGCGCCATGCGCCGCGCCTCGACCGCCGCGTCCTCAGCCGAGCCCAGGCGCAACCACGCGAGTGCCGCGTAATAATGCAGCAGCAGTCGCTCGCTCGCGCCCGCCTGATACGGCAACACCCGGTCGGTGGAGATGATCGACAGCACGGTGCGCGACGCGCTCTTCGTCTCGCGCTCATCGATGCGCAGTGTTGCGCTGTCCAGCAGTGTCGCGCTCCGGGCGTAGTCGCCGGCATGGTAGGCGACGATGCCGCCGTACATCTGCGCCAGCAGCGGATCGGAAGGAAACGCCTTGCGGTCGTCGAGCAGCGACGCGAGCGTGTTTGTCGCTGCAGTATCGGTGATCAGGTGGCGCAGTCGCGCATCGGCACGCGCGAGTCCGCCCGGCCCGACGTCGTAGTGGTCGAAGAGCCGCGCGCAGCCGCCTGCCACCAGGGCAGCCGCAAGTACGAGTGCAAGCCGCGCGCGGCCCTGGCTCATCTCTTCTCCAGCACGATCACGCGCTCACGCGCGTGCGCAATCGCGTCCGCGAGGTTGCCCCACGCACGGCCGTACGCATCGATCTTTTCCAGCTCCATCTGATGCAGGAACAACTGGTACTGGATCAGCGCCTCCACCGGACGCAGCTGCTTGTCCAGTGTGGTCGCGATGCGGTACGTCACACGCGGATCGTTGCCACCCAGAATGTCTGCGCGGTCGTAGCGGTCGAGCGCTGCGGCCAGGTCACCGCGCGCGGCGTAGTCGTCGCCCTCGCGCAGCAGCGCATCGGCAAGTGCGCGCGCACGACCATCGGTCGTCGCGTCCGCCTCGCTCGCCACCACGCGCACGCCCTGCGATTCACGATAGCTGTACGTGTGGACTCGCCCGTTGCGCAGCTGCACCATCGCGATCTCGCCGACTGCATCGCGCGGCGCCAGCGCGAGCGACGCCGGCACCATGACCGACGACGACGAACCGTCGCGCACGCTCCACGCCGACTCCGTCGTGCCGGTTGCCGCGAGCACCTGCACCTCGCTCATGCCGACTGCGACCTCACCGCGCGCAATCGCATCACAGACCGCGGGTGCGCAGCTCTCCAGCGCGCGCGCAGCCAGTTCGTCGCGCCGGGCGCTCGTCTCGGCCTCCTGCCGACGCGTGTCCGCACGTGCACGCTCGACCGCGTCCGAGCTCGGCGCCACGCGGTCGCCATTGTCGAGTATCGACCGCTCGTGCACCCGCTTCGTGCAGCCCACGGCTGCCACGGCCAGGGCGAGCACGATCACAGACGTTGCTCTCATTGTGTCTCCTCCTCGAGGGGCCGGCCCGTTGCCGGCGGAATCCCTTGCTGCACTACGACCGGGATATGCTGTCCGACTCGACCTTGTGTTTCCGCCATAATCCGCTGCATTTTACGGCATGGCAGACAGTCATCGACCGCTGACGCGCCGGCTCCGCCTGTTCCTGCGGGACTTCCGCATGATCGAGGCATACGTGTCGGCAGCGGAGGGCCAGTCGCTGTCGTCGTACGTGTCGAACCGGCGGCGCTACATCAACCTGCGTGCGGCGCACTGGGCGGACGCGACGTCGGATCACTCACATGCGGCGCTGCAGGTGGCCCAGGTGCTGTGGGCGTCCGCGCCCGACGGCGACATGCCGCTGGTGATCTCCTCTGGCGTGTCACGCTCGCGCGAAGTCGAGCTGCAGCTCGAGGGCGGCCTGCTCGTGCGCGGCCTGCTGCCGATGTTCGCGCAGCAGCGACTGAGCGACTTCCTCGAATCGACGGCCACGTTCATCCCGGTCCAGTCGGCGCGTCTGCTGCGCAGCGGTCGTCCGCCGAAGGAGACCAACGTGGACCTCGGCGACGTCGTGGTGAACCAGGCCGCGCTGCAGGCGATCTGGGAGACCGAAGCCGGTGCTCCCGTCAGCGAGATCCCGAAGGACTGGTCCGACGAGTAGCCGTCAGTCCCACCCGAGGCGTGACCGTTCGATGTACTTCTTGATGCGGTGCTGCCCCGTCCAGACCTTCTCGTTCGTTTCGAGATCCACCATCCGCGCATCGATCTGGTAGTAGACCACGGTCTCGCGGCCCTCGCGGTCGGTGATGGTCTGGATGTCACCCTGCATCATGTACTGCGCACCCAGTTCCTGGGCCATGCGGGCGCGCGTGTCCGCGCGCGCATGATCCTGCTGGTCATCGCGCTCGGCCCGCACTTCCTGGCGCTCGTCGCGTGACGCGACGACGCGCACGGCGCCCGAGTTGATGAATGCGGCCTCGAGATCCCGGATGAACGTCCCGACCGGGATGTGCTCGTGCGAGCGGTTCGCGAATTCGCCCACGATGACGGTGGGTGACTGACCGCCATGCACGGACGCGTAGCGGGCAGCCCACGGGTTGCCGAGGCTCTGCTCGATCAGCGCGTTCGCGACCAGGCGGCTGTCCGTGTCATTCCAGCGGCCGGACAGGTCGGTCACCGAGTTGGGGTCGATGCGCGTGACCTGCTTGCCCGCGCAGCCGGCCACGAAGACAAAGGAGACGAGCAGCAGGCCCGTCCGCGCCATGAAGGAACGTGGTGTGTTCATCGTCGAAGCTCCGGATCAGGGGCCGGTATCATCCTGGGGTTCCTGCGCGTCAGGCCGCGCGCGGGTTCGGCGGTACATACACGCGCGGGCGCAGCAGTGTTCGCCACGTGTTCCCGACCGCTTCGGCCCGATGGGCTGAACCCCAATCCACGCTTGCGGTTGCGCCCTTCGCCCGGCGGGCGCGATAATACCCGGGCGCGCCGAATGCGCGTCGCCTTTCCACATCTGAGACGTATGCGGTCCGAGATAACAACGCCGGAAGTCCTGAGCGAGGAGAGTGCGGTCGAGCTGTCGCTGCGGCCGCAGCGCCTGGCCGAGTTCATTGGCCAGGCCAAGGTCAAGGACAGCCTGCGTATTGCCGTCGAGGCCGCGCTCGGCCGGCGCGAGCCGCTCGACCATACGCTGTTCCACGGACCGCCCGGTCTGGGCAAGACGACGCTCGCCATGCTGATGGCGCGCGAGCTGGGCGTGAACATCAAGACGACGTCCGGTCCGGTGCTCGAGAAGCCCGGCGACCTCGTCGGCATCCTCACGAACCTGCGTGAGCGCGACATCCTCTTCATCGACGAGATCCACCGCCTGCGTCCGATCATCGAGGAGTTCCTCTATCCGGCGATGGAGGATTACCGCATCGACATCCGTCTCTCGGACGGCCCCAAGGCGCAGACGATCTCGATGCCGGTCGAGCGCTTCACGCTGATCGGTGCGACCACGCGCTTCGGCCTGCTGACCCCGCCGATGCGCGCACGCTTCGGCATCGTCCAGCGGCTCAACTTCTACGACTCCGAACAGCTCGCCGAGATCGTCGTGCGGAGCGCCGAGATCCTGGCCGTCGAGTGCACGCGCGATGGCGCGCTCGAGATCGCACGCCGCTCGCGCGGCACGCCGCGCGTCGCGAACCGGCTGCTGCGCCGCGTGCGCGACTTCGCGCAGGTACGCGCGGACGGCATCATCGATCAGCCGGTCGCGAACGCCGCCCTGCACATGCTCGACGTGGACGAGTACGGCCTCGACGAGATGGACGCACGCATCCTGAAGACGCTGATCGAACACTTCGATGGCGGCCCCGTCGGCCTCAACACGCTCGCCGTTGCCGTAGGCGAGGACGCTGGCACGCTGGAGGAAGTGTACGAACCGTTCCTCATCCAGAACGGGTTCCTGATGCGCACGCCGCGTGGTCGCGTTGCAACCAACAACGCGTACCGTCGCTTCGGCTATGCGCTGCCTGCCGCGCGCACCGGGCTGTCCGGCCCGCAGGTGAACCTGTTCGAGGCGTAGACATGGATTTCGTGCGGCTCTCGCAACAGGATCACGCGCTGCTCTGCGCACGTTTTGCCGGACACGGCAACTCGCAGCGTCGCATGCGGGATGCACTGACCGAGACGTCCACACCGGGGAATGTGCTCGACCGACTTCAGGCGTTGCGACAGATCGAGCGTACACACGACTTCGATCTCGGCGCGGTCTGCTGGCGCTGGGAGCACCGCACCGACGAGGCGACGCACCCGCTGGAGCGGCAGGTCATGGAGTACGTCGCCGAAGCGCGCGGCACCGGCGGCGAGTGGATGCTGTGGGTGCGGCTCGACCGCGTGCGCGTGCTGCGCGAGCTGATGGAGGGCCGGCTCGTCGGCGAGCCCGAGTGAACGCAGGCCGCTACACCACTTCGTCGTTCGATTACGACCTGCCTGACGCCCTCATCGCGCACTATCCCGCGAACATCCGCGATGCCAGCCGGCTGCTCGTGCTGGACCGCGCGCGCGACACGATCGCACACCGCCATTTCGCGGACATCATCGAATACATGGAGGCAGGCGACGCGCTCGTGCTGAACGAGACGCGTGTCATCCCCGCGCGCCTGCTCGGCATCCGCGCGTCGGGCGCGCCCGCGGAAGTCATGCTGCTCCAGCCGATCGCAGGCGACCAGGCGACGTGGTCGGCGCTCGTCCGGCCCGGCTCGAAGCTGCGGCCGGGCAGCACGGTCACAATCGCGGAAGACTTCGCCATCGAAGTGCTCGACGTCCTGCCCGATGGTGCACGCACGGTCCGGCTCGTGACGCCACTCGGCGTTCGTGCCGCGCTCGAGCAGTACGGCCACATGCCGCTGCCCCCCTACATCGGCCGCCCTGACGAGCCAGGCGACAGGGAACGCTACCAGACGGTCTACGCACGCGCGGAAGGGTCTGTCGCCGCGCCGACGGCCGGGCTGCATTTTACGCGGCAGCTGCTGGACGCGCTCGATGCGAAGGGCGTGCGCACGGTGCGCGTCGTGCTGCACGTCGGTGCGGGCACCTTCCGACCCGTGGACGTCGAGGATCCTGCCGAACATCCGATGCACGCGGAACGTTACGAGGTGAGCGACGATGCAGCGTCGGCGATCAATGCAGCCCGTGCTGCCGGCGGCCGAATCTGGGCCGTCGGCACGACCGTAACGCGCACCCTCGAAACCGTGGCCGATGAGGACGGCTGCATCCGCGCGGGCACGGGCGAGACGCAGATGTTCATCCGCCCGGGCTACAGGTTCCGCGCAGTGGACCGGCTCATCACGAACTTCCATCTGCCACGCTCGACGTTGCTCATGCTCGTCGCTGCATTCGGCGGATACGAACGGATCATGAACGCATACCGCATCGCCGTCGCGGAACGCTATCGCTTCTATTCGTACGGCGACGCCATGGCGGTGCTCTGATGTTCGAGTACAGGCTCGACGGCGAGGAAGGCGCGGCGCGTGCCGGCACGTTCACACTGCCGCATGGCACGGTGCAGACGCCCGCGTTCATGCCGGTCGGCACGCAGGGCAGTGTGAAGACGATCTCGCGCGACGAGCTGACCGACGAGGTGGGCGCGCAGATCATCCTCGCGAACACGTACCACCTGTACCTGCGGCCCGGCCATGACGTGGTGCAGCAGATGGGCGGGCTGCACGGCTTCACCGGCTGGCAGAAGCCCTTCCTGACGGATTCCGGCGGCTTCCAGGTTTTCAGCCTGGAGACGCTGCGGAAGATCACCGAGGATGGCGTCGAGTTCACGAGCCATTTCGACGGCTCGCGCCATATGTTCACACCCGAAAAAGTGATGGACATCGAGCGGGCGCTCGGTGCGGACGTGATCATGGC
>CAYLME010000122.1:0-10988 GCA_964384585.1 uncultured Gemmatimonadaceae bacterium | reverse complement strand
AGGACGGCGGGTTTGCGGAGCGCCTGCGTGAGGTGGCCACACAGTTGTCGCAGCAGCCGGGCGCGATCGTGCTGAGCGGCGTCGCGCTGACGTTGCCAGAAAGCGTGCGCCGCCTGTCGGCGACGGTGAACCTGCCTGCACCGGACGCAGCGGAGTTCCGTCGCCTGATGCAGCGGATCCTGCGCGACATGAATCGCGACGCATCAGCCGTGCAGCTGACGCTCGAGGAAGAGAACCGCCTGCTCGAGGGGCTGCGCGGCCTGACTCTGCTGGAAGCGGAAAAGGTACTGACGCGTGCGATCGTCGAGGACGGCCGTCTCACGGCGGACGACATCGCGCATCTCATCCGCGCGAAGAAGGAGATCGTCGAGCGGGAGGGCGTGCTCGAGTACTACCCTGCGGAGGAAGCGCTTGGCGAGGTCGCGGGACTCGCCGGGTTGAAGGACTGGCTGGCAAAGCGTACGCACATCATTCGCTCACCGCAGAAAGCTGCGGAGTTCGGCCTGACGTTTCCGAAGGGCCTGCTGCTCATCGGCGTGCCCGGTTGCGGAAAGAGCCTCTCGGCGCGCGCAGTCGCGAACGAATGGGGGCTGCCGCTGCTGCGCATGGACCCCGGTGCCCTCTACAACAAGTACATCGGCGAGACGGAGAAGAATTTCCGGCGCGCATGCGCCGTCGCCGAGAAGGTCGCTCCGTGCGTGCTCTTCATCGACGAGATCGAGAAGGCGTTCGCCGGCAATGGCAGCGGCGACGACGGCGGCGTCTCGCAGCGCGTGTTCGGCACGTTCCTGTCGTGGCTGCAGGATCGCAAGGCGCCGGTGTTCACGGTGGCGACCGCGAACGACGTGCAGCGGTTGCCACCCGAGCTGCTGCGCAAGGGTCGCTTTGACGAGGTCTTCTTCGTGGATCTGCCGGACGCTGCTACGCGTCGCACGATCCTCGAGCTGCACCTGGCTCGCCGCAACCAGGATCCGACCGGCTTCGATCTGGACGCGGTTGCCCGCGCGACGGACGATTTCAGTGGCGCTGAGCTCGAGCAGATCATCGTGGCCGCCCTTTACTCCGCCTTCGCGTCGCAGCAGCCACTCACTACCGCGGCACTCCTTGCCGAGGCAGACAACACGCGTCCGCTGGCGCATGTGATGAGCGAGAAGGTCGCTGCGCTGCGCGCCTGGGCGCGGGATCGCACGGTGCCGGCGAACTGAACCTGCTGGCGGTCTCGCATCCGCGATACGGCAATTACGGTTGCCCTGCACCGCGGTCCGGCCTACCTTGGGCGGCCTCTCTGGAACAACGACGTGGACGGAGCAAGGCACATCCGCCGTAGTACGCGGAGCGGTGCGGTTCCCCAGCCTGACAACACATGGCAACGACGAGCCCCGACGTGCCTGACACCACGCCCGACATCGTGAACAGGCCACCACGCTCGACGCCCACGCGTCGGCTGGTCACCGCGCTTGTGATCCTTGCGGTCGGACTGCTGATCTGGTTCTTCGCCCCGGGCGAGGTGCCGGAGGAGGGCGGTCACATCGGCATGTGGAGCCTGCTGCCGCCATTGACCACACTCGTGCTCGTGTTCGTGACGCGCGAGGTGCTGACGTCGCTCTTCGCGGGCGTTGCGATGGGCGGTCTCGTGACGGCGAAGCTCAACATCGTGCGCGAGTTCCTGCTTCCGGCCATCGGCACTGAAGAGTACGCACTCATCCTGCTCGTCTACCTGTGGGCCCTCGGCGGCCTCATTGGCATCTGGACGCGCACCGGCGGTGCCGTCGCGTTCGCCGAATGGGCCGGCGAGAAGATCGTGCGCGGGCCGCGCTCGGCCATGTTCTTTGCCTGGCTGATGGGCATGGTGTTCCACCAGGGCGGCACGGTCTCCACGATCCTGACTGGCACAACGGTGCGGCCCGTCACGGACCGGCAGCGCGTATCGCACGAGGAGCTGAGCTACGTCGTCGACTCGACGGCATCGCCGGCCGCGACCGTGCTGCCGTTCAATGCGTGGCCGCTCTACATCGGCGGCCTGATCGTCGGCACGATCCCGCTCTTCGCAACGACGGCTGATGCGATCAGCTTCTTCTTCAGCTCGCTGCGCTATAACTTTTACGGCTTCTTCGCCGTCAGCATGACGCTGTTGTTCGCGCTCGGCTGGCTGCCCTGGGTCGGCGGCAAGATGAAGCGCGCGATCGAGCGCGCACGCACGACAGCCCAGCTGAACGGGCCGGGCGCCAAGCCGCTCGCCGCCGACGAGCTGACCGTGGTGCGCGTGCCGCACGGCTACAGGAGCGGCAAGATCTCCTTCCTGCTGCCGATGGGTGTGCTGCTCGGCGTTGCGATCGTCCCCTACGTCATCGCGCAGCTGCGCGGCCAGCAGGGCACGGTCTATATCGCCGAGGCGTTCGGCCTGGCAGTGCTGACCGGCTTCGCGGTCGCACTGTTCAAGGGCATGTCGCTGAACGATGCGGTCGACGGTTTCGTCGACGGCTGCAAGGGCGTCACGATCGGTGCCATCATCCTCGGCCTTGCCGTGACCCTGGGCCGCGTGTCCGGCTCGCTCGGCACCGCGCACTACATCGTCGAGACCACCAGCCACATCATCCAGCCGGTACTACTGCCGGCGATCTTCATGCTGATCTGCATGGTCGTCGCATTTTCGATCGGCACGTCCTGGGGCACGTATGCAGTGGTGTTCCCGCTGGCCATGCCGCTTGCCTGGGCAGTGGTGCCGGACCCATCGTATGTTGCGGTCTGCTTCGGTGCCGTGCTGGGTGGCTCTGTCTTCGGCGACCAGTGCTCGCCCATCTCGGACACGACGATCCTGTCCGCCCTGGCCTCGGGTGGCGACCTCATGGATCACGTCACGACACAGCTTCCACTCGCGCTGGTTGCCGCGGGTTTCGGTGCCGTCGCCTCTACCCTCGTGGCGATGTCGATCGTGTAGTCCTCGTTTCCGGGGAGTACAGTGCAGAACGAGCAGACGGTCACGCAGTTGCTGCAGGCGGCCGACTCCGGTGATGCCGCCGCGTTCCAGCAGATCTACGTGCGCACGTACGACGAGCTGCGCCGGCTCGCTCATCGCGTGCGCCAGTCCAACCAGCAGACGCTGAACACGACCGCGCTCGTGCACGAGGCATATCTCAAGCTCGTGCCCGGTGCCGGCCTGCTCGCGCACGATCGCGTCCACTTCTTTCGCATCGCCGCGCGGGCGATGCGGCAGGTGCTCGTGGATGCGGCGCGCAGGCGTGCAACGCGCGACCGCGGCAATCTGCTGCTCGGTATGGACGCGCCTGCTGGCAACAGCGATGAGCTGTCCGCCGAAGTGCTGGATCTCGAAAACGCGCTCGTCGAGCTGGAGACGCTCAGCCCCCGGCAGGCGAATGTCGTCGAATGCCGCTTCTTCGCCGGGCTGTCGGTAGAAGAGACGGCGGAAGCACTGGGCGTCAGTTCACCCACGGTGAAGCGCGAATGGCGGATTGCCCGCGCCTGGCTGGCGGAAGCGCTGGGCGGCGGGCCGCAGCCACGTACCTCTGCATGAGCGGCGGCGTATGAGCGAACGGCCGACCGCAGCGGAGGCGCACGCGCTGCTCGAGCGTGTCATCGATCTGGATCCGGCCGCGCGCGCGGCCGCGCTCGACGAAGCGTGTGCCGGACGCCCCCTGCTGCGCGCACGCGTCGAGGACCTGCTTCGGTATGTCGACGAGGAGAGCACGCTCCTCGATCACGACCCGGCCCTGGTCTGGGCCACACTCATCGACGAAGACGACGCCGACACACCGACGCACGTCGGGCCGTGGCGCATCCGGCGCGAACTCGGGCGCGGCGGCATGGGCGCCGTCTATCTCGCAGAACGTGCGGACGGCGAGTTCGAGAAGCAGGTCGCACTGAAGCTGGTCAAGCGCGGCATGGACACGGACGAGATCCTCGCGCGGTTCCGTCACGAGCGCCGGATCCTTGCCGGGCTCGAGCATCCGCACATTGCGCGACTCTACGATGGCGGCGCGAGCGAAGACGGCCGGCCATACCTCGTCATGGAATTCGTGGACGGCGAGCCGATCACCGCGTGGTGCGATCGGCACCGCCTGGGCATCGATGAGCGACTCGCGTTGTTCCGCACGATCTGCGCAGCCGTGCAGTACGCGCATCAGAAGCTGGTCGTGCATCGCGACCTGAAGCCGTCGAACATCATGGTCGCGGTGGGCGGCACGCCGATGCTGCTCGATTTCGGCATCGCGAAGCTGCTGACCGAAGACGACTCGAACACGCCGGTGACACGGACCGGCGTACGTGTGCTCACGCCGGAGTACGCGGCGCCCGAGCAACACCGCGGCGAAGCGGTATCGACTGCCGCCGACGTGTATGCACTGGGCACCGTGCTCTTCGAACTGCTCGTGGGCAGCCGGCCCTTCGGTGACCGGCGGACGACGGACCCGGATCGTATCGCGCCGCGACCGAGCCTCGTCGCAGGGCGTGATTCGCCGTCGGATCCGCAGATCACCGCCGAAGCGGTCGCCGCCGCCCGCTCGACCACGCCGGTGAAGCTGCGACGTCGGCTGGAGGGCGATCTCGACGTCATCGTGCTGCGCGCTCTCGATCCCGACGTCACACGCCGCTACGGCTCCGCCCAGCAGTTGCTGGACGACCTGGAGCGGCATCGCGCGGGACTGCCCGTGCAAGCCCGGGCGCCCACGCTCCTTTATCGCGCACGCAAGTTCGCGCGCCGCAACGGCGCCGGGATCACCGCGGCCGCGCTCCTGCTGCTCACCCTCGTTGGCGGACTCGGTGCGACGATGTGGCAGGCGCGCACGGCGGCGCGCGAGCGCGACGCTGCGAACGAGGCGCGTCGCAGCACCGAGGAGGTGATGGGCTTCCTGCTCGGCATGTTCGACAGCGCGGACCCGCTCGGCGTGCGCCTCGAGCGGACCGACACCCTGCGCGTGCAGCAGCTCGTCGACCGCGGCGCGTTGCGGATACGTACCGAGCTCGAGGGGCAGCCGCGGCTGCAGGCGGAAATGCTCACGGTGCTCGGCCGCGTCTACTCGAACATGGGCATCTTCCCGAGCGCGGAGGCAATGCTCGAGGACGCCCTCCACGCTGCCGGGGCCGCCGGCGCCGGGCCGCGCGCCCGCGCGGCTCCGCTCGTCCTGCTCGGCAACATCGCCAAGCAGCAGGGCAGCTTCGAACGCTCCGACTCCCTGCTCGCCGCCGCGATGGCCGTCTATGAGAACGCCGGGATGCCTCCCGATTCGACCTACACATACGCCGTCTCGGAGCGCGGCATCGCCCTCATGTACACGGGCGACCCCGAGGCGTCCCGAAGGCTGCACGAGCGCGCTCTCGCCCTCGTGGACTCACTCGAGCTGTCAGGCACATCGCTGCATGCGCAGGTACTCAACAACTACGGCAACCTTCTTCACTACACGTCCGACTTCGGCGCTGCGGCGGAGGTGTTTCGCGAGACCGTGGAGATGGAGCGCACCTACCTCGGCGATACGCATGCACGGCTCGCCTCGTCGCTCAACAACCTCGCATCCAGCCTGCACTACGCAGGGCGGCTCGACGAGGCGGAACCGATCTATCTGGAGGTCGTGCGGATCGCACTCGCAACGCTCGGTGAGGAACATTCCGAAACCGGGATCTACCTGCAGAACATTGCGGGCTACTACGACGACCTCCGCCGCTTCGATGCCGCCATACCGTACTACGAAGCGTCCATGCACGCGCATGAAGCGTCGATCGGCCGCGCCAACCCGAACACCGCTCTCCTGCTGCGCAACTACGGGCTGAATCGATACGAGGCGGGCGAGTTCGAGGAGGCGGTGGCGGTGCTGCGCGAGGCGTTCGGCACGCTGCGCACGGAGCTCGGCGACGATCATCTCTACACCGCCGTCACTGCCTCAGCGCTCGGGAGTGCGCTCACCGCCGTCGGCGACTTCGGCGAGGCGCATGCGCTGCTGACCGGCGCACGGACAACGCTCGAAGAACAGCTCAGGCCGGGCCACTACCTCCTGCTTTCGACGCTGCGCGAACTCGGACGCCACTACACGAGCCGCGGCAGCGATCAATCGGCGGAGCCGCTCCTGCGCGCTGCGTACGAGGGATTCATCGAGGAGTACGGCGCGGATCACTTCCAGACGGCGCGGGCGCGGGATCTGTTGCGGGAGTTGTACCTGCGACTCGGTCGGCCGGAAATGGCAGAGGCACTGCTCGGGGATGGCGGGACGTGACCGGAGGGCGTCGCGCTCGGACACTCGCGAAAAGGCGAGGGCAGCGCTCCATCACGCTGCCCCGCATCGAGTCATCCGGTTCGTACCGCGGCCACGCTGCCGCGGCGAACACCGAGGTCAGCTCTGCGGGTTGAGGAGCGTCACCGACTGTCCGCGCGCCGGCGTCTCGACGACGAACACGACACGACGGTTCATCTGCGCGCCAGCATCGTCCTTCGCCGCACCTTCGACCACCTGGCGGTCCTCGCCGTAGCCGATGCTGCGTACGTCCGCGCTGATGCCGCGCTGCATCAGATACTCGCGCACCGAATCCGCACGGCGCTCCGAGAGCTGCGCGTTGTACGCACGTGAACCCGCCGGATCGGCAAACCCTTCCACCGTCACGACAGCACCCGTGTAGTGCTTGCTCACGACGTCCACGAAACGATCGAGCGCCTCGTAGTCCTGCGGACGCACCGTCGCATCGTCGAACGCGAAGTGCACCGGCAGCACGAACTGCAGGCCATTCTCGACCGCCGCAATGCGAGCATCGAAATCGCTGCGCATCCCCTCGAGATCGCCGCGCAGCTGCGCGAGGTCCGCAGCCAGCCGCTCATCGGCCGACATGCGCTCGTTGCGCTCCTGCTCGATCGCCGCCTCGTTGTTCGCAACACGCTGCTCGACATTGCGCAAGGCGCCCTTCGTCGCACAGCCGTTCACGAACAGCAGGCTCACGAGCGGAACGGTGAGCAGCTTCCAGGTACGCTTCATACTTCTCCCTCCGAAGCAGGTTTGCGTGCGCGCCATCCGGCGCACCGTGCCCGCGCGTGGCGCGAGACCGATGCCAAAGTACACGCGCGCGCCAGTTTTCTCACCAGAAACGCACGATACACTTGCAAATTCATGATTTTCCGGCAGTTGGCGCATTCCGCGGTGACGGCACAGCGTCCTGCTCCCTGCACATTGTAGTCGCCATTCGAAACGAAGTAGCGGCTCACGCGGCGGCGATGACCGCACCGCTGTATACTGCGGGCATGATCATTCACCTGCTCGACGGCACATACGAGCTGTTCAGGCACTTTTACGGACTGCGACGCTTCCGCAAGGACGGCGATCCGCCATACGGCGCCGTGCTCGGCGTGCTGCGGACCGTACTGCAGATGATCGAGAACGACGCGACACACATCGGCGTCGCGACCGACCACGTGATCGAGTCCTTTCGCAACGAGCTGTGGCCAGGCTACAAGAGCAGCGAAGGCATCGAACGCACCCTGCTGCGCCAGTTTCACCCGCTCGAGGAGGCGCTGGCCGCAATGGGCGTGGTCGTGTGGCCGATGGTTGACCTCGAGGCAGACGACGCACTCGCCTCCGCCGCCACGCAGGCCGCCGATGACGAGCGCGTCGAGAGGGTCTGCGTCTGGACGCCCGACAAGGACCTCGCTCAGTGCGTACGCGGCACGCGCGTGGTGCAGGTCGATCGGCGCGGCAACCAGATCCGCGACGAGGAGGGCGTGCGCGAGAAGTTCGGCGTGCCACCAACGCTCATTCCCGACTACCTCGCACTCGTCGGCGACAGCGCGGACGGCTTCCCGGGAATCAGCGGCATCGGTCCCGCCACCGCTGCACGACTGCTCAACCGCCACGGACCGATCGCCTCCTTCCCGCCCGACGTGCTGAAGGATGATCGCGAGCTTGCGACGCTGTTCGTCACGCTCGCAACACTCCGCACCGATGCACCCGTTTTCAACGACGTCGACGAACTGCGCTGGCGCGGTCCGACCGATGCATTTCCGGAATGGGCCGAGCGCGTGGGTGAGCCAACGCTGATGGCGCGCGCACTGAAGGCGGCGGCAAAGCAGTAGCGGACGCGCCCCTTGACACCCTCGCCGTGTCCCCTGTATTTTCCGTTCAGGTTAATTAACCGACAGGGAAATAATGCAGACAGACTCACTCTCCGCCACGTTCGCAGCACTCGCCGATCCGACGCGCCGGGCGATCCTGGCACAACTGGCTGGTGGTGTCGCGACCGTGGGTGAGCTGGCGGCACCGTTCGAGATGAGTCTGCCCGCGGTTTCGAAGCACCTGAAGGTGCTCGAGCGGGCTGGCCTGGTCGAGCGGGGCCGCTACCAGCAATGGCGACCCGTGCAGCTGCGTCCGGAAGGACTGCGCGAAGTCTCCGACTGGGTCGAGCAGTATCGCCGCTTCTGGACGGGGAGCTTCGAGCGGCTGGACGATTACCTTCAGGGACTGCAGCAGGGGGGACGGGAAGATGAAGAGTAACGAAGTCCTGGGCGGACCGGCGTTCGAGGTTCGCGGCGGCGAGCGCGAGATCATCCTGCGGCGGACGTTTGCGGCGCCGCGCGAGCTCGTGTTCGATGCGTTCACGAACAGTGCGCACGTGAGCAGCTGGTGGGGTCCGGACGGGTTCCGCACGACGACGGAGCGCATGGACGTCCGGCCGGGGGGCGTGTGGCAGCATGTGATGCATGGCCCGGACGGCACGGACTATCCCAACTACATCGTTTACCGGGCAGTGGAGCGACCCGCGAAGCTGGTATGGGATCAAGGCACCAGTGAAGGCGAGCCGTTCGTTTTCAGCGCAACGGTCACCTTCGAGGAGATCGAGGGCGGCACGCGGGTCACGCTGCGCCAGGAGCATCCGACGAAGGAAGCGCGCGACCTGCTGGTCCAGCAGGTCGGTGCGGTGGATGGCGGGATGAACACGCTCGACCGCTTCGCGCGTGTGGTCGATGCATTGCAGAGGACGCGCGTGTGACTCCGGTTGTGCGTGCTGCTGACGTGATCTGTGGCTGAGCGCGTCAGGCGTTCGACCGGTCGCAGGCGGGTCGCGAAAGGGCTGTGGCTCATGGCCGCGGCCCTCTTCGCGCTCGCGTTCTTCGTATTCTTCGGACAACGACAGCGCGTCCTCTTCGACAGCACCGGCGATTTCGGCCGCGTCCGCGTCACGGAGAACGCTGCCGGGCTCCGCACGCTCTACACGGGCGAAGGCCGTGCGCGCCAGAGCGTGATCCGTCCCGGCGACCCGTTGCATCTGGAGCTGCCGTACACGCGCGTGGCAACGATCGGCCTCGCGCTCATCCCGCCTGACGCGCGCATTCTATACGTGGGGCTGGGCGGCGGCGCGATGCCGATGCACGCCCACCGCGTGCTGCCGCGCGCATCGATCGACGTGGTCGAGATCGACCCGCTGATCGTTGACCTGGCGCAATCATATTTCGGCTTCCGTCCCGATTCCCTGCTCCGGGTCCACACCGCAGACGGCCGCGCATTCATCGAAGGCGCGGCCCCGGAGACTTGGGACCTGATCGTACTCGATGCGTTCTCCGACGATGCGATCCCCCATGCGCTCGCCACCCGCGAGTTCCTGGCAACCGTACACTCCCGCCTCGCGCTGTCCGGTATCGTGCTGAGCAATCTCTGGACAGCAAACGACGCATACTCCTCCATGCTCGCCACATACCGCAGCGTCTTCACCGACGTGCACCTGCTGCACATACCCGACCGCCGCCAGGCCATCCTCATCACCGCACGTGCCCCCCGCACGATCACGCGCGACACCCTCCTCGTCGCAGCGAGAGCCGCTGGACGGCTGAACCTGGACCTGGAAGAGATCGTTCGTGGCGGCTACGAACAGTCGTTCGACGACGATGCGCCGATCCTGATCGATTCAACAGCTGTTCACCGCTGAGAAGGCCGGGAGCTGCTGAGCAACGGAATACGGCATTCAACCACAGAGGACACAGTGAGCACGGAGACGTTCTTCGTGCGCTGTCGGGCTCGTCGTGTGGCAGCACCCTGTTTGGTGTTTGCGTGCGCGGTGGGCATGCCTGATCGTGAACTGCCGGGTCCGGCGACGGATGACACAACGACAGTACGAACAAAGCGCGTTGCAGAAGAGGCCTGCGGGGTATCCCGCAGGCCTCTGTGATCACTGTGTCCTCTGTGGTTCAAGCTGGTTCTGTCAGCTGATCGACGACTCAGTGTTGCGTCACCGCCAGTCCGCTGACTGTGCCTTCGGTGTTGTGCGCGAAGCGGATGCCCCATACGCCATCCGTCGAGCGCAGCCGTCCGTCCTGCACGACCTCGCTGCGCGGGTAGCTGCCGACGACGGTACCGTTGATCGCGCACTCGACGCGATCCTCGTGCACGCTCACGGCGATGTGCTGCGTGACGGGCTCGCCCTGGCCTGCTGCCTTGTTGACTGCATCATGCGCTTCGCCGCGGCGGCCGTTCAGCTGGAAGGGCTCGGGGCCGAAGCCGCGCACGATGAAGTTGCCCGCGCCGTTCGCGGCGCAGTAGAGGTAGCTCTGGTTCGCGCCACCGATGTCGTTGCCGGCGATGACGATGCCGTAGGGGTGCGGGTGGTCGTTCAGCGCCATGTAGGCGGGCTCGGTGAATGTCGCGGACACGGTGTACTCGCCGCTCGCGGTATTGGCCGGATTCCAGTAGGTGGTCGCGGGGCCGGTGCGGACGTGGAGGTCCTCACCATGCGTAGCGAGACTCGCGTTCGCGACGCTCTGGCCGGCCTGCGCGGCGCGGGCGTCGACGGCGCCCTGCCAGCCTTCGACGTGGATACCGCCGTTCGGGACCGCGCGATCGGCGTCCTGCGCATGAGCGCTCGCCGCCATGGCGAGGAGTACGGGAACGGCGAGCATGGCACGTGTGTGGCGCATGGGCTTCCTCCGGGTTGTGCTGGGGTTCAGGGAGTGCTGTCCGCAGGGCGCCGCAAGTCCGGTGCCCCCTGGGTGACTGTTGCGTGGCGACGCC
>CAYLME010000121.1:0-11026 GCA_964384585.1 uncultured Gemmatimonadaceae bacterium | reverse complement strand
GGAGCTGCCGCCGAATTCGGTGCTCCGGCTGCACCTGCCGCCGCTGTCGCGAGACGCCGTCGCGCGCCTCGCGGCCGTGGCCGGTCGAGCGACGGGGGCGCTCTGGGACGTGACCGGCGGAAATCCGTTCTTCGTGACGGAGGTGCTCGCTGCCGATCCGGAACGCGGCGTGCCGCCGTCCGTTCGTGACGCGGTGCTCGCGCGCGCGGCGCGCCTGGATGCAACGACGCGCGCCGCGCTCGACGTCGTGTCGATCGTGCCTGGCCACACCGAACGCTGGCTGCTGGATGCGCTGCTCGACGACGCGGAGCGTGCCATTGCGGCCGCGGTGAGCGCGGGGCTGCTGCGAACCACGCGCAGCGACGTCGCGTTCCGACACGAGCTGGCTCGCCGCGCATGGGAGGACGCACTCGAGCCGGGATCTGCTGCTGCGTTGCACGCGCGTGTGCTGCGCGCACTGCAGGTGCACGGCAAGGATCCGAGTCTGCTGCCGCGGCTCGTTCACCACGCTGACCGGAGCGGCGACGCGGCCACCGTGCTGCGGCTCTCGCCCGTCGCGGCGCGGGAGGCCGCCGCGGTCGGTGCACACCGCGAGGCCGCGGCACACTACGAAAGCGCGCTACGCCATGCGCACGCGTCGACGCCAGCCGAACGTGCCGCACTGCTCGACGCCTGGTCCTACGAGGTTCACCTCGGCGGCCGCATGGCGGAGGCCGTGCGTGCGCGTGAAGAGTCGCTCACCCTGTGGCGCAACGTCGGTGACCAGCGGCGCAAAGGCGATGCACTTCGCTGGCTGTCGCGACTCGCGTGGTTCGAAGGTCGTCGCGCGGACGCGGCGGCCTGTGCCGACGAGGCGATCCGTGTGCTGGAGCCGCTCGGCCCCTCACACGAGCTCGCAATGGCGTACAGCACACGCGCGCAGTTGCACATCCTCGCGGAGGACCGGCAGCGCGCCGCGGAATGGGGCGAGCGTGCCGTCGCGCTCGCTGAAGCGCTCGGTGACCCCGAAGCGCTCGTGCACGCCCTGACCAACGCCGCCTGCCTGGAGCCGGGCGCGTCACGCGAGATGCAGGCGCGCGCCGTCCGGCTCGCGCAGGATCACGGCCTGCACGAGCACGCCATGCGCGCATTCGCCTGGCTGATCAGTGATGCGGTGACGGAGCAGGACTACGCGCTCGCCAAAGCGTTTCTCGAGGATGGCCTCGCCTACGCCGACGCGCGTGACATGGACGCCTACAGCCTCTACCTGCGCGGCTGGCGTGCCCGCGTACATCTCGAACAGGGGCGCCTGTGCCAGGCGGAACGCGATGCTACCGAGGTGCTGCGCCGCGGGAACACTTCGGCCGTCGTGCGCATCCCGTCGCTCGTGGTGCTCGGCACGGTGCGGATCCGACGCGGTGAGCGGGGCGGCAAGCCGCTGCTCGATGAGGCGCTCGAATGGGCGCTGTCGACCGGAGAGCTCCAGCGACTCGCGCCGGTCGCCATCGCCCGCGCGGAGGCGGCATGGCTCGTTGGCGACGATGCACTCGCACGTACGGAGGTCATGCGCGCGTGGCCGCTCGCACTGCGTGCCGACAGCCGCTGGGACATCGGCCGACTCGCTCTCTGGCTGCGGCGGTCGGGCCCACTCGAGCCGAAAGAGCTACCCGCATTGCCCGCCCCCTTTGCCGCGTCACTCGAGGGGCGCTGGCAGGAGGCAGCCGACGCCTTCGAGAGGCTCGGCTGCCCGTACGAGCGCGCGCTCGCGCTCGTGAACGGCGATGAGCCCGCGCAGCGCCTCGCGCTGAACCTGCTGGATGAGATGGGCGCACGTCCCGCGGCCGCACGCCTGCGTGCGCGCCTGGTGCGCCAGGGCGTGCGCGGCCTCCCGCGCGGACCGCGACGCAGCACGCGCGCGAACCCGGCGCGACTGACCAGACGACAGATGGACGTGCTGTCGCTCCTCGCCGGCGGCTACTCCAACCGTGAGATCGGACGGCGCCTCTTCCTCTCGACACGCACGGTCGACCATCACGTCTCCGCACTCCTTCGCAAGCTCAACGCCGAGAGTCGCACGGCCGCGGCACGCATTGCGCGCGAGATGTCCATCGTCAGCGACTGAAACCGCAGAATGGACTGCGGCGCTCGCTACTCCAGCGCGCGCCGGAGCCATTCGCCGAAGTTGCCCGCGTTCGGCACGTGCCGGAGCTTGTCCGGGTTCACGACCGAGCGAACCGCGGCAATCCGGCCGTCCACGACGTCGATCGCCCACACACCGACGACAGAACCGTCCGCACTGCGGATCAGCGCACCCGGCTGCTGGTTCACCACGGTGCGCTCCGCGCGGAAGCCGCCGGCGCGCGCGCCGGTGCGCGACCAGTTGAGGAGCGTGCGCGCAACCGCGGTTCGGCCGTTCACCGGCCGTCCGAGCGCCGGCACCCTGCCACCGCCGTCGCCGTACAGCGCGACGTCCGCCGCGAGCAGGGCCTCGAGCGATGCGACGTCGCCTCCCTCGATCGCCGCGAAAAAGCGGTCAACCAGCTCGTTCTGGCTTTCCAGCCCCACGTCGAAGCGGGGCCGCTTCTCGAGCACGTGGGCGCGCGCGCGCACCGCGATCTGCCGCACCGCAGCCTCCGACTTGCCCAGGATGTCCGCGATGTCCGCATACTCGTAGTCGAAAACATCACGCAGCAAAAAGACCGCGCGCTGCGCAGGGGAAAGAGTCTCCAGCAACACGAGGAACGCCATGCGCACGGATTCCGACAGCTCCGCGCGCGCCGCACCGCTCCGCTCGCCGGTATCGATGAGCGGCTCGGGCAGCCATTCGCCGATGTACGTCTCGCGCTTCACGCGCGCGGAGCGCAGCTCGTCGATGCACAGGCGCGTTGTGACCGTCGCGAGATACGCCTCAGGAGAACGGATGTGCTCGCGCTCGAGCGCCTGGTGCAGCTTCAGCAGCGCCTGCTGCACGATGTCCTCGGCGTCGCTGACACTGCCCAGCATGCGGTACGCAATCGCGAATGCACTGGGCCGGAGCTTCTCGAGATCGACCACCGGCACCTCCTCCGTTGTGCGCTGCTCGCGTTCGCGCGCGGGCGTCCCCCGCTCGATGACGTCGCTCATGCTCACCTCAGGCCGCGCATGAAGCCGTCTCGCCAGCTGCCGTAGGTAGGCTGCCAGTCGAGGTCCCGCTTCGCCTTCGCGTTGGACGCGCCCGAGCCGCGCGTCACGATCTCGACGACCGCCGGGCCCGCCAGGACACGGGCGAGCCACACGGGCACGTGCCGCGGCGGCTTCGCGCCGACCGCAGTGGCGAGCACGGGAAGCCAGTCCCTCGCACGCGCGGGATCGTCGTCCGCAATCTGGTAGATTCCATGCCGGCCACGCTCGATCGCCGCGACCGTCGCCGTCGCGGCGTCGTCAATGTGCAGAAACGACATGTAGCCGCTGCCCTCACCGACGATCGGGAACTGTCGCTTGCGAACCGCCTCACTCTGAATGCCCGGCGGCGCCAGCGACATGCTCGTGCCCGGACCGTAGAACGCGCCGTACCGCAGCACGATGCCCTCGGTCCACCCCGCGCCCGTCACCGCCTCCTCGAGGTGCCGGTCCGCGGCCAGCGAGCGCCGGAACGCGGGATGCGGCTCCGGATCGAGCGGCTCCTCCTCCCTCAACCGCGCTCGCGGCTCCCCCCTGCCGAACAGGAACCCCCCGTAGCACTGGGCCACGAAACGACTCACGCCCGCCGCGCGACTCGCTGAGAGCAGGATGTCCGTCCCTTCCGACCGCAGCCGCGCATTGCCCGCGAACGATCGATCGAAGTTGCGCATGCTGCGCAGGTTGCCAAGGTCGGTCAGCTGATGCACGACGACGTCGGGCTCCGCCTCGCTGATCGCCCTGCCGACTGCGCTCGCGTCCAGCGCGTTCGCCACCACCGGATCCGCACCGAGTGCCTCCAGCAGGCCACGCTTCGTGGCGGAGCGGGTCATGCCCGTTACGTGATGCCCCTTCTCTATCAGCAGCGGCACGAGACGGCGACCCAGCACGCCCGTCGCGCCCGCGATGAAAATTCGTTGTGATGCCATTCCGTGAACCCCTCCCGTGAAGCATGGTGCCGGGCCGCGTGGAGTTGCCGGCTTCCGTTGTGCTGACGGGCCCGGCCTGCTCCGTGTGACAGCATCAGGCCGGCCGGCCGCCCCATGCCCCTTCCCATACATCGCAGTTCAATGTATAGTACCGTCAGGTATATACGTCACAGACGGCTCGGCACCGGGAGCGGGGTGGAACCATGGAGATCAACAAGGATCTGATCGCGGCGTCGTCGACGCCGATCGTGCTCGCGATCCTGGCCGAAGAGGACAGCTATGGCTACGCGATCCTGCAGCGGGTGCGTGAGCTGTCGAGCGGGGCGATGGAATGGACGGACGGCATGCTCTATCCGGTGCTGCACCGGCTCGAGCGGCTGGGGCTGGTGGAGGCGCGCTGGGAAACCGCGGAGAGCGGCCGACGTCGCAAGTACTACCGGATCACGGACCGGGGTCGCGAGCAGCTGGCCGAGGAGCGTCGGCAGTGGCAGGCGGTGGATGCGACGCTGCGTGGCATCTGGAACGGCCTGTCGCTGGCAGTACCGGTGCGCGCGCATTTCCGAAGCCTGTCACTCCAGGCACTCGTCCCATTCACCTTCCTGCTGAAAGCTGCCTGACATGGCGACACCGGAGCATGCGCTCGCGCTCGAGGATCAGATCGATCAATGGCGGAGCTATCTCCGCCGCAGGCAGGCGATCCATTCGGTCGACATCGCGGAGCTGGAGGACCATCTGCGCGAGCAGGTCGGGGGGCTGATGGATGCGGGGCTCGCGAGCGACGAGGCATTCCTGGTCGCGGTCAAGCGCATGGGTGATCTCGATGCGCTGTCGCGCGAGTTCGCGCGCGAGCATTCGGAGCGGCTGTGGAAGCAGCTCGTCGCGACGCCCTCGGATACCGGACCGCGTGATGCGTGGACGTCGCGTGACGCGCTCGTCGCATTGGGTGTTGCAGTGGCGGCGGGCGTTGCGATCAAGATCCCGGCGCTCTTCGGCCTCGACCTGAACGACGACGCCGCCTTCTACATGCGCAACGTCAGCTTCTTCGTGCTGCCGTTGCTGACCGGCTACTTCGCGTGGAAGCGGAAGCTGGATCCGCGCACCATGCGCTGGCTCGCGGCTGCGTTCGCGGTGGCCGTCGTGTTCGCGAACATCTATCCGTTCGCGCATGAGGGCAACACGCTGGCGCTCACTGCCCTGCATCTGCCGATCGCGCTCTGGCTGGTGGTCGGCGTCGCGTATGCGGGCGGCCGCTGGAGCCAGGCGGCCGGGCGCATGGACTTCATCCGCTTCTCGGGTGAGCTGTTCATCTACTTCGTGCTCATCGCTCTCGGCGGCGGTCTGCTGACCGGTTTCACGGCGCTCACGTT
The DNA here is from genome assembly GCA_964384585.1 of uncultured Gemmatimonadaceae bacterium. Taxonomy (GTDB): domain Bacteria; phylum Gemmatimonadota; class Gemmatimonadetes; order Longimicrobiales; family RSA9; genus DASTYK01. Next base: position 5,595 of record CAYLME010000121.1, on the reverse strand, counting down.
CGAGGCGATCGGCATCGACATCGAGCCATACTTCGAGCAGTGGATTCTGCCGTGCGGTGCGATGGGGGCGATCGTGGTTGCGTCCTGGCTGGTGGAAGCGAAGCAGAGCGTCATCGAGAACATGGCGCCGGTACTGACGCGCCTCTTCACGCCGCTGTTCACGGCTGCACTGATCACGTTCCTCGTGACGATGCTGTGGACGGGCCGCCCGCTCGACATCAACCGCGAGCTGCTGATCGTCTTCGACCTGCTGCTGGTCGTGGTGCTCGCACTGCTTGTCTACTCGGTCTCCGCGCGCGATCCCGGTGCGCCGCCCGGATTCTTCGACGTGCTCCAGGTCGTGCTCGTGGTGAGCGCACTGCTTGCGGATGCCGTGGCGCTCTGGGCGATCGCTGCGCGTATCAATGAGTTCGGCTTCACGCCGAACCGGGTGGCCGCGCTCGGTGAGAACGTGATCCTGCTCGTCAACCTGGCGTGGTCCGCGGTGCTCTACATCCGGTTCCTGCGGCATCGCGGCCCGTTCACGGACCTCGAACGCTGGCAGACGAACTACCTGTGGGTGTATGCGATCTGGGCGGCGATCGTCGTGATCACGTTCCCGCCGCTGTTCGACTACATCTGATGATGGTGAGGGACGCCGCTGCTGGAGCGCGACCCGGCAGCGACAGCCCACGAGGTCGGCAGCGCGACCGCGGCAGCGACAGCCCACGACGTCGGCAGCGCGAACCCGGCCGCGGCAGTCCACGACGTCGGCAGCGCGACCCCGGTGCCGCCGGAACCACACAGGTCGTCAGTCCGTCGACCCCTGCTCCGCCGCCGGGATCAGCATGTTGGTCAGCATGTCGTGGAGCGCGCGGTTGTGACCGCCCTCACGCGGGGACACGGCATCGGACGTCATGACCACGGTCAGCTCGAGCTCGGGGACGATGAATGCGAACTGCCCGCCGTAGCCCCAGGCGAAGTACACGTCGTAGCCGCGCCGCTCGCGGATCCACCAGCCCAGGCCGTAGCCATGACCGTTGAAGCGCGACGTGGTGCGCTGCGTCCATGAATCGCGGATCCACGGTTCCGGCACGATCTGCGTGCCGTCGTGGCGCCCGCCGTTGCGGTACAGCTCGGCGAATGCGAGCAGCTCTCGTGGTCGGAGCTGCATCTCGTTCCCGCCGAAGTAGACCCCCTGCGGATCCGTGGTCCAGCCGCGCAGCTCGATGCCGAGCGGCTCGAACAGCCGGCTGCGCGCGTACGCGAGCGTGCTCATGCCGGTCGCACGCGTGAGCGCGGCCGACAGGATGTGACTGCTGCCGGTGCTGTAGAGCATGCGGCCGCCCGGCTTGTCGACGAACGGTCGCGTGAGTGCGCCGCGCACCCAGTTGCTGCTCGACACCCATGCACCGTAGTTGCCGAATGACGTGGGCTCGAGGCCGGCCTGCATCGAGAGCAGGGTGCCGACCGTGACGCTGTCGATGCGCGGATCCTCGTTCAGTGCGGCATACTCGGGGAAGAGCGGTGCGACCGGCTGGTCGAGGCCACTGAAGCGACCCTCGGCGATCGCGATGCCGACGAGCGCGGACACGATGCTCTTCGAGACTGACTTGACGTTGGTGCGCCCACCTGCCGAAGCGCCGTTGTAGTACTCCTCCGCGAGCAGCTCGCCGTGGCGTGCGACGAGCAGGCTGCGCAGCCGCGGCATGCGTGCAGCGCTGTCGAACGCCTGGGCGAGGAGCGTACTGTCGAGGCCGACGCTGGGTGCCCGCACCGGCGCCGCATCCACTGCATCCTGCCCGCGCGCGTTCGCGACGCGACCGTCCGCCGGTTCGCTGCATGCCGCAGCGCACAGCAGCATGAGCATTGCCTGCAGGACACGGCGTCGTGTACCCGGCGCAACGGCAGGGCGCACGTCGTTCACTCGCGTGCGGCTGCCGCGCAGTCCGCACCGGCCATGCGCACGCTGCCGCCGGTGCGCCTGACCTGGACATAGTAGTCCGCATCGACGTCGATCAGATCGGGATCGCGCAATGCGACATCCACGCTGCGCCACTCGCTCGTCGGCGTGAGCACCGCGCACGTGTCCGGTCCGGTCCGCACCTCGACCGGCATCGCGAAACCGGGCACGACGTCGCTCCAGCGATAGCGCAGCGTCGGGCCCCGCAGCTCGTACTCGAATGTGGGGATCATCGTGGTGGTCAGGTACTGCGCGAACACGGGCATGAGATCGGCGTCCGTGCGTTCGTCGATGTAGCGCTGCACCTGTTCACCAGTCACGATCTGGTGGCGGAAGTCGTGATTCAGACCGCGCAGGATCTCGCGCCAGCGGGCGTCGTCGGCCACGAGCTGCCGGATCGTGTGCAGCATGTTGCCGCCCTTGTTGTACATGTCGCCGGAGCCTTCCGAATTCACGCCGTACGTGCCGACGATCGGCCGGTCATTGCGGATACCCTCGCGAACGCCGCGCACGTACTCGGCGCCAGCGACCGTGTTCTTCTGGCATTCCACGTACAGCGACTCGGCGTAGTTGGCGAAGCCTTCGTGCGCCCACATGTCCGCGACGTCTGCCGTCGTGATGTTGTTGCCCCACCACTCGTGCGCTACCTCGTGCACGATGATGAAGTCGAAGTCGAGACCGTGGCCCGTGCCGGACAGATCGCGCCCGCGATAGCCGTTCGCGTAGCCGTTGCCGTACGCGACGGCGGACTGGTGCTCCATGCCGAGGTGCGGCGTCTCGATCAGTTTGAAGCCGTCCTGGTACCACGGGTACGGACCGAACCAGTGCTCGAAGCACGCGACCGTCGGCACGGCCTGCGCGAACTGGCGACGCGCCGCGTCCAGGTTGTAATCGAGCGGCCAGTAGTCCAGCGTCAGGATGCCGTCCTCACCCTGGTATACGTCGCCGAAGTGCGTGTAGCTGCCCGCGTTGATCGCAATGTTGTAGTTGTTGATCGGGCTCTGCACGAACCACTCGTACGTGGCCGTGCTGTCGGTGTTCACGACGGAGCGGAGCCGGCCGTTCGACACGTTGACCATCGGGTGCGGCACCGTGATCGTCACGCGCTGGCTGTCCGGCTCCGCTGTCTGCGTGTCCTTGTTCGGCCACCACACGCTTGCGCCCAGACCCTGGTTCGCCGTTGCGACCCACGGCCGGTCGCGGGCGTCACGCTCGAATATGAGGCCACCATCCCACGGCGGATTCGCGGCGACCGTCGGCGTGCCGTGATAGTAGACGGTGACCGTCTGCACGCTTCCCTGCTGCGCCGCAGACGGCAGCGTCGCGAAGAACGCGTTGCCATCGCGCCGGAATGCGAGCGACCGCCCGTCCTGCACGATGCTGTCGATTACGAGCGGCTGCTGCAGGTCGATCTGCATCTCGTTGCCCGACCCCACTACGCGATACGTGATCGCGTTCCAGCCGGCGATACTGCGCGCCGCCGGGTCCACCCGCACGTTCAGGTCGTAGAACTCGACGTCCCACCATGCCCGTGCCGGTCCGATCGAGCCCCGCAACGTGTCCGCACGCGTGAAACGCGGCTGCTGCGGCTGCGGCTGCTGTTGCGCCGTGGCGCAGGCGGGAAGCGTGAAGGCGACGAGAGCGAGCAGGATGATGACGGGACGTCGCATGAGTGCTCCAGGTTCGTTACACGGAATTGTGCCCGTGATACACTAGTAACGCACGCGTGATTGCGCGCCCCCCAGCGCGCGATGACCCGGTACCGCGATCGCTTCTGGACACACTCGCAGGCCGTGCGGTTCGTTGGCCATTTTCCGTCAGGTCGGTGTTGCAGGCTGCTTGACGCCGACCGGTCCGGAGGACATCATCACGCACCCGGTTACGTCCTGCCATGCCGGGCTTCATGCAGGTTCACGTTTCACTTCACCGCTTGACTTGGCCCGCAAAGAGACTGGCCGCGGGCGGAGCGCTTCCAGAGCGAACAAGCCGGTCCCGCAAGGTGCGGGACTGCGTCCGCTCGTGCACGCGCTTGCGCCGGGAAACGACAAACTCAGCGATGATTGCCGGAAGCTCCTGAAAGCGCTCGAGAAGCGCTGCCCGGGGATCGTACGCCCTGAGCCCATCCCGCCGGGGAAGCCCGGCCCCGAGATCACCCTGGATGCGAAGCAGACGGCAGCGCTGTTCGCCGCGGCCGCGCGTTCCACCGCGGGCGCGGACAGCGTGCTGTGGGACGACGGTGAGAACCGCCTGCTCGTGCATGCGTCAAAGGTGAGCACGCAGATCGATGACGGACTGATCGTCGTGCGCATCCCGGTGCAGTGCGACCAGGTCAGGAAAGCGGAGGTGCAGGTCGCATTCGCGGTCGGCTCGGAGAAGATGCCGGCAGGCATGCTCGCGGCCGTCGAGTCGCGACCGCGCGGCCCCGCTGAAGTGATCGACGTCTGGCGCGAATCGCTGATCGCGTTCGCGTGGCAGACCGTTCTGCGTATGAGCACTGCACTGTCCGCCGAAACCGGCACCGACAAGGACGGCGCGGGCCTCGTTCCGATGAGCCTCACTGCGTCGCGGAAAGCGCTGTCGATCCGGACGCTTGCCCGCCACGAATTCGACAGGGTCCAACGTTGAGTCTTTCGGGATCCGATCTCGGAGAACTGAGTTCCCTCGCCACCGCGCTGGGGCTGGCCGAGAGCAACGGCTCGTTCCGCGACGACTGGCTGAGCCGGCCCGGCCATTACCTCGGCCGTGCACTCGCAGATGAAACGCAGCGCGATGCACTCATCGCGTTCATCGACGACGTACTCGGCGGTGCGGAGCGCGAGGAGGACGCTGACGGTCGCGTATGGCTGCCGCTGTTCAGCGAAACGGATCCGCGCATCACGGTGTTCCTCGTCCTGGATGACAGTCCCGCCGACCACGTGCGTATCGGCATCGGCGTCTCGATGGACACGACCGCGCCCGCCTCGAGCACGCGGCTGTTCGTCATGCCGTTCCGTGCGGCGAAGGACGGTCACACCGTCAGTGATGCGATCCTGATCGGCAGGCCGGGCGGCGACATCGGCCTGACCACGCGCATCACGCTCGATGACGGCACGCCCGCGCCCGGTGAAGCCCACCTCGGCGGCTTCGGCCTGGGCGTACTCGCGCCCACCGACGGCAGCGCACCGAAGGTTTCCGTCGAGTTGACCGACCTGCAGATGCCGGGCACGGCCGCACCGCGCGACCTGTCCATCTCCGTCTCCGACATCGATGAGCTGGACGACGCTGCGCTCGACCTCGTGCTCGGCATCGTGCGCGCGCAGGTCGATGCGGCGTCCGACCCGGCGCTCGCTCCGCTCTCGGGACTCGCCGGCATGCTCGGCCTGCGTGGCGGCACCAGTGTGCCGCCGCTGCCGGTCGCGGAACTGGTCGAACGCGGGCCGGCGGCGATTGCCGACTGGTTCAATGAAGTGATCGGCGAGGCGACATCGCGCACTGCCTGGCTCGGCCAGCTCGCCGAACTGCTTGGCGCCGGCGCCTCGGTGAGCGGCGACGAGGTGCGCTTCACGGTCGGGCCCGCACAGATCGGGTTCGGCGTGCGTGTCGCGAACGGCGCCGCCGGGCAACCAGTCATGACGCCGTTCGTGAGCGCGTCTGTCGAGAGCGGTAGTGCGCGT